>NZ_QTMC01000003.1:0-360040 GCF_003602965.1 Bacteroides sp. AF25-5LB
ATGAGAGGACGTTTAGACGCAAGAAGGACGCTGAAGAGCTTAGTTGCGGATTTGAGGTTCATTATACTGCATTGATGGCTTATTGTTATTAGTCAATAACGATAAAAATTCATCAATGCTTTGTGGACGGTCTCTACGGCGCGGTTGCATGGCTTTCTCAATTGTATAGGCCGTTGATTGGGATATACTCGGTGGAAGTGGAGGAAGCCCGTCGTCATTCACATCACTGGCATCAGGTGGAGTCTCATTTGTCAAGAGCTTGTATAAAGTTGCTCCCAAAGAATAGATATCTGTTGCAGGAGAAAAGGTGCTGACGCCTCCTTGCTTATATTGTTCCATTGGAGCATACCCGGCACTGATGCCTATAGGGGTTGTACTGGTTTGATGCCCTTCACCGTCATAGCGTTTGGATAGTCCAAAGTCTATAAGGGTGGCGTTGTTATTATTGTCTAACAATACATTCCCTGGCTTTATGTCAAGGTGGTTCATTTGGTGCTGATGAATAAACTTTAAGGCATCAGCCAGCTGGTAGATATAATGGAGGGCCTTAGACTCTCTGACTGCTCCATTCCTTTTTAGATATTCTGCAAGAGAGCCATTTCCCATGTATTCCATTACATAGTAGGCTGTCTCATTTTCTTCGAACACATCAATGATACGAATGATGTGAGGATGATTCAGCCCGGCTATCATCCGGGCTTCCTTTACGAACTTCTGGCGGAAACGTGCTACTAATTCTTGACTGCCTTGTGAACCGACTGATACATGGGAAGTTGCAACGTCACGGTTGCAATGTTCCTTCATGAAGAATTCTTTAATAGCTACCTTGCGTTCTAAGGCCACTTGTGTGGCAAGATAGGTGATGCCAAAGCCGCCTTGTCCCAAGACTGTTTCTATTTTATATTTTCCTCCTTGGAGGAGAGTGCCGGATTGTAATTGCATAGCTTTTTATTTTGGTGGAAATTGAAATGGTAATCTATATACAGATGGCGATTCTTGTATGAAATAATCGTATAGAAGGAAGTACCTGCTATCTCTACGCGAACTCTATTACTCATTCTCAAGTTTGCGTAGATTTTTTGGGCAGTTTCACTTCCTTGTTCTGCTGCTTTTTGATACCATTTTATTGCTTCCGAATAATTTCGCGTAACATTAAGTCCCGTATAATACAAGTTCCCCAGTTCATTTTGGGCTTTTGCATTTCCTTGATTTGCTGCTTTTTGATACCATTTTTCAGCTTCAGTAGCATTCTTTGCGACATCCCGACCAAGAAAGTACATTCTTCCTAACTCATATTGGGCCTCTGTATTCCCTTGCTCTGCTGCTTTGGCTGTTTCCTTAAAGCCGTTCTTTTTCTTTGGAGGCATATTGGCACTCATGGCACTCAGGTTTGCTGTTTCGGTGTTTTGTTGCGCAGGGCGTTCTACATTCCCGGTCGCTGCATTTTCTTTTACATGAGAATTCGGGTTTATATTTTCAGCAGATGTGCTTGCATGTACTGTTACTGATGATGCGTTATTCGGTTCAGAATTTGTTACAGTGTCTGTTGCGGACAGCCATTCTGTTTCTGTATCTGTATCGGAGTTGGAACCTGTTCTGGAAGTAATATAGGCTATAATTCCTCCAATAGACAGAACAGCTATTAGGACAAGAATAATATATTTTAGATTTTTGGGGTGGGGCTGGGAAGATATGTCGTCACTTGAAGGCATAGTCTGTTCTTCATTGGCGGATGTTTGGATAACCGTAGCTTCCTCCAGCGTTATTCCTATATCTTCTTTGGGAGTTGTTTCCGTATCCTTATTTTTCAATATACTTAAAAATGCGGCTACACTTTGCGGTCTGTCTTTTTTCATAGCCGACATGACTTTTGCGATACTGGCTATTAACGAATCGCTTACTTGATGTTTTTGTAGCTCATATGCAGGAAAACCGTCATTCAATATTTCTGAAGCCTCTGGTGGACGGATTCCCGTCAACATCTTATACATAGTTGCACCAAGCGCATACACGTCCATCGTTGCCGGGAAGTCTTTACCTTCATGATAATTACTCTGTTCTATCGGTGCATATCCGGGGGTACCACTTCCCACTGTAGTGCTTGTTTCCGGTTTCCCATTTTCGTCATATTGCTTGGACAAGCCAAAATCGATAAGTACGGCTTCCTGATTCTTACGGAGCATAATATTTCCAGGTTTCAAGTCCAGATGAAGCATCTTATGAGCGTGCATGTAAGATAGAGCGTCTCCTATCTGTTTGGCATACATAATGCTTTCTGCTTCCGTCAAGCCTTTTTGTTGTGTGATGTATGTATCCAGATTTCCTCCATCTACATATTCCATGGCGTAGTAGACTGTGTTGTTGGCCTCGAAGTATTCCAGCACTTTAACGATATGGGGATGGTTCAGCTTACTCAGGTTTTCGGCTTCGCGCGAAAACTTCTTTTTGTAGTCATAATAGACCCCTCCTCTGCTTCCACAAGTAACAGTATTTTCTTCTCGTCCATTGATGTCTTTCATGAAGAACTCCTTGATGGCAACTTGTATGGTTGTTTCGAGTTCACCCAATGCTCCGGAAACTTTGACTTGGGTCATAGCCAAGTAGGTGATGCCGAAAGAGCCTTGACCCAATATCTTTTCTATGGTATAGGTATGTGATTTACCATATAAAATGGTATTTTGTTTAAGTGCATAATTATTTATATTACTCATATTATTAAGTAGTTGATTGTTTGTTATTATTTATGTTACAATTGTAACAAATCTCTGAATTAAATCTATCTGCTGGAGAAGATGCAAATTTGGGAACTCGTTCTTCAAGGCTCTTTCTTTTTTTCTTTCTTTGTTGCTCTTCTTTCTTTTGTTTTTCTTCTTTGGGGATAACAGGGCGAATGGGGAGTGCAACATTATTGGGCATAACCCTAACTGAATCTTTCAATAGGAAAGCGCGTCCTCTTTTGAATTTGACAAATCCCCCTCCTATTAAAGCTACGGAACCAGTCCAATAATATGCTATGGAACCGCGATTTTCTATATTTTGTCCGTTTTTGATACCGACAGCAGGCAGAAATATATTGTTGCCGTTGGGTCCGGTAATTTTGTATCCCCCTATTTTTTGGTAAGTGGTCCATGTTATCTTGCACTTATCTCTAAGTTCCATGAATTCTTTTGCTGTTGGCATACGCCAATATTTCCCTAATTGAGTTCGGGCAATATCATACTCCGAGCCACAAATATCATCAAAATCATAAATGTTAATAGAGGTAGGTCCACTGCTGGCTGTTCCCGTGGAATCTCCCCAGTAGTATAAATTCCCATATTCTTCAGGAGTTGAGGCACCGAGATTCCACCCGGCCCATCTTACACTTAAACCTAAATCTACAATTTGATCTGTTGAGATTTCATTGTGTTGAACATTGGTTCTTGTTTGCCCAATTTCTGTATTAGAGTTCTCATACCGAATAGATGAATCATGCAGAGCCGAATTATTCATAGATATAGGCGATGTAAGTATAGCACTGTCGGATACAGTACTGTCAAGCCCAATAGCTAAAGAGTTGTCTTGTGCGATATTACTCGTCTTGTTGGTTCTGCTGAGCCAAATAGTACATAATATAAGGATTAGAGCTATAACTCCCCAAAGCCATTCTTTTTTAAATAAGAAAATTCGTTGAGGCTTTGGAATGGAAGAAGGATGCTCTTTTGCTACAAATTCATTTTTAGGGGTATCTAATATTGTAGTTTCATTTTCCAAACCAGGTTTTATCCCTTCATTCAATAATGTGAGAAATTCATTAATGTTTTGCGGTCTATCTTTGCATCGAGGTTGCATTGCACCTTGTATGGCCTTTCTTATCAATGGACTTATCTTTGTTGGCAATGCTGGCAGTCCCTCGTCATTCACATCACTGGCCTCTGGCGGTTGTTGGCTTGTCAACAAATAAAACAATGTTGCTCCGAGAGAGTAAATGTCTGTACCTGGTGAGAATGTTTTTACTCCACCTTGCTTATATTGTTCCAAAGGTGCATATCCTTTGCTGATACCGATTGGCGTACTACTTGTTTGGTTACCGGTGTCATCATAACGTTTGGATATACCGAAGTCTATTAGTACAGCTTCTCCATTGTTCCGAAGCAGAATGTTGGATGGCTTTACGTCCAGGTGCATGGTTTTACGGTGATGAAGATATTCCAACGCATCAGCTATCTGGAGGACATAACTTAATGCTTCAGAATCGGACATTGCTCCATTGGTTTCAATCCGTTCTTTTAAAGAACCGCCATCTATATACTCCATTACGTAATAAGCTGTGTCATTTTCTTCAAATACATCATAGATGGATATAATGTGTGTATGCGCCAATCCTGCAATGATTTGGGCTTCTTTGATAAACTTTTGGCGGAATCGTTCTACTAACTCCCGGCTACTTTGGGTACCCATAATGATATGTGAAGTCTTCTCATTGCGTTCGCAGTAGTCTTTCATGAAGAATTCTTTGATGGCTACTTGACGGTTCAATCCGGTCTGAAGGGCTTGGTAAGTAATTCCAAAGCCACCTTGTCCCAATATGGACTCTATCTTGTATTTTCCTCCTTGAAGGAAAGAACCTGATTGTAATTGCATAGTTTTTTATTTTGGCGGAATTTAAAATTAAAATAATGCAAACTATAACAGTTTATTCTGATACGGGGCGAACGGAATTTCCCTCCTTACAATAGTCGCTGTACAACGGACTCCAGCCGTTAATACTGAAGACGAGGCTGGAGGCGCTACTAGAAGTGCTATTAGCCGTCTTTCGTGTTCCTGACCAATAGCGGCCATTTCTTCCTCGACCATATACCGTTCCACCGTAAGCGTAGCAGTATCCTGATGCAGGGAGGAAGATTCGATTTCCATTCGGTCCTGTTACCATATAGCCTGCAACTTTTTTGTATTCAGTCCATTTCCATATACATTTATCAGATAATTCTTTTAATTCTTGCTGTGTAGGTAGCCTCCATTTCTCTCCCCATTTAGCACGAGCAATGTCATATTGAGTGCCGCTGATGTTGAAAGGGGGAGTGCCACTGAGAGAATCGCTACTATTTGTTGCTTTTTTTTCTCCGGTCGGGTCCGCCCATCCATATAGTCCTCCGTATTCTTCGGGAGAAGATGCTCCGACATTATAGGCTGCCCATTTCACACTCAAGCCAAGATCTACCGGATTGTTTTCAGTTGGAATTACTTCCGTAGCAAAGGCTTCTTCTTTAAGAGGAGTGGTATCACTTGGTTTTTGAGTAAACCAGACAACTGTTGCTAACAAAAGTGCGACGACAACCCCTATAAATATGGGTAACTTGTTACTGCTGGAGGGCTGTTTTGGGGGAGGCAACTTTTCTTTCTTGGCAATGATGGTAATATCCTCTCTTTCCGGTTTATTCAACAATTCTAAAAAATCTTTTATGCTTTGTGGACGTTGTCTTTTGGGTTGCATGGCAGCACGAATCGCTCGTTCGGTAGTTGCCGATATGTTTGCGGGTAAGGCTGGTAGTCCGTCATCGAACACAATGTTGGCAGCCGGCGGTGTCGTTCCTGTCAGCAATTTATAGAGTGTAGCACCTAATGAATAAATATCTGTAGTTGGTGTGAATATTTGCACTCCTCCAGCTACATATTGTTCCATTGGTGCATATCCGGTACTGATACCTACCGGAGTAGTACTGGTCTGTTGCCCGCTTTCATCGTATCGCTTGGATAGTCCGAAGTCTATCAACACTACTTCTCCCTCTTCTCTCCGCAAAATGTTTCCAGGTTTCACATCCAGATGGCTCATCTGCCGTTGGTGGATATAGTTCAATGCTCCTGCTATTTGATGGATGTAATGCAGCGCTTCCGTTTCTTGTAGTGCACCGTATCGCGTCACATATTCTTGCAGAGAACCTCCTTCTATATATTCCATCACATAGTAAGCTGTGTCGTTTTCTTCGAACACATCATGTATACGGATAATATTAGGATGGTTAAGTCCGGCAATGGATTGTGCTTCTTTTATGAATTTTTGCTGAAAACGAGCTACGAGTTCACGGCTTCCTTCCGTCCCGATGGTAATGTGTGACGTATCGGCGTTGCGGTTGCAATACTCTTTCATAAAAAACTCTTTGATGGCTACCCTACGGTTTAGTCTTGTTTGCCATCCTAAATAGGTGATGCCAAAGCCGCCTTGCCCAAGTATTCCCTCTATTCTGTATTTACCCTCTTGTAGAAGGGTGCCCTCTATCAACTGCATATCAATCAATTCCCTTTCTTTTCCCAGTTATTCAGTACTTTTTTCAAGTTCTCTTTCTTTATTTCTGCCATTTCTAATTGTATCGTTACGAGTTGGGAACGTAAATCCAGGCAGATAGAGTCTTGCCGGTCATTTAATCTCTCCATTGTCTCAGTGGAGACATCATTGTAGGTGGCATTCCGCTTTTTGTCTTGTTCCTGTATCTTCTTCTGAAGAGACTTTTCCTGAGCACTCAAAGCTTTTAGCCTGACGGCCTGAATTGTGTCGTTATTACTGCGTACATTTTGGGGGTGGAATGTGGATGCGTGCAGATTACTCATGATACAACACATCAGTAATAGGCACGAGGCGATTATAATATTTTGCGGCTTCATTGTTTCTGTATATTTAGGGTTTATCATATTTTGAAAAATCTTTTACTCCGGATAACATGCTTTTCCCCAGCATATTAGTGGGTTCCACTATTGAAGGTATCAGGGCATATTCGGGTGGGAATCCTTCGGGAGTGTTGGCCGAAACTTCAGCATATTCTCCTTCTGTGGAGCAAAGTGCCTCTTTATAGGAACTTAGTGCTGTTTTGGGGACGAGCAGTTTGATTTTCAGCTTGCCGGCAATTTTTATCAGGAATACTTTTTGTCCGTTGAGCTCTGCGGTGGATATCGGTTCTGTTCTGCGCATGATGATTTGCTCCAGGTGTTCCATCTGGGAGAACTCCCGGTACGAGAGTATCTGTAATGAAGCAGGCAAATCGATTTGGGTTATATTGGGACAATCGATTAAAGCCTTCCAGCGTATAGCGGTGGTGCCGTCGGGAATACGTATCTTTCCTGAGCGTCCGCGGGGGCAACCTAACAGAATTGTTTTGTCTTTGTTATAGAGCATTCCGTCTATGGAAGTAAAGTTTGGATTATTGGCATCCACTTCTATGCTTTGCAACTGTTTCAATGATTTCAAATTCTGCAGGCTGATGAGCTTTGCCGGGATGACGATGGAGGTCAAACGGTCACTCCAGCGGAACATTTTGAGGTTCACTTGTGTCCAGTCGCTGCCCAACGTTACCTGCCCGATTGCTGTACACCGGAAGAATACTCCTTCACCAAAGCGGACGCTGTTGCCGGGAAATACGATTTTCTCTAATCCGCTGCAACCTTCAAAGGCAAAATCGCCTATGGACGAAAGCCCGGAAGGCAGTACAATGCCTTTTAGGGAAGCTGCATTACTGAATGCCTTCTTGCCAATGCCGACAACACGGTATATCGTGTTGTTGTGCTTTACCCTTGCCGGAACGGATATCTCACCGGTATACAGAGAGGGTTGGGGGGCAGAGATGTTCCCTTGGTAGGTAACTTCCACATGTTGTTTCTTTGCATCTACAATGTTGAAGAAGAATTTCTCTCCACTTTTTCCGGTGACGGTGAAATCGTGTGCGTAGAGCAGGGAGGTGCTTCCCAATAATAGGATGAATGTGATTATATTTGTTCGTTTCATAGCTTTAGTAAATATAGTGTGATGAATAGAATTAGGCCATGTAGCCGGTTACGTCGGCATCGTTTATATAGTCGGGTATTGGGTCATTGTCTGCCAGCAATGTAGCATCCTCGTTTACGTCGGTTGCTTGTGTGGTTGCCATAGACAATCCTTCCATGCGAATGCCTGCCTCTTCTATATTGATGACCTCATTGTCTGTAATTATTCCATTATTGTCCATATCTGCCACCATGGCATCTGCTATTCCATCCCGGTCGATGTCAACGACAAGAGTTTCTTGTCCGTTGACAATAACACCGGCTATATCCATTTGCGAGCCGTCTTCGCACGTAACCGTTTCATAGGAGACCACACTGATGGTATCTTCGTTATGCGGTTCATCGTTGCTGTTTCCGGGCATGATAGGTGTGGCAGGGGTATCAGGCTTCTGAGGGGCAATTGGCTCATTGGTTAAAGGTACTTCCGAAGTTACTGTAGGGGTATCAGTGTGGGGAGGCTGTACCGGTCCTTCGGTGACTGGCTCTGTTGCAAAAGCTGTCTGGGCCATTGAACCGGCCGCTACGCCTATTGCAGCTCCGATGGATGAGCTGGCGCCATTTTGCCAATTGTAACTTTTCTGTCCCACATTTTTCTGTGTGGAATTTGTGCTTTCCTGGTTTGTTTTTTTAGTCTTCATAGTTGCTCATTTTTAATGGTTTATAACTTATTCTGCAACAAAAATATAAAGAGAGGCATGCAATGGCAAATTTCAAAAAGTATACTACATAAACCCTGCGGTTTAAGGTATCAATCCCTCATTTTTCAAGGGATTCTTACTTCTCGGTAAATTTGGATTTACAATAGGGGCAGCTCGTCATCTTTTTCAGGTCGTCATACTGTTGATATCCCATGAAATGATGGCATTCCGGGTTGGGGCATACATAGTCCTTATGAAATTTCTTATCAAGGTCGTCCAGAAACCTGGGAAGTGTGGAAGATGACCGGTAGGTTATCACAAAGAAATAGATGGCCAATAAAAGTCCTGCAGAATATAGAATGACACGCAAAGCCGGCAGGTCGGCAATGCCCGGAATAAATCCGCAGAAAATGGCAGACATGGAAAATACGCCTGTTACAGAACGGATTGCTGCAGACTTCTTTTCTTTTATCTGTATCTGGAGTTTGGTGTCGTGAAATTCGTCCCATACTTCTTGTAGGTGACGGATAGAGAACGATTTGGGTATTGATGCTCCCAGCCCTTTTATAATGGCCGCTATATCCATGAAGTAACGGTCTGACCCCAGCTCTATGCGGTCTTTTCCGGAAATGTGCTTGGACTCGATTTGCACACCATTGACGTAAGTGACGTTTTCGGGTTTCAGATTGGTAATGATATAGCCTCCTTTGTCATCGGTCACCACTTTACAGTGCTGGCGGCTGACGGATTTGGGTACGCTGTTGGCGTTCCCCCAAAAACGGTCTTGGTTGTTTATGCTGATACGCAGGCGGGATGCACCGGCTTCTCTTCCTATGATAAGTTCCATGGCATTATTGTTTTTATTATGCAGATTTTATATTGAGGAATATTTCTTTCAGTTTTTTCAGTGCTTCTTTGGAAATCTCCAGTTGAAATGCAAATGATGAATAGTCACTTAAAACGAGTCGCTGTTTGATGACATTTATCTGGTAAACATAGTTCAGATTAATGATGAACCGTTTGCCGATACGGGCAAAGCAGCGTGCCTTTTCTTTCAGTCGCTCTTCAAGGACTTTTTCGGTCTGGGCTAAATTCAAGCAAATAATACCGCGTAGCTTGTTCGTAAGTATTATATTGGTGTAATTTCCATCAGACTCAAAATATACAATCTTGGAAATGTCCAATCTAAGAAGCTCATCGCGTGAATTGAAAAACAAGAAGTTGGTTGTCGTATCCATTGTAACTTATTTATTATTTGTTTTTAATGTATCCTCTTCTGTATAGCTGTTTGATATTAATCCGATTAGAGGAATTTTTACTCGCTTTTTGTACTTTACATCTTCGATAATGATGTCACATAAAAAGTAACTTATATCGATGGTGATTTCTATTGTTTCAGGAGAATATCCTAAATAATCCTTTAGCGGAATGATAAAACGTCTACTGTCTATTTCCATAAAGTAGGAGTCACCGTCTCCGGGAAATGTGGCGCTGCGCCTTAAAGGGAAGCTGCAGAAATTGCATAAAAAAGAGCATTCTCTGACATGATTCTCTAGTGTATACCCCGCCAATACTTTAAAAGGCAGACAATCAAGGAAGGCAAATGAACTTATCTGGCCAATAACAGATGAATACCATATAGATAGGGCTTTAGGCAAGAATTTCCAGTATAGTTCTAAATCGGTCATAGGTATGGCGGGAGATGTTACATCATATTCTTGTAAGATGTGCTCTTCAGCAGTTCCCACTCCGGAGTATTCGGCCTCATAAAGGCCTTCTCCGTATTCGGCAATGCAGTATTCCTCTTTGGAGCAGATGCAGATAGGCATGTCATTTGAATGGATGATGCAAGGTATCGCTGAGGCGATATGGATTTCTTCAGTAACCCGTATCTTTGATGTTTTATCGTTGTCAAAGTACTTGTTGATAAATCTTAATACATCAAAATAATGGCACAGATTTTTCCTATATGTTATGACCTTGAAACGGCTGTCTTGTATAGACTGGCGATTTTTCTTGATGAATGCATCCAGTGAGGTGTTGAAATGTACAATTACCGGATTTATAGGCTTTTCTATTATCTCTTCTACCTGTGTTTTTCCTTCCAGGGGCAGTTCATAAATATTGTCATTCAGAAAATAAACCAGTTTGTCGTCTTGGACGTAATAAAAGGCAATGCCTTGATATGTGGCATGCTGCTTATTGTAGGAAGTGTGTTTGGCACTTTCATCAGTATGGGAGTTCGTAGTGCTATGGGTTAAAGCCACGAACTCATTTACTGTTTGAGGGCGCTTTATCCTCATGGGGGCCATTGCTTTTTTTATGGCCGATATTGTTTGCGCGCTTATGTGCTTTTGCCGTAGCTCTTCTTCTGCAAATCCTTCATTTAGTATTTCAGAGGCTTTGGGCGGGGTCTTTCCTGTCAGCATTTTAAAGAGAGTGGCCCCTAAAGCGTAGATATCCAATGTGGGTGCGAGTATTTTCCCATATTCTTGCGAACCTTGCTCTAAGGGGGCATAACCGGGAGTACCAAGGCCAATAGTAGTGCTTGATTCCGGTTCTCCGTTTTTGTCGATTTGTTTGGATAGCCCAAAATCTATCAGAAACAAAGTGTTATCAGTACGTCGCATGATATTTTTAGGCTTTAAGTCAAGGTGCAGCATCTTTTGGGAATGCATATATTGCAATGCTTTTCCTATCTCCTCTACATATTGTAGCGCTTCTTTTTCCGGCAGCCCTCCTTTCTCCAATATATATGCATCCAGACTGCTCCCTTCGATATACTCCATTACATAGTAGTAGGTGTTGTTCTCTTCAAAAGACTCTAAAACCTTAACGATGTTTTGATGGTTGAGGCGAGCTAGGTTTAAGGCCTCTTTTTGAAATTTCTTTCCATATTTGTATGCAATGCTATTGGGAGATGGCTCATAAATATCTCCTGATGAACTTCTGGCACTTACATCTTGTAGAAAAAATTCTTTGATGGCTACGGATACATTGCTATTCAAGATGCCTAATTCGCCTTTCAGGCAAATTGAAGCCAAATAGGTTATACCGAATGCTCCATGACCTAATACACCTTTAATTTGGTAGTTGTAGGAATGGCCATGGAGTATAGTTCCACAAGATAAAGTGTGAATGCTGCTTTGCATGAATCTATATGTCTGTCTAATTGTTGCTGATACTTGCCTCTTATTTCACTGTGAAAACATATGATTGGGCAGAGTCTTAGCCGTTCAAAGTTATAGAACTTGTTAATGAATTCAAAAGCAAGAAATGTGGGAACTGTACTATTATGCATATTTTCCGGTTATGTGGCTGTAATATGATGTTAAGTGTGACAAACTTTTCTGCTCTACTCTTCTGGGACGGATATTTCCTACAGTTGAACACAAGAGGACTGTAAGCTGGAGTAAAAGGGACGGGCACTTCTTGGCTGAAATACCTGCTGTTTGTCATCCGGATATTTGTAGTTTATAGTTGCGCACAGTTGTGGAACGCTTTCTTCACAGTTGTGGAATAACTTTCTCATTAATGTGAAGAAGGCGTATCACAACTGTGCGCAACTGTTTTTGATGTGGTGTTGGCGTAGGAAAGTACTCTTCTCTGTGCAAGGAGGACCTGCTTCTTGTATAAGAGAAGCCTGCTTTTTTGTAAGAGGACACGGTTATGTAAGCAAAATCTGCTTACATACTTGCATGGTGGTTGCTTACATAACTTAATGCTCTGTGCAGTAGGTTGCTATATGTGTCTATGCAAGCATGCAAGTAGAATGTGCGATAAAGTTATAGTATAGAACTTGAATAGATTCTTGTTTGTGGATTTATCTTTTGCAAAGTCTTGGAATATACTGCCGGAGCACTGATGATAATGGAAAAGAAACTTTTTAAATTGCCGATTTGTTCTTAACTTTGTCAAGCAAAAAGCAATTAAAAAGAGAAAAGATGAATGTAAGAGGAATATCTATATGCTTGCTATGTGCCGGAGCGCTGTTTGTGGCTTGTGGTAGCAAGAAGGGAAAGACTGTGGAAGTTGCTGAACAAGCCGATACGGTACATGTCGTTGGTGGTGATAAGGATAAGCATGGTTGCATTGCATCTGCCGGATATACCTGGAGTGAGGCTCAGAAAGACTGTATCCGTCTGTGGGAAAAAGGAGTCCGTATGAACGCTGTGGATGATGCGGAGAAGGTGTTGTTTCTGGTGTTCAGTCCCGATTCTACCCAAGTGGAACTGTTCTTTTCGGAAGAGGAAATGCCGAACGAGATTCTGGAGCGCCGTGGTCTTCCTTCGGGGGGATATGCTTGGAATGTGGAAGATGATGATACAAAGAATGTGCGTTTGGAAGATGGAAGATGGACGGTCAGCCAGCGCGGTCGGCTTATTTACCGGCAGGCAGAAGAGGCTGCGGGGAACTAATATGTAGAGAAATGGAGGATTTGAAGATATTGACAGAGTCTGTCTGCTGCATAGCCCGTGAAGCCGGATATTTCTTGAAAGAAGAGTGGAAAAACTTCAGCCGGGAAGCGGTACAGAAGAAACAAGCCCATGATTATGTCTCTTATGTAGACAAGGAGTCGGAGAGACGAGTGGTGGCTGCGCTTCGGGAGCTTCTTCCCGAGGCTGGATTTATAGCAGAGGAAGGTTCTGCTGTCTATCACGATGAACCCTACTGTTGGGTAGTGGACCCGTTGGATGGGACAACGAATTATATTCATGATAATGCCCCCTATTGTGTCAGCATCGCTTTGCGCGACAAAGATTCTCTGCTGCTGGGAGTTGTTTATGACCCTTGCCGGGATGAATGTTTTTATGCCTGGCAGGGAGGTGGCGCTTATGTGAATGGAGAACGGATGGAGGTCTCGTCTGTCCAGCAGGTGGAGGATGCCTTTGTAGTGACGGAACTTCCTTATAATTCCGACCGGTATGCACGTACCGGTGAGCATTTGATTCATGAACTTTACGGGCGTGTGGCAGGCATCCGCATGACTGGTTCCGCTGCGCTTGCCATCTGCTATGTGGCTGCCGGACGTTTTGATGCCTGGCTTGAGGCGTTTATCGGCAAATGGGACTTTTCTGCGGCGGCGCTGATAGTGCTGGAGGCTGGTGGAAGAATCACTGACTTTTGCGGTAGTGACGCCTTTTTGGACGGACATCATATCATTGCCACTAACGGACTGCTGCATCCGTTATTCTTGAAGCTGGCAGGTGAGGTCTCGCCATTATAGCAAACAAGGCGATGGAGTGTATTGCTCTGTTGCCGTTTTTTTAATACTATACGATGAAAAACATAGTTAAAACCTGGTTCTTTTCTTTTGTCCATCTCTTCTTTCCGCGTCAGTGTGCCGTGTGTGGTGCTATCTTGCAAGAGGGTGAAGAGGGCATCTGCATGAAGTGCAATATGGATATGCCCCGGACAAACTATCATCTTCGTAAGGACAATCCGGTGGAACGTATGTTTTGGGGGAAGATACCTCTGGAATATGCCACATCTTGTTTCTTTTACCATAAAGGGAGTGATTTCCGCCGCATTCTCCATCAGTTGAAATATGGAGGGAGGAAAGACCTTGGCGAAGTGATGGGGCGGTTTATGGCGGCGGAGTTGTCGACTGCCGGTTTCTTCGGTGATGTGGATGTCATTGTCCCCGTTCCTCTGCATCCGCGTAAGCAGAAAATGCGCGGGTACAATCAGAGCGAATGTATAGCTCGCGGCATTTCCGCTGTCACCGGTATTCCCGTAGATACTGCTTCCGTTGCCCGTATGAAGCATACGGAAACGCAGACCCGTAAATCCTCTTATGAACGGTGGGAGAATGTGGACGGTATCTTCTGTCTGCGTCGTGCTGATGCTTTTGCAGGGAAGCATGTACTGATTATAGATGACGTATTGACTACCGGTGCCACCACTACGGCTTGTGCCGATGCGCTCAAGGAAGTGGAGGGCGTGCGCATCAGTGTATTGACACTGGCGGTGGCGGCCTCATAAGTCAGAAACGATAACGGCCGCCTGCTACGATTGTTCCGGTATATCCTACTCCGAATTCTGTGAAGAAGGCAAACCGGCTTCCGTATTCGATGCCTAGGAAACTGAATTGATAAGAGAATTTTGTCTTGTGAAAGACTTCTCCTCCAAAACTGTTCCGGAGGAAATAGGCACCGAGCCCTGCTGAGGTATACAGAGAGAATTTGGGGCGGGTAAACCAGTGCCACCGGAAGGTGGGAAGAACATACAGATACCTTCGGTTGTCTTTGGTGTTTTCATCCAAAACTTCATAAAGGCTACTGGCCGTTCCTCTATTACCGGTTATTCCTCCGGTTACGCCCAGGCTGATTTTGCGGTTGAATCTATAAATATAACTGATGTTCAGAGCGCCGTAATAGCTGGTCTTCTCGCGTGTATAGATTCCAAAACTTGCTGTCGGAGCAATAAACTCTTCGGCTATACTATTAGCATCGGTAATGGGGAGGAAGCCGTAACTGACGGATATTTCATGGTGGCGGAATTTTTCCCGCGCAGAAACAAGAGAGGTTTGTGCTTTACCTGCGGTACATAGGTTGAATCCTATGACTAAAAAGAATAAAAGAGTTTTCATTGTAGTTTGGTGCTTGGATTAAGATATGTCTTTCTAATAAATAAAGACAGGTATTTTTATGAAATTCCTTACTTTACATTTGGCAAATGTATGTTAAATCTTTGAAAATGAAATAGAAGTGTTTGTCTTTTGTGTGGGATAATGTGGGAAAACAAAAAAGGTTCGCTTGATTGACGAACCTTTTCGCTCTTCCTCTTGGACTTGAACCAAGGACCCTCTGATTAACAGTCAGATGCTCTAACCGACTGAGCTAAGGAAGAATATGCATTCAAGTTTTTTCGCTCTTCCTCTTGGACTTGAACCAAGGACCCTCTGATTAACAGTCAGATGCTCTAACCGACTGAGCTAAGGAAGAATGTTGTTTTTTCTCAAATGCGCTGCAAAAGTAATAGGATATTTTGAAATATGCAATATCTTTGCAAAAAAAATATCGAAGATGGATAAAATAATTGGGTTGGGCAATGCTTTGGTTGATGCACTGGCAATCATTGAGGATGATAATATTTTGACGGAGATGCAGCTCCCGAAAGGAAGTATGACTCTGATTGATGAAGATAAGTTCTTGAAAATTAGTGAATATTTCAGCCGGATAAAGACACATCTGGCTAACGGAGGTTCTGCCGGAAATGCGATTCGGGCAATGGCATGCCTTGGTGCAGGTACGGGATTTATCGGAAAAGTAAACAATGATTTTTACGGTAACTTTTTTCGGGATAGTCTGCTGGAACATGGGACAGAGGCGGATTTATTGCTTTCCACTACCCTTCCGTCCGGTGTAGCCTCTACGTTCATTTCTCCTGATGGAGAGCGTACTTTCGGCACTTATTTGGGGGCGGCTTCTACATTGAAAGCGGAAGATCTTTCGCTGGATATGTTCAAAGGATATGCTTATTTGTTTATAGAGGGGTATCTGGTGCAAGACCATGATATGATTCTCCGTGCCATTGAGCTGGCTAAAGAGGCCGGTTTACAAGTATGTTTGGACATGGCGAGCTACAATATAGTAGAAGGAGACCTTGAATTTTTCTCTCTGTTGGTCAACAAATATGTGGATATTGTTTTTGCCAATGAAGAAGAGGCAAAGGCCTTTACTGGTAAGGAACCGGAGGAAGCATTGGACATCATTGCCAAAATGTGTAGCATAGCCATTGTAAAGGTGGGTGCCCGTGGTTCTCTGATTCGTAAAGGTACAGAGATGGTGCAGGTACAAGCGGCTCCGGTAGAGAAAGTGGTGGACACTACAGGAGCGGGCGACTATTTTGCAGCAGGTTTCTTGTATGGACTGACGTGTGGCTATTCGCTGGAGAAATGTGGCAAGATAGGCTCCCTTCTCTCTAAAGATGTGATACAAGTGGTGGGTACGGAGCTTCAGGCAGCACAATGGGAAAAAATCAAGGAAGAAATTTTATTAATTAATTAGCATATTATCACATAGACATATTATGAGAAGAATTTTAAAGATACGCTGGATGGTTACCTTGCTGATTGTAGCGGGAGCCGTTTGTTTTTGGGGGTTTAAGAGTGGTGATAGCCGCAGTTTCCAAATAGCAAAGAATCTGGATATATTCAATTCCATTGTGAAAGAGTTGGATATGTTCTACGTGGATACGATTGATCCGAACAAGACTATCCGTGAAGGCATTGATGCCATGCTCTACTCGCTGGATCCCTACACGGAGTATTATCCGGAAGATGACCAAAGCGAACTGGAGCAGATGCTGAAGAATTCCTATGGTGGTATAGGTTCTGTGATTACTTGGAATCCGAAACTGAAACGTTCCATGATATCTGAGCCATACGAGAATATGCCTGCTGCCGATGTAGGCCTGAAAGCCGGAGATATTTTGATGGAAATTGACGGAAAAGACCTTGCCGGAAAGAACAACCAGGAAGTCAGCGAGATGCTTCGCGGACAAGTGGGTACCAGCTTCAAGCTGAAAGTGCAACGTCCCGGTACAGAGAAACCGTTGGATTTCGACATTGTGCGCCGTTCCATCCAATTGCCGTTCATACCTTATTATACGGTGCTGGATAATAATATAGGTTATATCAATCTCAGCACCTTCTCGGGAAATCCTTCCAAGGAGTTCAAGCAGGCTTTTCTGGACTTGAAGAAGCGGGGGATGACTTCGTTGGTGATTGATCTGCGTAATAATGGAGGCGGCTTGCTGGATGAGTCCATAGAGATAGCCAATTTCTTTCTGCCTCGCGGAAAAACACTTGTGACGACAAAGGGCAAGATTAAGCAAGCCAGCAATACCTACAAGACGTTGCGTGAACCGTTGGATTTGGAAATTCCTTTGGCTGTTCTGGTCAATGGCGGAACGGCTTCCTCGTCAGAAATCCTTGCGGGTTCTTTGCAGGACCTTGACCGTGCGGTCATTATCGGTAACCGTACTTTCGGTAAGGGATTGGTGCAGACCACCCGTCCGTTGCCATACGGTGGTACCATGAAGCTGACGACTTCTAAATATTATATTCCCAGCGGCCGTTGTGTGCAGGCTATCGACTACAAGCACCGGAATGAGGACGGCAGTGTGGGACGTATTCCGGACAGCCTTACTACCGTGTTCCATACGGCTGCCGGACGTGAAGTGCGTGATGGCGGAGGCGTGACTCCGGACATTGCGGTGAAGCAGGAGAAGCTGCCCAACATTCTGTTCTATCTTGTCAATGACAATCTTATTTTCAATTATGCAACGGACTATTGCCTGAAACATCCTACCATCCCTTCAGCAGAGAAGTTTGAAATTACAGATGCCGATTATGCGGACTTCAAGGCGATGGTGAAGAAGGCGGACTTCAAATACGACCAACAGACAGAGAAGATGCTGAAGAACCTGAAGGAGATGGCCGAATTTGAGGGCTATCTGACTGATGCTTCGAAAGAGTTTGAAGCGCTGGAGAAAAAATTGTCGCATAATCTGGACCGTGACCTTGACCATTTCTCCAAGGACATCAAGAGCATGATTGCGGTAGAAATCATCAAGCGTTATTATTTCCAGCGTGGAAGCATTATCCAGCAGTTGAAAGATGATGATGACTTGAAAGAGGCTGTAAAGATACTGACTGCTCCGGCAAAATACAAGGAAATGTTGAGTGCTCCGACAGTGACGTCAATGTCTCTGCAATAAAGAAAGGAGGCAGCCCCGGTTTTTCTGAGTACCGCTACGAGAGCAAATGAGAATGTTTATGATGAAATAGTATAAGGGCATTCTTAAGAGGATTCTTTTATTTGCTCCTTAATTTATACCGGATAGTCTCTGTATAAGCCTTTTATACACGGCTATTCGGTTAAGTTGTTTGTAGGGTATTAACTTGTTTTATATTTTTGCAGGTGATAATGAAAATATTGACAAGGTTATGAAACGATTGAATTCTCTGAAAGTATGGCTGTCTGTGGTATTGTTGCTTTGCTTCTCTCTTTCCGGACAAGCCCAGTTTCTGCGCACTTTCTACTTTATGGAAGGAAGTAGCCAGCGTATGCAGCTCAATCCGGCCTTGATGCCGGGACGCGGTTATCTGAATATTCCCGCGATAGGTTCGTTGAATGCTACCGTCAACTCCAGTTCCCTGGGGTATAGGGATATTATGGACATTATTGAGAACAGTGATGATAGCGACTATTTCATGAGCAATGACTTTATGAACCGACTGGATGCTATCAATAACTTGAATGTGAATTTGAGTACCGACATTCTGTCTGCCGGGTGGTATAAAGGAAAGAACTTCTGGTCAGTCAATGTGGGGTTGCGTAATGATATCGGTGCTGCCATACCGAAAACCATGTTCCAGTTTATGAATAACATGAGTAGCCTGGAGTTTGGTGACAATATTTCTGACTATTTGGGCATTAACGAAACCATTAATGGACAGAAGCTTGAGATAAATTCCTATGCAGAAGTCGGCGTTGGCTTTGCAAGGAATATAACAGACCGACTGGTTGTAGGCGGTAAGGTGAAGATGCTGCTGGGTATCGGTAACTTAAAGCTGAACATTAACCAGATTCATGTGGAAACTCCTTCTGTGGGCTCTTCAGGAGTGACGAGTAAAGCTTCCATTCAAGTGGACGCAACTTTGGAGAACTCGTCAAAGCTGTTAGAACTTCCCGAGAACGAGAATGGTGATTATATCGATGAAATCGATTTTGGCAGTTTCGGTTTTGCCGGATATGGTGGGGCTATTGATTTGGGAATATCTTACAAGTTACTGGATAAATTGACACTTTCTGCTTCAGTTCTTGATTTGGGCTTTATCAAATGGTCTAAATCGAATACCAGTATAGCGCGAGCCAATGCAGAGCAGACTTATGATCTTCTTGACCCGGCCTCGCAGCAGGAGTTCATAAATATTGTGAACAGCGGCGAGATTCTTAACTATGACATGTTGCAGCTCAAGACAGAGGAAGCTTCTGAGAAGAGCCGTACCCGTGGATTGACTTCTACAATGGTTCTTGGCGCTGAATATGCCTTGCTGAATGATTGGCTGGTAGTGGGTGCCTTGTATACCGGTCGTTTTGCCAAGCCGAAAACTTTGAATGAGCTGACTTTCTCTGCCTGCATCCGTCCGACGAATGCTTTCAATGTAGCTGCCAGCTATTCCGTACTTCAAGGAGCCGGTAAAACCTTCGGTCTGGCACTGAAACTGGGGCCTTTCTTTGCGGGAACAGACTATATGTTCTTTGGCAAGAATACGAAGAATGTCAATGCTTATTTGGGTGTTTCTATTCCTTTGGGAAAACAGAAAGCTGCTGAAATCTTATAAAGTGAGTTGTCAGTTGTCGTGGGTTATCTTTCTATAAAAGAGGATAATCTGCGATTTTGTTTTTACGAAAACGCAAAAAGCTTTATCTTTGCTGGTAAATACCTATAAACAGTACTCATGAGAATTGCAATAACGTTTCTCTTGTTTTTGGTTTTCAGTAGTTTGCTGCAAGCTTCACCCATACCTTTTTCTCCTATAGTGAGGAGCTATTCAGTGTCGGATTATAATGCTGGTATTCAGAATTGGGCCATTGCTCAGGACGAAAGAGGAGTGATGTATTTCGGTAATAACAGTGGGCTGTTGGAATTTGATGGAAGTGCTTGGCGGCTGTATGAATTACCGACAAAAGGAATTGTGCGTGCTATATATATCAGTGAAGATGGAAGAATTTATGTAGGCTCTTACGAAGAATTCGGTTATTTTGTCCGTACTCCTTATGACACTCTTCAATATCATTCATTGAAAAATAAGGTGAAAGATTTTGTGTTTCATAATGACGAAATCTGGGATATTGCTTGCGTTCAAGGAGAAATTGTATTTCAATCATTCGGTTCTCTCTTTTTTTATAATGGAAATTCGGTAGAAGGTATTCGAATGAAGAACCTTCCACTGAATTTGTTCCAGGTTGGAAATACTTTTTATTCTCAAAGAATAAACGGCGGACTTTATGTCTTTGCCGGTAGGGAAATGAAAGAACTTATTCCCAGAAAAGCATTTGGAGATAGTGATGTCCTGGCCGGGCTCCCTTATGATGATGCGGTTTTAATGTTTACCCGTAATCAGGGAGGTTTCCTGTATCGAGATGGGAGGGTAGAAAAATGGGAAACTGAATGTGATGATATATTCAGGAAGCATACCATTAATCGTGCGGTGATGACCAAAGACAGTTGCTACGTTGTTGGCACAATATCTGATGGCATATATGCGTTGGATAAAAAGGGAAAGCTGATTTGGAAGGTCAATACGGATAATAAACTACAGAACAATACTGTTTTGAGATTGTATTGTGATGATGACAACAATATATGGACAGCTTTGGATGAAGGTATTGCCTATATACACAACAATTCTTTAATCTATTATTATGAACCTCCATTTCGTAAAATAGGCATGGTATATGATGTCTTGGTAAGGGAAAATGAAGCTTATATTGCTTCTAATCAAGGACTTTATTGGCTTAAGGATGGAAAGACTGAATTAGTTCCGGGTTTGGAAGAACAAGCGTGGTTCGTCGATGAATGGGGAAAACAGATTTTCTGCGGGCACAACAAGGGGACTTTCTTTATATCAGGACTGAAATCAAAGCTGGTATCTGATGTAAAAGGAGGGATGTGTATGGAAAAGATTGAATTGAAGGAACAATCTTTTTTGTTGGAGGGAGCTTATGCGCTTCTGAATTTATATACGGAGACTGCTTCGGGAGAGTATTGCTTTACTCGGTCCTTACGTGGGTTCAGCCACATGATTCGTCATATAGAAGTGGACCATCAAGGGAATATTTGGGCGAAACATTTAAGGAATGGTTTGTATCGCTTTCGGATTGATTCGGATATGAAGCAGGTAAAGGATGTGCGGAAGTATGAGAGCTTGGGAGAAGTGAAAGGTGGGAGTTTTACTTTGTTCAAAATCAATGGTCGGGTAGTTTTTTCTAATGGGGAATATTTCTATACTTACGAAGATATGACTGATTCGATTGTTCCTTATGAAACAATGAATGAGCAATTGATGGAATTGAAAGGAATCAAGACTGTGAGTCATGCGAACGGAGATTACTATTGGTTTGTGGGCGACAGGACTGTGTTTTTGGTGAAGTGTGCGATAAATACTTTCAATATCGAACTTCGGATTCCATATTCTTTGTTTGACGGTCTGGCTGTGGAAGAACGAGGAAGCGTGGTTTATGACAAGAGAAATAATCATTCCTATCTTTGCTTGAATAATGCCATTGCCCGTATTGAAACAGATAGTTCCTCGTTATATAAATCTCAGACCAGGCGTTCTTTATGGATTTCAGAGATGCAGGTTACTGAGGAATTCAGTGATAAACGGAAGACATTGGTCGTGCAGTCGGGAGTCAAGGTCGAACATGAGTTTAATACAGTGAGTTTTACATTGTGCTATCCGGTTTATAACGATTATACTTATAAAGTAAGATACCGGTTGGAAGGGTATTCTGATCAGTGGATACCTGATGGACGCAATTTGCAGAAAAAGTATGCCCGTCTTCCTTATGGAAGTTATGTTTTTCGGGCGGAGATATATGATACTGGTAGAGTTTTGGCATCGGTGGAGTTTCCCTTTGAGATTTTGTCTCCGTGGTATTTGTCTTATTGGGCTGTGGGAAGCTACATTCTGATAGGGTTGTGCCTGCTGGCCTTGCTGCAATATATTGTTTATCGCTTTGTGAAGAAAAAGAAGGACCGTGTGATTGAGCAGCAGCGTGTAGTCCATCAGGCAGAGCTTGAACGGCAAGAGAAGAAGATTATTGAGTTGGAAAAGGAGCAGCTTGAGGCCGATTTGCGTTTTAAAAGTAAAGAATTGTCCAGCGTGGTAATGATGAATATCGCTCATCAGGAGTTTTTGACTTCATTGAAAGAGGAGATACAGAAGCAAAAGTTGTCCGGACAGCATAGTCGTAAGAATTTGGATAAACTTCTTGTTTTGGTCAACAATAATATAGTGTCTGATGAAGAGAACTGGATAATGTTTCAAGCTAATTTTGACCGTATACATGAAAATTTCTTCCGAAACCTGAAACTTCAATATACTGATTTGACTTCAGGAGATTTACGCTTTTGTGCATTGCTCCGCTTGAATATGCCGACAAAGGAGATAGCGAAGTTGCTCAACATTTCTACACGTGGGGTTGATGCTGCAAGATACCGGTTGCGCAAGAAATTCAATCTGCTTCCGGAAGAAAGTCTGACTGATTTCCTTATAAATTTTAAATAACTGTTTTACAGTGGAATATTAATGGGGGAAGTATTAATATTGTACTCCCTCTTTTGTTTTTTAGTGATGGGTGTACTTTTGTTGTAGTGCGGGATGTGGAGGTTGTCGTATGCTTTTCTTTTATTTGCAGCAAAATAATATTTCTATAAATTAAAAGCATGAAAGACATGAAGTATTTACTTTTCAAGTTACAATCATTTTTAGTCTTGTTGGTGTTTACTGCCGTTAGTGCGTATGCGCAGAAATCTCCGGTCGATATGAATCGTTTCATCGACGATTTAATGAAGAAGATGACCCTGGAAGAGAAAATAGGTCAGTTGAATCTGCCGGTTACCGGTGAGATTACGACCGGTCAGGCTAAAAGTAGTAATGTGGCCAAACGTATTCGTGCCGGTGAAGTGGGCGGGCTTTTCAATCTGAAAGGCGTGGAACGTATCCGCGATGTACAGAAGCAGGCGGTTGAAGAAAGTCGTTTGGGTATTCCTCTCTTATTTGGTATGGATGTTATTCATGGATATGAAACGGTGTTTCCCATCCCTTTGGGATTGTCGTGTACATGGGATATGAAGGCGATTGAAGAATCGGCACGTATTGCAGCCATTGAGTCCAGTGCCGACGGTATTTGCTGGACATTCAGTCCGATGGTGGATATTTGCCGTGATGCCCGTTGGGGGCGTGTGTCCGAGGGCAACGGTGAAGACCCGTTTCTGGGAGCAGCCATTGCGCAGGCCATGGTACGTGGTTATCAGGGAAAAGATATGAGCCGTAATGATGAGATTATGGCTTGTGTAAAGCATTTTGCCTTGTATGGTGCCGGTGAGGCAGGACGTGACTATAATACAGTAGATATGAGTCATCAGCGCATGTTCAATGAATACATGTTACCCTATCAAGCGGCGGTTGATGCCGGTGTGGGAAGTGCGATGGCCTCTTTCAATGAGGTCGATGGCATTCCCGCTACTGGAAACAAGTGGTTGATGACGGATGTATTGCGTAAGCAGTGGGGGTTTGGCGGTTTTGTAGTGACAGATTATACCGGAATTACAGAAATGACCGACCATGGCATGGGCGATACGCAGACTGTTGCCGCGTTGGCACTGAATGCAGGTGTGGATATGGATATGGTGAGCGATGCATTTGTAGGTACGCTCAAGAAGTCATTGACAGAAGGAAAAGTGACAGAAGAAGTAATTAATGCGGCTTGTCGCCGTATTCTGGAAGCTAAGTACAAGTTGGGCTTGTTCGATAATCCTTATAAATACTGTGATGTGAAGCGTGCCAAGAAGCAAATCTTTACCAAAGAGCATCGTGCCGTTGCGCGTAAGATTGCTTCGGAGAGTTTGGTGTTGCTGAAGAACGAGGGTAATGTGCTTCCGCTGGCCAAAAAAGGCACTATTGCTGTGGTAGGTCCGTTGGCAGACAGCCGCAGTAATATGCCGGGTACTTGGAGTGTGGCTGCTGTATTGAAGAATGCAACTTCTTTGGCTGAAGGTTTGAAGGCGGTAGCAGGCGATAAAGCCGAAATATTGACTGCGAAAGGCTGTAATTTGATGAGTGATGCCGAATATGAGAAACGTGCCACTATGTTCGGACGTTCTTTACACCGTGACAATCGTTCGGACAAGGAGTTGCTGGACGAGGCTCTTGCTGTGGCTGCCAAATCGGATGTTATTGTGGCTGCGCTCGGTGAGTCTTCGGAAATGAGTGGAGAGAGCAGTTGCCGCACGAATCTTGAAATGACCGACACCCAACGCATGCTGTTACAAGAATTATTGAAAACAGGAAAACCAGTGGTACTGGTGCTGTTTACCGGTCGTCCGCTGGTACTGAACTGGGAGCAGGCAAACGTGCCGGCCATTCTGAATGTATGGTTTGCAGGCAGTGAGGCAGGTTTTGCCATCGGTGATGTACTGTTTGGTGATGTGAATCCGAGTGGGAAGCTGACTACGACTTTCCCGAAGAACGTGGGACAGATTCCTTTGTTCTACAACCACAAGAACACGGGACGCCCTCTTGCCGACGGTGCATGGTTCCAGAAATTCCGCAGCAACTATATAGACATAGACAATGAACCGCTTTATCCTTTTGGTTTCGGCTTGAGCTATACCACATTCTCTTATAGCGACGTGGCTTTGGACAAGACTAGCATGACGGATAAGGGCGAACTGACTGCTACCGTGACTGTGACCAATACCGGCAAGAGAGACGGTGCGGAAGTGGTTCAACTTTATATTCGTGACCTTGTGGGAAGTGTAACCCGTCCGGTGAAAGAGTTGAAAGGCTTTGAGAAGATTTTTCTGAAAGCCGGCGAATCTAAAAAAGTATCTTTCAAGATTACTCCCGAATTGCTGAAGTTCTACAACTACAATCTTGATTTTGTATGCGAGTCCGGTGATTTTGAGGTGATGATTGGCAGAAATAGCCAGGACGTAAAGAAAGCAGCGTTCAAGTTACTCTAACTGATTCTCAAGACGGCAATATGCAGCATTCAAGCCACTGCGTTGAGATGGCATTGTTGCTGCATATTGTCTACATCTTCACTGCAAACGTTTTGCAGTTTTTACTTGATATATAATCTATCGTATAATGGCAATCGGTTATGGAAATCTTATGGTCGGCTTTGAGGCAGTGAAAGGTATGACGTTCTTGAATATGGGATAAAAAACTTCAGAATAGGATAAAAGCCCCCTTTGCTTTTCTATCTTCTTGCTCTATTATATGAATAGTACCTAAATATTTATTATACTTTTATATTCCTTATAATCTGTTGTTTATGTTATGCAGTAGTAGCAATGATGTACCCCTCCGGTGAACTGTGGTACTCTTGTGGTAGCTTGTTTTTTGACATATATCAACTTCTCCGGTATGTTTGCAAAAGAATTTTAAATCAATACAAAATGAAGAAAAATCTACTAATTACATGTGTGATGTTATTGTTTGCCATTACTTCGATGGCACAGAACAAAATTACGATTTCGGGTGTCGTTACGGACAAGACAGGCGAAACTGTTATCGGCGCTTCTGTTCGTGTAAAAGGGCAGGAGAGTAAAGGTAGTATTACTGATATAAATGGTAAATATCAGATTGTTGATGTGGCATCTAATGCTACCTTGATTTTTAGTTATATAGGTATGCGTGAGCAGGAGATTGCCGTAAATGGGCGTTCAACTATCAATGTGAAGATGGAAGAGGACAGCCAGCTCATTGATGAGGTGGTTGTAGTTGGTTATGGTAGTGCCAAGAAACGCGACTTGACCGGTTCTATCGTTACTGTGAAAGCGGATGAGATTGCCTCTAAGCCTTCTACCAATCCACTGGCATCCATACAGGGTAAGGTTGCCGGTGTACAGGTAGTGAATACGGGCCGTGCAGGACAAGACCCTGAAATCCGTGTTCGCGGTACGAACTCCATTAACGGTTTCAAACCCCTTTATGTGGTAGATGGACTGTTCACGGACAATATCAATTATCTGAACACTGCGGATATTGAATCTATGGAAATCTTGAAAGACCCTTCTTCTTTGGCTATTTTCGGTGTGCGTGGTGCCAATGGTGTAATCATCATTACCACTAAAAGGGCAAAAATAGGGAAGACGATGGTCAACATCAACTCCTCAGTGGGTTGGAAGGTTATTTATGACCGTGTAGGTGTGACGAATGCCGAAGAGTTTAAGATGCTGTACAACGAGCAGTTGATATCTCAAGGAAGCGACCCTTATGATTATACTCAATGGACTGGTAACACAGATTGGCAGGATGAGATATTCCAGACAGGTTTTCTGACCAATAACAATGTGAGCATTACAGGTGCAACGGATAAGAGCAAGTTTTATTTGGGTTTGGGTTACGTCATGGAAGAAGGTTCCATTAAAACGGAAAAGCTCAATAAGTTTACCGTAAACTTGAACAGTGAATATAGTGTAACCGATTTCCTGCGTTTTGGTTTCCAACTTAATGGAGTTCGTGCTAAGTATCCTGATGCAAAGGGTGTGGATGGTGCTTTGAAGGCTGCTCCTATTGCTCCTACTCATGACCTTGAATCGGGACTGATACATACGCTGCCCGACTTCCAGCGTGCACAAGTGTGGAATCCTCTTATTGAAACAGAGTTGCGCGGTGCTCACAACAAGTCTGAAAACTATCGCGTGGCAGGTAATGTGTTCGGAGAGATAGATATTCTAAAGAACCTTACGTTCAAAGCGACTTTCTCTATGGACTATGCTTCTAGCCAGGGACGTTCATATTCTCCGCTGATTTATGTTTATAATCCCGATGTGGAGGGGGAAGAACGGTTGACTGAAAGAGAAAGTGTGAACCAAAGCAAGTCTACCTCTCTTGCTGCACAGTCTGACTATGTGTTGACTTATCTCGGACAGTTTGGTAATCATGGATTGACATTGACTGCCGGTCTTACCACCAATTACAATGAGTCTTCCAGTTTGAGTGGTGGACGCAGCCAGCTTGCGGGCTACGGCATTTTGGTGGGCGACGACCCGGACAGATGGTGGCTCTCTACCATCGACGATGTATCTACGGCAACTAATGGCGGTTCTCAGAGTGACAGATTTACCATGTCTTATTTGTTCAGAGCATTGTATAACTACAAGAATCGTTATTTACTTAATGCTTCTTTCCGTAGGGACGGTTCATCTGTTTTCTATAAGACAGGTAATACTTGGGACAACTTTTACTCTTTCGGTGCCGGTTGGGTAATGACCGAAGAGAAGTTTATGCAGAACCAAAATGTAATTAACTTCTTGAAGTTGAAAGGCTCTTGGGGTGTGTTGGGCAGCCAGAATACCGGTTCCAGTTATCCGGCATACGCCACCATTGTTAGTTCGGGTTCAGCTGTGTTCGGTGACAATATCATTGCGGGTAAAGGCCCCAACAAACTGATTTCACCTACTTTGGGATGGGAACGTAATTATTCATGGGAAGTAGGTTTTGACATGCATATGTTCAATGATCGTTTGCAGCTTTCTCCGGTTTATTATAACAAAACAACAAAAGATATGTTGACTTCCATTCCGGGTATTGCAGGTACTGTTCCCGGATTACAGAATGTGGGTGAGATTCGCAATCGCGGTTTTGAACTTAGTGCTTCTTGGAACGACAAGATTGGGGAAGATTGGAGATATGGATTAGGTGCTAATTTGAGCACTATTGATAACAAGGTGCTTTCACTGGTAAACAAAGACTATAATATTATCAGTGGTCCCTCACGTGTTTCCGAAGGTTATCCGATTGGCTATTTCTATGGTTACAAGGTTGAGGGTGTATATCAGAACGAAGACGACATCCGTTTCTCTCCGATTAACTCGGTTGGTTCGGTAACACCGGGTGATTTGAAATTTGCTGATGTTGACGGTAATGGCAAAATTACTGATAATGACCGTACAATGATAGGTAATCCAACTCCTGATT
Organism: Bacteroides sp. AF25-5LB; assembly: GCF_003602965.1. NCBI lineage: Bacteria > Pseudomonadati > Bacteroidota > Bacteroidia > Bacteroidales > Bacteroidaceae > Bacteroides > Bacteroides sp. AF25-5LB. The sequence goes on from NZ_QTMC01000003.1 coordinate 28,162, forward strand.
TTACTTACGGTTTTAATGTTAATTTGGGATGGAAGAATCTGGACCTGACTGTTGACATGATGGGTGTTTATGGAAATGAAATTTACCGTAATTGGGGAAGCAGTAGCTATGCACAACTGAATTATCGCACAGAGCAATTGAATCGTTGGCATGGAGAGGGCACTTCCAATTGGGAGCCCTTGCTCGACCCTTCACACAAAATAAATCAGGAGGCTTCCACGTATTTCATCGAAGATGGCAGTTTCTTCAGAATCCGTAATATCGAATTGGGATATAACTTTGACAAACGACTGTTGAATCGTATCAAGGTACAGTCACTGCGTCTTTATACCAATGTGCAGAATCCCAAGACCTGGAGCCGTAACGGCGGATATACGCCGGAAGTGGGCGGAAGTGCTATTTCGTTTGGTATTGATGGTGGAGGCTATCCTATGCCTACAGTTTATACGATTGGTTTTAATTTGACTTTCTAAAATTATATAAAGGCAGACTATGAAGAAGATATTTTATTATATAGCATTTTTAGCAGTAAGCTTTGCACTAACTTCGTGTGAGGATATGTTTGATAGAAAACCGCTTGGACAGCAGACAGAGGATGATTTGACTGGTGGTACTTATGAAACGCAGGTGTTTAATATGTATGCCAAGTTGCGCGGTTTTCATTTGACAAGCGGCAATACTGCATTGGCAATCCACGGTATGCGTTCTGAGGACGCAGAGAAAGGAAGCACATTGTCCGATGGAGCAGCCACTGGCAAGATGTTCGATGACTTTGAATATTTGGCAAGTAATGGGATGATTAAGAGCTACTGGAATGAAAACTATTCATTGATACATAAGGTAAATGATTTGCTTGATGAAATGAGCCAAAACCCGTCATTGACAGAAGGTGACCTCGTCAATAAGGGGGAAGCTTTGTTTGTACGTGCTTTCTGTTATTTTAACCTTGTACGCGCTTTTGGTGAAGTGCCTTTGATTGACTTTAAAGTTTATGATGCAGCTGAGGCAAATGTTCCAAAGTCTTCTGTGGCAAAGATATATGAATTAATAGATTCTGACCTTACGGAAGCCGAAAACAGTCTGCCCAGAACGTGGGAGCAACTTTATGTAGGTCGTCTCACTTGGGGAGCTGCTCGTTCTCTTCATGCACGCACATACATGATGCGTAATGACTGGGGGAATATGAAGGCTGCCGCTGAAGAAGTGATTAACTCCGGTTTATATAATCTGAAAACACCTTATGAAGACATATTCCGGGAAAAAGGTGAAAACTGTAGTGAATCTGTTTTTGAATTGCAATGTACGGCAACAGAATCACAACCAGGTTCTAATGATATAGGAAGCCAGTTTGCTTCCGTTCAGGGTGTACGTGGCGCAGGCGAGTGGAATCTCGGTTGGGGGCAACACACCGCTACTCAAGAATTGGCAGATGCTTTTGAAGAAGGTGATCCGAGAAAAGACGAAACCCTGCTTTATTTTATACGCAACGGCAAGGACGATCCGGAGTCCATACCTGCTAACAAGCCTTATGGCGAGAAACCAGTTTCGAATGCCGATGTTATAGCTAAATACTTTAACAAAAAAGTATATACAGATCCGGCAATGCGTTTGAAATTCACAAAAGGAGGTTATTGGGTGAATATTCGTTTGATACGTTATGCTGATGTGGTATTAATGGCTTCCGAAGCTGCTTGTGAATTGGGTGATTTATCTTCTGCCCGTAACTATTTGGAGATGGTGCGCGCTCGTGCTCGTGGCAATAATATCGGAATCCTACCGGAAGTGACGACCAACAATCAGAATGAACTGCGTGAGGCCATTCGTCATGAAAGACGTGTTGAGTTAGGTATGGAGTTCGACCGTTTCTACGACTTGGTTCGTTGGGGTATTGCTAAAGAGGTACTTCATGCTGCAGGCAAGACCGGTTATCAAGACAGACATGCTTTGTTGCCCATCCCGCAAGACGAAATTGACAAGTCGAATGGTGTATTGGTTCAAAATCCCAATTATTAATCTATAAATGTACTAACTACTTATGAAAAAATATATAGTATCTGTGGCTTCTTGCCTGTTTGCATTGTGTATGCAGTCTTGTTTTCAGGATATGGATCATCCTGCTTTCGACTACCCTGAGAGTACCGGTGAAGTACCTACTACTCCTTTGAAGATGTATCTTCCTTTTGATGAAGAGGACATTCGGGATAAAGGTGAATGGGGATTTTTGGTAGCAGATAACGGGAATGCCAAGTTTGTGGAAGACGGAATCGCTGGCATGGCCTATCAAGGTGCTGAAAATGCTTACATTTTGGCCAAGACTCCTTCTATTTTGGAAAATAACATACCCACTATCGGTGATTTGACTGTAGCTTTTTGGATGAGAACCACTAAGAATACTTCTGCGCAAGGTTTGTTCTCTATCCCTAACTCTATTAAATTCTGGGGCAACTTCGACATCTTCTTGGAGAATAATAATAGCGAGACTCAGGCATTTTTCAAGGTTCATATCTTCAATCAGACAGCAAAAGAGAATGATGAAAGATGGGTTGAGGCAAAAATAGATGATATTTTTGGTAGCGAATGGGTGCATCTGGCTTTTGTGTATGATGGCAATACTTCTACCATTACTGTTTATCGTAATGGTGAGGGGGTCTTTACCAAAGAATTGCCTGATTGTGGGAAATTGAAGTTTAATAATGTAGGCGCTTCTTTGGCTGTTGGTGCATTTCAGTTCAGCACTACTCCGAGTCTTACTTCGGGTGCAGGAGCACAAACCTGGGCAAAGAACTTTCCCGGTCAGCTTGATCAGTTCCGCTTATATGACAAGGTGTTGACGGCAACCGAAATTCAGAGTATTTACTCTGGAAAAGAATGAAGCTACACTTTAATCTGATGCTAAGATGAAAGTATTATATTTCATAGTATGTCTTTTGTTGGTTGCGTGCGGTGGTGATAATCAACCTGAGGTGAATCAGCCTTTCGAGTTGAAGAATATCATTGTGGGTGACCAACAAAACCAACAGACATTTGAGAATGTTGCTCCCAATGTAGCCATTGTTTTGGAGTTCTCGGATGCTGTAGATGAGGCTTCAGCCCGTAACAATATTGCTTTGAAACATGAGGAGCTTCCTATAAGCTGCGATTATGAGTTCCTGCAAGAGAAAAAAGTATCGGTGACTCCTAAGGAGGGGTTTAAAATCTTGTCATCGTATAAATTGATTGTCAATCCGGGGGTGAAGTCCACCTCCGGGGTACTGCTTTCCAATGGCAAGGTTTGTATGATTAAGACAGGAATGGATGATACTGATAAGTTTGAGCGTATTCCTGATGAGGACTTGTTGACATTGGTACAGAAGCAGACCTTCAAGTACTTCTGGGACTTTGGGCATGAATATTCCGGAATGGCGCGCGAACGTACTACTTCGGGCGATGTCGTTACTACCGGTGGTACTGGCTTTGGCGTGATGGCCATGCTGGTAGCTGCTGAACGGGGTTTTATTACCCGTCAGCAAGCTGTTGAACGGGTGCAGAAGATAGTTACTTTTCTTGATAAGGAATGTACGGCTTATCATGGTGCTTATGCACATTGGATAAATGGCGCAACGGGAGCAACCAAACCTTTCAGTGAGAAAGACAACGGTGCCGATTTGGTTGAAACCTCCTTGTTATTTCAAGGTTTGCTTGCCGCTCGAGCCTATTTCAAGGAAAATATGGAAGTAGAAAGCAGGTTGCGTGCCGACATAACCCGTCTTTGGGAAGCTATTGACTGGACTTGGTTCCAGAAAAATGGTGAAGATGTACTATATTGGCATTGGAGTCCCGATTACGGTTTTGAGAAGAACCTGGCAATAAGAGGATGGAATGAATGTCTGATTACTTATATACTTGCTGCTTCGTCTCCAACACATGCTATCAATAAAGTTGTATATGAAGCGGGCTGGGCTAAAAATGGAGGAATCAGGAATGGAAAATCTTATTATGGCATCACTCTTCCTTTAGGTTCGGATAAAGGGGGACCGCTGTTCTTATCTCAATATTCTTTTCTGGGCATTAACCCGCAAGGACTGGAAGACCAATATGCCGATTACTGGATGCAAAATCGTAATCATACATTGATTAATTACAATTATTGTAAGGAAAATCCTAAAGGATATACGGGTTATAGCGCTTCTTGTTGGGGATTGACGGCAAGTGACGGCGATACGGGATATTCAGCTCATTCACCTACTAATGATAAAGGGGTCATTGCTCCAACAGCCGCTTTGTCTGCATTTCCTTATACTCCGGAGGAGTCAATGGAAGCGCTGCATTTTTTCTATTATAAGATGGGAGACAAACTTTGGAAGGATTATGGTTTTATAGATGCCTTTAATTTGACGGCAGATTGGTACGATACTCAGTACATAGCCATTGACCAAGGGCCGATAATCTGTATGATAGAGAATTATAGAACAGGTCTCCTTTGGAATTTATTTATGTCTATACCGGAAATCCAACAAGGACTGAAGAAGCTTGGCTTTCAGAGTCCGTGCTTAAACTAAAAGAATGATTATGATGAGAATATTGCTATATTTGATACTTTTGCTATATCCTTTTAATTTGATTTCGGGACAGAAAACGCAGAAGCAGCTTTCTGACGACGAACTTATGACCCTCGTCCAGAAGCAAACTTTCCGTTATTTTTGGGATTTTGCCCATCCTGAATCCGGATTGGCGCATGAACGGAGTAACGGTGGTGCCGAGACAGCTACCATTGGTGGGTCGGGATTCGGAGTGATGGCTATCATTGTCGGCATAGAACGTGGGTTTATCACCCGTGAACAAGGTGCTGAACGTATACTGAAGATTGTTCGTTTCTTGAGCGACAAGAATACCGACAGTTATCACGGCATGTGGGCACATTGGATGAACGGTAAAACCGGTAAGACCATTCCTTTCAGCCGTAAAGACGATGGAGCGGATATTGTAGAATCCGCTTTCATGTTCGAAGGCTTGTTGGCTGCCCATCAGTATTTTATAAAGGATAATCCGACGGAAAACCGTATCAGGGGAATGATTAATAATCTGTGGCGCCAAGCAGAGTGGAATTTTTTCACTCAGGGGCAGGATGTGATGTACTGGCATTGGTCACCCAATAACGGATGGGCGATGAATCACCAGATTAAAGGTCATAATGAGTGCCACATTGTGTATATCTTGGGTGCGTCTTCTCCTACTTATCCGATTGCTGGGAGCGTTTATCATAAAGGCTGGGCCAGTGCGAATACTTTTCTGAACGGTCGGGAGTATTATGGCATCAGGCTTCCTCTCGGGGACAATAACGGCAAGGGCGGTCCTTTGTTCTTTACTCATTACTCCTATATGGGGCTTGATCCGCATGGTTTGAAGGACCGCTATGCCAATTACGAGGAACAAATGAAGGCTCATACCTTGATTAACCGTGCCTATTGTATTGACAATCCGAAGGGATATAAGGGTTACGGTGAGAAATGCTGGGGATTGACAGCTAGTGACGGTGATAAAGGCTATTCTGCCCATAGTCCCGGAAATGATCGCGGCGTGATTACGCCTACTGCGGCCCTTTCATCCATCCCTTATGCACCGGAATATTCTTTGGAGGCCATGCGCTATTTCTATGAAGAACTGGGTGACCGTCTTTGGGGTGAATATGGTTTCAAGGATGCATTTAATCTGACTGAGGATTGGTTTGCGCCTTCGTATCTTGCCATTGACCAGGGACCGATTATCGTGATGATAGAGAACTATCGCACCGGTTTGATTTGGAAGCTTTTCATGAGTCATCCCGATGTACAGAAGGGATTGAAGAGATTAGGCTTTACGTCTCCTTATTTGAATAAGGCTGATTAGGTTTGGCTGGATTTGATTTTGGTGAATTTTATATAGATTAAAAAGGATTATAACCATGAAAAACGTGCTTTTCAATAGTGTATTGGTTGCTTTCGTATTGCTTGTCGCCTCGTGCGGCAAGCAACCGGAAGCTAAGGTGGAGGTGATGTCGTTTAATATCCGTCTGGATCATGTAGCGGACAGTATGAATAACTGGAAATACCGTAAGGATAATGCAGCACAGATGATTGCTTATTATGCTCCGGACATTGTGGGCATGCAGGAGGTGGTAAAGAATCAACTCGATGACCTGAAGGAGCGCCTTCCTCAATATACTGCCCTTGGCGTAGGTCGTGCAGATGGAAAAGAGAAAGGCGAATATTGCTCCCTTTTTTATAAGACAGATCGTTTTGAGCTTTTGAAGAACGGAGATTTCGGACTGAGCGAGACTCCCGATTCCATCGGAAAGAAAGGTTGGGATGCGGCATGCGAACGTATCGTGACTTGGGCTGTGTTGAAAGACAAGGTGAGTGGCAGGAAAATAGCTGCTTTCAACACCCACTTTGACCATGTAGGTGAGGTGGCACGTCGAGAAAGCGCTAAGTTAATACTCGAGAAGATAAAGCAAATAGCGGGAGAGCTTCCGGTAGTTATCACTGGAGACTTTAATGGAACGGTAGACTCCGAGCCGGTTACTATATTGACGGAAGGTGGAATGAGGAACGCTTGTTCCACGGCAAAGGTCGTTTACGGACCGACATGGAGCTTTCATGACTTCGGACGTATTCCGGTGGAGAAGCGCAGGCTGATAGATTTTATATTCGTAAATGCTTCTGTAGAGGTGGAGCGTTACCGCACAGTTGGCGATAAGCCGGACAATGGCTATCTTTCCGACCATGCTCCCGTATTGGTTACTTTGAAACTGTAAAGAGGCACTCGTCTAATTCTATTCTGCATTATTTACAAATCATAAGGGCTCAAGAAACACTTGTATACTGAACCTAATTCAGTCGTATAGTGAATGCCATTCAGTCGTATACTGAATAGGGTTCAGTTGTATATTGAATGCACTGCATTCTAACTGTACTGATAATCAATAAATTATAAAACGGTGTTACGCCTTTGATAAATTACAACAAATAATGAATACATGAAAAATAAACTATCCTGGGGAATTGCCTTGTTGCCCTTTGTTCCTTCGGTTTGGATGCAAGGACAAGAACAGAAACAAGGAATAGGAAACAGGCGTCCTAACATTATTTTTATCATGAGTGATGACCATGCCCGACAAGCAATGAGTATATATGGACATCCCATAGGTAAAATAGCTCCTACTCCCCATATTGACCGTATTGGGCATGAAGGGGCGGTATTTCAGAATAATTACTGTTGCAATTCCATTTCCGGTCCCAGTCGTGCAGCCATACTGACTGGTAAGCATAGTCATAAGAATGGTTTTATGAGGAATGGAAATAAAGGATTTGACGGTTCGCAGCAGACACTGCCGAAGATATTGCAAGCAAACGGTTATGAAACAGCCATTATCGGCAAGTGGCATCTTGTTTCAAAGCCTACCGGGTTTGACCATTGGATGATTTTGAATGATCAGGGAGATTATTATAATCCGTATTTTATTACCGAGGGAGATACCACTCGGCATAAAGGATATGTAACTGACCTCATCACTCAATATTGTGAAGACTGGATGAGTGGGCGCGAGGATAAGAATAAACCTTTTTTCCTGATGATGCATCACAAAGCCATTCACCGTAATTGGGTGCCTGCCGAACGGCATTATCATTTGTACGAACACACGCAGTTCCCTTTACCCGACAATTATTATGATGCATACGAAGGACGTTATGCGGCACAAATGCAGAAGATGAATATATACCGTGATATGTACGAAGGTCACGACTTGAAGATGGTTGCGGGTATGAATAGCGACAGTCTGCTATTCGACCCGTGGCCTCATGCTTTTCTTGGTACGATGGAGCCGGATGAGCGCCGCCGTTTTATGGATGCCTATCGTGAACGGAACAATGAATTTTATTCGAAACAGCGTACTTTCAAAGAGGTGGCAGAATGGAAATATCAGCGTTATTTGCAGGATTATATGGCTTGTGTGGCAAGCGTGGACGAGAGTGTAGGAGAAATATTGGATTATTTGAAGCGTACCGGATTGGATAAAAATACGATTGTCGTTTATACTACAGACCAGGGGTTCTATCTGGGCGAGCACGGTTGGTTTGATAAACGTTTTATGTACGAGGAGTCTTTCGGTATGCCGATGGTAATGAGCTGGCCGGGACATATTAAGCCTGGAACGCAGGTAACAGGATTAACTCAAAATATTGATTTCGCTCCCACTTTTCTCGATATGTGTGGAATTGAGATTCCTGAAGACATGCAGGGAGTGTCATTTCGTCGGTTGGTAGAGGGAGAAAATACTCCACGAAACTGGAGGAAGTCACTTTACTATCACTATTATGAATTCCCCGGTTTTCATAGTGTCCGTGCACATTACGGTGTCAAGATGGAGCGCTATAAATTGATGCATTTTTATGTGGATGACAAGTGGGAACTTTATGATTTGAAGGAGGACCCGGCAGAAATGCATAATTTGTATGGTGAAAAAGGGATGGAGAAGGTTGCTGCAGAATTGAAAGCGGAACTTGCCCGCCTGCAGGAAGAATATGATGTTCCTGAATCTCTGTGCAAATAATAGTGCATATTATTATGACGGATAAATGAAGTTTAGAATGAAAAGAATCTATTTATTAATCATTTTAGTAGTAGGCTGTGTAATGTTGTCTGCTCAACAAGATCCATTTACCAATCGCATACCTTGTCATTTGAAGGCTAGTCGTGTAGGTACAAATAGCGTAGAACTTATTTGGGAGAATGTAGTAGAGGCTGTAAGTTATGAGGTTTACAAGGAAGATTTTATATAAGACTGTTAAAGAAAATCGCATTACAGTGGAAGGGCTGAATTCGTTTGATATTTACTTCTTCTCAGTGAAGGCTAGGAATAGTCATGGAGAGTTCAGTCGCGAGAGCGAGAAACTTTATGTAGCTACCGCTGAGACAAAAAGGCAAAAGGATAAGCGGATGGCGTGGTGGCGTGAAGCCCGTTTTGGGATGTTTGTCCATTGGGGCCCTTATTCTGCATTAGGTGGGCATTATACAGGACCCACGTTTCTGCAGACAAATGAAAAACATCCTTGGATAGAGGCTGACGGCATGATAAAAGATTACTATTCATGCTATCGTCCTGAATGGGTATCTTCCGATGGGAGTATAAAGACAGACCCAACTACAGGCAAACCTTATAAAAGAGGGCAATATGCCGAATGGATAATGTTTGCGGCTCAAATACCCAGGGATGAGTATCTGAAGCGGGCAAAGGAGGATTTCAAAGCAGAAAAATTCGATGCTAAAGAATGGGTAAGGATGGCTAAAGAGGCAGGGATGAAATATATTGTCATTACTTCAAAGCACCATGATGGCATTGCACTTTTAAATACACCTGTGGGGCATACTATTTTTAAAGATACAGATATCCGCAGGGATATATTGAAAGAACTGGTGAATGAAGCGAGGAAGGCCGGTCTGAAAATAGGTTTTTATTATTCGCAGGCATTGGACTGGAATAATCCGGGGGGGATGGGATGGATTCCGCAAAATGACGCGCCTAATCGGGAAGCTTCCTATGCAGACAAAGCAAAATATACGGATGAAATAGTTATCCCTCATTTACACACTATCATAAATGATTATAAAGTTGATCTTATTTGGTGGGATATGGGAGCAAGCAGCGCTCCCGAATTTAAATATCGTATGATGAAAGCTATCAAGAACATACCTGGTACGGAACGTTTAATTTTTAATGACCGAATGGAGGATAAGCTGACGGGTGATTTTAAAACTCCGGAACAAAGCATACCTGATATGCCTTCCAATGGAGATGGTACAGATTGGGAGACTTGTATGACCTTGAATGACAATTGGGGATATGCTGCCCATGATATACGCTGGAAGACTACAGAGGATGTTCTTCAAAAATTGATTGATATTACCAGTAAAGGGGGGAATTATCTATTGAATATCGGTCCGAAAGCAGATGGTACTTTCCCTGCTGAAAGCATCAATTGCTTGGAGGAAGTCGGCAGTTGGATGAAGGTGAACAGTGAAGCTATTTATGGTACAATACCGAGTCCGTTTGTTAGCCAACTCGATTGGGGAAGAGCTACCAGAAAAGAAGTGGACGGTAAACAGTTTCTTTATTTGCATGTTTTTACTCAATATTGGCCGAAAGACGGCAAACTTCTTGTCCCGGATTTTGGCTCTGGGATAAAACGGGCCTATTTATTGATTGATGCGAAGAAAACTTCTTTACCTATAGACAAAATGGGAGACAATCATATATTTTCTTTACCTTTAGACGCTCCTGATAAAATCAGTACGACCATTGTTGTAGAAACTTTGTGACGTAGGTAGGGCTGTAGTATAATAATATAAATATGGATAATATGATGAAAAGATTAAGTGGTTTGGTGCTGCTGTTGTGTTTGGCGAATTTCCTTTCTGCACAAGACATGCATATGGATACTTATTGTAATCCTTTAAATATCGATTACACGTACATGATTTATAATTCGGATAAGAATATCTCCTACCGTTCTGGTGCCGATCCTGCTGTGGTGGAGTTCCGGGGTGAATATTATATGTTTGTTACCCGTTCACACGGTTATTGGCGTTCCAGGGATTTGCTGAACTGGGAGTTTGTACGTCCGGGCAGGAACTGGTATCCGCAAGGGTGTAATGCTCCGGCGGCACATAATTACAAAGATTCGGTACTTTATGTGACCGGTGATCCTTCCGGTTCCATGAGTATCCTTTATACGGATAATCCGGCTTCAGGAAACTGGGAAGCTGTTCCGGCAATTTTGCATAATCTGCAAGATCCCGATTTGTTTATTGACGATGACGGTAAAGCGTATATGTTCTGGGGTTCTTCCAATGTGTATCCTATCAGGGGAATGGAACTGGACAAGAACCGGCGTTTCATCAAGAAGGGAGAAACGAAAGAACTCTTCAATTTGGATATGCCTAAACATGGCTGGGAACGTTTCGGTGAAAACCATACGGATACTGTATTGGGCGGATATATTGAGGGGCCTTGGCTGACGAAGCATAATGGGAAATACTATATGCAATACGGTGCTCCGGGAACGGAATTCAATGTCTATGCCGATGGTGTTTATGTGGCCGATTATCCGATGGGGCCTTATACTTACCAAAAGCATAATCCGGTGTCCTACAAGCCGGGTGGTTATATGAACGGTGCCGGACATGGAAGTACCGTGCTTGGTCCTGGGGGGCAGTATTGGCATTTTGCTTCGATGTCACTCTCTATCAATGTGAATTGGGAACGTCGCCTTTGTATGTTTCCGGCAGGGTTTGATAAAGATGGCATTATGTATGTAGATACCCGTTTCGGAGACTATCCCCGTTATGCACCTGCCGTACCGGGCAAGGCTGGACAGTTCCGTGGCTGGATGTTGCTCTCGTATGGCAAGCCGGTGACGGCTTTTACTACAAAAGACGAATTTAAGGCAGATGCCCTAACGGATGAACTGACTAAAACTTTTTGGCTTGCCGAGGCTAATGACGAACGGCAGTGGGTGATGATTGATTTAGAGAAACCTGCTGATGTGTATGCTGTTCAGATAAACTATCACGATTATCAAAGTAATATGTACGGTCGCTACGAAGGACTCCATCACCGTTATCTCATCGAAGGTTCTCTTGATGGTGAGAATTGGGATATATTGGTGGACCGTAAGGAAAGTTATAGGGATACTCCGAATGATTATGTTGAACTGGCATTACCCAAGTCTGCCCGTTATATCCGTTATAAAAATATAGATATACCGACACCGAATCTGGCTATATCTGAACTTCGCGTCTTTGGATTGGGTACGGGGAAGGCACCGCAACAACCCAAAAAGTTGGTACTTGACCGCCAAGCAGACCGTCGTGACATCTCCATCCGTTGGGAGGCTGTGAAAGGTGCACAAGGTTACAACATACTTTGGGGCATTGCACCGGACAAACTTTACAGCTCTTGGATGGTCTATGATAAGACTGATTTATTGATGAAAACCCTTACTGCTGATCAGGATTATTATTTTTGTGTGGAGGCTTTCAATGAAAATGGTGTATCTTTACGTTCGGAAGTTAAACATGTAAAATAAATAATAAGATGAAACGTATAATCGGCATCCTTTGTGGATTATTCTTTTTCTTGTTTTCGTTTGCACAAGAAACCTTTCAAAAGGAAACTTATATCTCTTCCCGTGGAGATACATTGTTGTATCGTTTGTTGCGTCCAGAGGTGATGAAACCTGATGAAAAGTATCCTTTGGTGCTTTTCCTGCATGGTGCCGGAGAGCGTGGCAATGATAATGAGAAACAATTGGTTCATGGTGGGCAGATGTGGCTTAATCCTGTAAACCGCGAAAAGTGTCCGGCGTTTATTTTGGCTCCGCAGTGTCCTGAAACCGGATATTGGGCATATACGGAGCGCCCTTCATCTTTTGCTCCGGCAGATATGCCGTTGGAAGTGCCTGTTTCTCCTATTTTCCGTACGTTGAAAGAGTTGTTGGATTTCTATCTGGCCATGCCGCAGATAGACAAAGACCGTATCTATGTTATGGGACTTTCTATGGGAGGAATGGGTACATTTGACATGGCTGTCCGCTATCCGGAGATTTTTGCGGCAGCAATACCTATTTGTGGAACAGTGAATCCGGCACGGTTGAAGGCTGGCAAATCGGTCAAGTTCCGTATTTTTCATGGAGATGCGGATAATGTAGTAACTCCTGAAGGATCGCGTGCAGCATATCGGGCCTTGAAAGCTATTGGTGCCGATGTGGAATATATTGAATTTCCTGGTTGTAATCATGGTAGTTGGAATCCGGCTTTCAACTATCCTGATTTTATGGAGTGGCTGTTTAATCAGAAGAAAAAATGATGAGAATATTGTCTGTTATCGGAGCGCTCTTTTTAGGGGGCGCTTTTTTAACTTCTTGCACCACTTCCGGTCGGGTAAGTACTTTTGTGGTATTGCCGGATACGCAGACTTATCTGGAGCAATGTCCGGAGGTCTTCGATTCGCAAGTGGACTGGTTGGTTGCCAACCGTAAGAAAATAGATGCCGTGTTCCAAGTGGGAGATTTGACACAAGATAATTCTCCGGTGGAATGGGCATATATGCAGAAAGCTTTTCATCGTGTCAGCCAAGCAGGAATACCTTATTCTGTCGTATGGGGAAATCACGATATTGGCAGTAAACCCGGTAAGTTTTCGGACATACATAACACTGCAATGGCCAACAAGTATTTTCCTCTTTCCGGCTATAAGCGGAAGAGCTATTGGGGAGGTAGTGCAGATGGAAAGACATTGGATAACTATTTCATAAATTTCAGGTCGGGCGATACCGATTGGCTGGTCTTGAATCTGGAATTCGGGCCTTCTGATGAGGCTCTGCAATGGGCCGATTCCATAGTGGGTATTCATCCGGATAAGCTTGTCATATTGAATACACACGCCTATTTGTATTGTGACAGTACGTTGCATGACGGGAAAGACTGGTGGCGCCCTCAAGGATATGGCATCGGCAAAGAGTCTGGGCGCACAGTGAACGATGGTGCTGGAATCTGGGAGAAATTGCTTCTCAAACATCGCAATGTGATAGCTGTCTTTTGTGGGCATGTCTTGAAAAGCGGAGTCGGCACGCTGGTCTCTATAGGGAAAGAGGGAAATAAAGTGTATCAGATGCTGGCAAACTATCAGCGTGGTGTGGAAGGTAGTAGATTGGGAGGTGAAGGCTACTTACGTATTGTAACTTTTAACCGGAAGACAAGGGAGATAGATGTGAAAACCTATTCTACTTGGAATAAAGCCTACCACCCCTCCGAACATCATAACTTTAAGTTCAAAGAGGTGGACTTTGATAAATATCTACGCTGAAATTTTTCAGAAAATAGATTCCTGTGTCTGTGTGGTCAGCAGTTCCAAAGCCTTGATGCCCATAACGGAATTCCCTTTCTGGTTCAGTCTTGGGCTCCATACTGCGACTGAATAACGCAGTGGATAAACTGCAGCTATGCCGCCTCCTACACCACTTTTTCCAGGAAGGCCTACTAGATAAGAGAACTCTCCGGCTTCGTCATAAAAACCACATGTTTGCATGATGGCATTGATCCTTTTTACCTGAGAGGAGGTCAGAGTGATGTTTTCGAACGCAAAGGCTTGTTTATGGTTGGCGAAAGGTAAAAATGCCTTAGACAAATCATAACAGCTCATCTCTATGGAGCATTGCAGGAAATAGAAGCGGAGTACGCGTTCTATGTCATTGTTTATGTTATGATGATATTTCAACAGATTGGTAATTGTCGCATTCAGGTAGCCGTTTTCGCGTTCGGATAGGGCTACTTCTTCATTATAATCAATCTGGTTGTTTCTGCTGAGTGAACGGACAAAACGGATATATTCCTCTTTTGGATGCTTTAAATGGCTCAATAGAATGTCGGTCATCACAATGGCGCCGGCATTGATAAATGGATTTCGGGGAATACCTTTTTCTACCTCTAGTTGCACTAGCGAGTTGAAAGCAGTGCCCGAGGGTTCTTTACCCACTCTTTTCCATAGATTGTCTCCTTCAAGGCTTAGGCACATGGCAAGGGAAAATACTTTCGAAATACTTTGTATGGAGAAGCCGGTAGTAGCTTCTCCATGCATGAAGGTTTCGCCTTGTATGGTGTGAATGCACATTCCGAACTGGTCCGGATTGATTTTGGCGAGTGCCGGAATGTAATCAGCTTGCTTGCCAATAGTGGCATAAGGCTCTATTTCTTGATGAATACCTTTCAGTATTTTCTGATAATCCATATTATAGTTCTTTTATTTCTCTATATAGTCGCCATTGTCCCTAATGAGTTCTATCAGCTTTTCCACCGCCTCTTCTTCGGGAATGTTCTTTTCGATGCACTCCTTCTTCTTGTAGAGGCTGATTTTGCCTCGTCCGGCGCCTACATAGCCATAATCAGCATCGGCCATTTCTCCGGGACCGTTGACAATGCATCCCATGATTCCTATCTTGAGTCCTTTCAGATGGCCGGTGGCTGCCTTGATACGGGCAATGGTACTTTCCAGGTCGTAGAGGGTGCGTCCGCAGCCGGGACAAGAGATGTATTCGGTCTTGCTGGTACGTACACGTCCGGCTTGCAGGATACCGAAAGCAGTGGCATCCACTACTTTGCCGCTTATGGTTTCTCCTTGGTTGAAGAGAAGGATACCGTCGCACAGACCGTCGAAGATAAGTGCTCCCATGTCTGCAGCCGCTTTGATTTGCAGATTTTCCAGTTCGCTTTCTGCGTAGTGTTCAAAGAATACTACCGGGTTTTTCAGGTCTTCCTTCATCATTTGGTGTACCAGGGCGCGTTGTTCTCCCAATCGGTTGGGGTGATTGCTTTGTGAAACTAATACGACTTCCGGATGATACTTCAGGCAGGCGATGGCTTCGTCATTCAGCCCCATGTACGTGATGAAGAGGAATTTCAAAGAAGCGCCGCAGCTGCTTAGGAAAGGAAGCTGGTCTCCTTTGAAGGCGGGCCAGGCATTGTCCGGTTCCGTTCCGCCGTTACTGTGCTCCATCCAGACATCGGCATCGATGATGCATTGCATGCCTTCCGGAAGTTGCCGGGGGATGGAGCGCCCCGTATAGATATAGTCCGGCATGAATTGCGGGTTGAAGTCCATATCTCCGTCCAGGCGTGCAGCGATGACCACAGGCAGATTGTCTCCACCGATATGGTGTACGGCACCGGTCTTGCGGCGGGTGGGAGAGAGATAATTGAATTCCGGTACATCTGCTCCGGGGATGTAGGGGTGGTCGTGTCGTTGTACAATGTAATCCACCAGTTTGCGGGCTACGGGGATTTCTGCCTCCGGAGCTTCACTCAGGGAAACCCGGATAGTGTCACCCAAACCATCTGCCAGCAGGGCACCGATGCCCAGGGCTGACTTGATGCGCCCGTCTTCTCCGTCTCCGGCTTCCGTTACACCGAGATGCAGCGGGAATCGCATGCCTTCTTGTTCCATTACGGCTGCCAGCAAGCGCACTGTCTTTACCATGACCACTGTATTGGACGCCTTGATGGAAATGACTACATCCGTGAAATTCTCTTGCACGCAGATGCGCAGAAACTCCATACAAGATTCCACCATGCCTTCCGGTGTATCGCCATAGCGCGACATGATGCGGTCGGATAATGAACCGTGGTTCACGCCGATGCGGATGGCAGTATGGTTCTCCTTGCAGATATTAAGGAAGGGGACAAAGCGGTCGTGTATCTTCTGCAACTCCTGGGCATACTCTTCATCGGTATACTCCAAATGTTTGAAAGTACGTGCTGCATCCACATAGTTTCCCGGATTGATGCGTACTTTTTCTACATACTGTGCTGCCACGTCCGCTACCTTCGGGTTGAAGTGAATGTCGGCCACAAGCGGCACCATATATCCGTCCTGGCGTAGGCCTATGTTGATATTCATCAGGTTTTCAGCCTCTTTGATGCCTTGGGCCGTGAGGCGTACATACTCTCCTCCGGCGTCGACAATACGTTTGGCTTGCGCCACACTGGCTTCTGTGTCCTGCGTAGCGGTGTTCGTCATACTTTGTATGCGGATAGGATTGGAGCCGCCCATAGGGGTGGCTCCAATGTTTACTTCTGATGTTTCCCGTCGGGAATAGTTGAATAAATCCACGGTAATAAGTGATTAGCGTTTAGTGATAAATGATTAGTGATAAGGGATCAGTGACTACATATCATCTTACTAATCCCTTATCCCTAATCCCTCAATTAGTCTTGTATTCGTACTTCACCTCCTTCAAGTCCTCATTTGCCTTAACTATTTTCTTTTTCAGCCCTTCTTTATAGGCGGCGAATGTTTCAGCCAATGAGGAATCGCTCAGTGCCAGCATCTGTACGGCAAGGATGGCAGCGTTCATGGCACCATTAATGGCAACGGTGGCTACCGGTATGCCCGGAGGCATCTGGATGATAGAGTAGAGGGCGTCTACGCCATCGAGTACAGACCCTTTTACGGGAACCCCGATTACCGGCAGTGTGGTATTGGCAGCAATGACGCCGGGCAGTGCGGCAGCCATACCGGCAGCGGCAATAATCACTTTAATGCCGCGTTGGCGGGCATTCTTGGCAAATTCCTCCACTGCTTCCGGTGTGCGGTGAGCAGAGAGAGCGTTCATTTCGAACGGTACATGCAGGTCATTGAGCAATTGCGCGGCCTTCTCCATAACGGGGAGGTCGGAAGTGCTGCCCATGATGATGCTAACGATTGGAGACATGAATCTTTAAATTATTAAAGGGTTAATTTTATAAGGGTTAGGGATTAACGATTAGGGGTTAGGGACTGCGCTATCATTCCGTCCGGTGCTAATCCCTAATCCTTTCATTTCATTCGTTTATCAGCGCTTTGTAGGCTTCGGCATCCAGCAGGCTGTCGAAGTCGGCATCAGCGGCGGGTTTGATTTTGATGAGCCAGCCTTCGCCGTACGGGTCCTGGTTTACCAGTTCCGGTTGGTCAGCAAGCGCTTCGTTCTGTTCCAGAATTTCTCCGCTTACGGGCAGGAAGAGGTCTGAAATGGTTTTTACTACTTCAATGGTGCCGAACACTTCGTTGGCGGCCAACGTTTCACCTTCGGTTGGGATGTCGACAAACACAATGTCGCCCAGTTGCTCTTGTGCGTAATCGGTAATACCTACATAGGCTACATCACCTTCCAGGCGAATCCATTCGTGTTCTTTGGTGTACTTTACATTAGTCGGGAAATTCATGATCATTAGTTTTTAAGGGTTGATACTATGTAAATTAAAAGTTGAAAATTAAAAATTAAACAAGGCTCTTAAAAAAGGAAGATTCGGAACAATATGTTGCTCAGCGGGTGGAGTACCAGCAGCGAGCAGACAAGCCCTACGGCAAAGCCTCCCATAACTTCGCCCAGGGTGTGGTGTCGTAGGATGATGCGGGCGGTGCCCAGCACGCCAGCCACCAGTATAAAGAGGCATAGCCACCATACGGGATTGTAGCTGAACAAGGCACTGAAAGCTACCAGTCCGCCAATTACGGCTCCGGCGCCTGCCATGTGTTCGCTCAGTTTCCATTTTAAGTTGACAATGACGCAGATTATCATCACTACCAGGGCGGAGAGTATGATACCGGTCATGTACCACGGGATATTGAGCCGGTGCATCATGAGCAGGCAGAATACATAAGAAGTGATGGTCAGAATAAAGGGAATGTATCTCCTTTTTCGTTCCACCAGTTCTTCCGGACTGAAACCGTTGATTTTGCGGAAGATGAAGATAGTCAGTGTAGGCATCAGGATGGTGAAGCAATACACCACACCCAATACTATCAACTTGTACTGCAACGGCATGATGCGCAGGTACGAGAATATAAACAGAACCAGAAATGCCAGGAAAGGGATGGAGAACGGTGTGAATACCGCCGAAATCACTTTCGCTGTTCTGATTAAAGTTTTATCTGCTATAATATGCTCTTCCACAACCTAATTTTATTTACGATTTGACTATTTACAATTTACTATTTGAATGCACTAATCTTTAAACCTTAATCCCTAATCGCTCATCCTTTTCTCTCATCTTCTCAGTCTTGCCACGGGGATATTCATCTGTTGGCGATACTTTGCCACCGTGCGGCGGGCTATGGGATAGCCTTTCTCCTTCAGCAGCTCGGTCAGTTCGTCATCGGTCAGAGGCTTTTTCTTGTCCTCGTTGTCAATGCACTCTTTGAGTATCTTGCGTATTTCGCGTACAGACATCTCTTCGCCGTCTTCGGTTGTGTAGCCGTCGTTGAAGAAGAATTTCAGCGGGTAGATGCCGTAGTTGGTCTGTACATACTTGCTGTTGCTCACACGGGAGATGGTCGAGATGTCCAACCCGGTGCGTTCGGCAACATCTTTCAGAATCATGGGGCGGAGCAATGACTCGTCTCCTTCGAGGAAGAAAGGACGTTGCAGGTCTATGATGGCCTGCATGGTAGTCATCAGCGTATTCTGGCGTTGCTTCACGGCGTCGATGAAACCTTGTGCGGCATCCATTTTTTGTTTGAGGAACATCATGGTTTCGCGGGATTCCTTAGACTGGTTGGCCCGGTTCTTGGTGTGTTCTTCCACCATCTCGGTGAAGTCGCGGCTCATGCGCAGTTCCGGCACGTTGCGGTTGTTCAGTGTCAGGTTGATGGTGCCGTCGTCATAAGTGTCTACCAGGAAGTCGGGCACAATCTGCTGCATGTTCTTGCCGATGGCTTCGCCGAGCGAGGCACCGGGGCGGGGATTCAGCTTGCAGATTTCCTTAACGGCTTGTTGCAGGGTATCTTCGCTGATACCTAATTTCTGCATAATCTTGTCCCAATGCTTGCGGGTGAACTCTTCGTAGCACTGGGTAAGAATATCTTCTTCTATATAGTATTGTGGAGGCGAGGGCATGGGCCGTTGCGCTTCCTTACGTCGAATCTGGATGAGCAGGCACTCTTGTAGGGTGCGGGCGCCCAGACCGGCGGGGTCGAAGTCTTGTATAATCTTCAATACTTCTTCCAGCTCTTCGGGAGAAGCGTCGATACCGGTGTAGATGGCGAGTTCGTCGCTGATACTGTCCAGCGATTTGCGCAGCAGGCCATCGTCGTCCAGCGAGCCGATGAGATATTCGGCCAGTTCGCGCTGGTGCGGAGTCAAGTCCTGCTCGCCGAGCTGCTGGCGCAAGGTTTCATAGAAGGAGGTGGCGTCGGAGAAAGGAATTTCTTCTGCCTGCTCCCCTTTGCTGCGGTTGTTCTCCTGCAGCTTGTAGTCGGGGATATCGTCTTCGTTCAGATAATCGCTTAAAGAATCATAGCTGGTGTCTCCACCATCTTCTGAGCCGGTTTCCGCATCGGGTGTGTCGGGGTATTCGTCGCTGGGAGTATCCTCCTTACCCTCTTCCAGTGCCGGATTTTCCAGAAGTTCGGCACGTACGCGGTCCTCTAGTTCCACGGCGGGAAGTTCCAGCAGCTTTACCACCAGAATTTGTTGCGGCGACAGCGTTTGTATCTGCTGTTGCGCTTGGGTCTGTACTTGTCGGGAGCCTTGTGCCATATTTTTATAAATTATTCTATGCACTCATTGTGCATCTTCTTTCAGATATTTACCGCAAAAATAGTGAATAGTTCGATAACACGAAACCTCTCTGATGATATTTAACAAGAAAAGAGAAAACAAGCTTTTGCCAATAGCTTGGCAAACTTTTGCCATGCCTATGGCAAGACTTTGCCAAAGGCTTGAAAAACGTTGGCAAAATAGTCTTCTGATTATGAACTATATAGATTAATCTCCTTTTTGTATTATCTTCTTTCAAAGATTATCTATATCTTTGTCCTATAACTACTAAAACAAGGAATGTTATGTTTGCTAAAGAAACGTATGTGCAGCGCAGGGCCCAGCTGAAAAAAACGATAGGCTCCGGAGTGTTACTGTTTTTGGGTAACGATGAACAAGGTTTGAACTATGAGGACAATACTTTCCGTTACCGCCAGGATTCCACTTTTCTCTACTATTTTGGCTTGTCATTTGCCGGGCTGTCAGCTCTCATCGACATAGATGAAGATAAAGAAATCATTTTTGGCGATGAGCTGACCATCGACCATATTGTCTGGATGGGTACCCAGCCCACCCTTCACGAAAAGGCTTCTGCTGTGGGAATTTCCGAAACCCGTCCTTTTGCCGACATCGTCGGTTATCTGCACAAGGCTGTACAGAAGGGACAGACCATCCATTATTTGCCCCCTTATCGTGCCGAGCATAAGTTGAAACTGATGGACTGGCTGGGTGTTCCTCCGGCACGTCAGGAAGGGTCTGTACCGTTTATCCGTGCGGTGGTGGCACAGCGCAACTACAAGTCGGCAGAAGAAATAGCGGAAATAGAAAAGGCATGCGACGTGACTGCTGACATGCACATCACCGCAATGAAGGTGCTTCGTCCGGGCATGTACGAATACGAGGTTGTGGCCGAAATGAACCGTATCGCCGAGATGAACAACTGCGAGCTGTCTTTTGCCACGATTGCTACTATCAACGGGCAGACTTTGCACAACCACTATCATGGAAATAAAGTAAAGCCGGGTGACCTCTTCCTGATTGATGCCGGCGCCGAGCTTCCTTCGGGTTACTGTGGCGACATGTCGTCCACCGTGCCTGCGGACAAAGCTTTTACTCCACGCCAGCGTGCCGTTTACGAAATCCAGAACGCCATGCACTTAGAGTCTGTCAAAGCCCTCCGTCCGGGCATTCCTTATATGAAGGTGTACGAGCTTTCCGCCCAAGTGATGGTGGAAGGGCTGAAAGAGCTGGGCTTGATGAAGGGCAATGCTGAAGATGCCGTACGCGAAGGGGCGCATGCTTTGTTCTATCCCCACGGACTGGGACACATGATGGGCCTGGACGTGCACGATATGGAGAACCTGGGTGAGCTTTGGGTAGGCTATGACGGCCAGCCCAAGAGTACGCAGTTCGGTCGCAAGAGCCAGCGCCTTGCTATCCCTCTGGAACCGGGCTTTGTGCATACGGTTGAGCCGGGCATTTATTTCATTCCCGAGTTGATTGATTTGTGGAGAGGAGAGAAGAAGTTTATGGACTTCATTGACTATGATAAGGTGGAAGAATACCGTAATTTCGGTGGCATCCGCAATGAGGAGGATTATCTGATTACCGAAACGGGAGCGCACCGTTTGGGTAAGAAAATTCCGCTGACGCCGGAAGAGGTGGAGGCATTACGTTGACAACCACATTTTTAATATATACAGAAAGCCGTTTGTCCCGGTAATGCCGGTGACAAGCGGCTTTCAAATACAATATGTATGGTTTATGCGTGTAGTTCCAGAACGAACCGTGCTCCCTTGTTGTAGCTGCTGTCCAGTGTCAGGCTACCGTTCATCTTGGTGGCAATCAGTGAGCAGATGGGTAGTCCCAGACCGTCGCCTTGCGTCAAGTCCTTTACTTCGGTGAAAGGCTTGAAGATGTTTTCGCGTTGCTCCTCGGGGATACCGCAACCGGTGTCGCTGATGATGAACTGGTGGGTGTGCGCACCGCGTTTCTTGAAGTCCAGCCATATTTTCCCTCCAGCAGGGGTGTGCTCGGAAGCGTTCTTCAACAGGTGCAGCAAGATGCGTTCCAGTTGCTCAGGGTTGATTTTCACATTCAGTTTTGGAGCGTTCACGGTCAAGGTGACATCCTCTTGTGTCATCCCTTTGATTTTGTCCATGATGTCTTCACAGAAAGTGGAGATATTCTTTTCCTGCATTTCGTAGGGTTCGGACAAGGTAGTTTCCAACTCGGACAGTTCCTGGATATGGTTGGAGAATGCATACAGGGCTTTTACGCCCGGCTGTGAGGCGTCGAGCGTGTCCAGTGTCGGTTCCATCTGGGTGGAAATGTTCTGGATAAATTTGGTTTTCAGCTCATTGTGCTCATTGGTAGTGCTGATGGCTTTCTTCTGTTTACGGGTGAGGATGATGAAACGCAGCAATACGATGGCGCCGAATACCAGTGCGGCGGCAAGGATGGCGGCGAGTATGCAAAGCCCGATGATGATGTACTGCTTGGCGCTCAGGGAATCGTCCTTCTCCTGGATAGTAGCCAGGCTTTCATCGTATTTCTTCTTTAGGGCGTTCAGTTCCTCTTGGGAGGTAAGCGCTTTTACAGAGTCGGCCCAAATGATATACTTGTCGTATGTGCGTGCCACCAGTCCGGCATTGTTTGCCTTGTGGGCAATGCTGATGAGAGTCTTGTAGTATTCGTCTACTTTGGCGTAGTTCTTTTGTTCCTTATATTGCCCTATCAGGCGGTTGCTAGCCACATCACCTTGTGTGGTCATACCGAAGGTGTAGTAATAATTGGCTTGTGTATAAAGCAGGTCGTTACTCAGAGAGTCGTTGTGAGAAGCTTTGGCGGTCTCTTCCAGTTTGGCCAGCTGTTCCTTGGCGCGTGTGGGATTCTTCAAGTTGATATACATTTGTAGGCGCTCCTTGTTGATGCGGAAGCGCAGGTTGGGCATGGCCTTTCCTGTTTTCTGTTCGCCGGTTGCCACTACTTGCTCGGCACCGCGCAACAGTTCAAAAGCTTCTTTATAGTAATTTTCCCGGTGGTAGAGGGCGCTGGCATTGACGCCGCATTCCACTGCCTGGGCATATTTGTCTTGCGTGGCAAAGGCATTGTAGGCTTGCAAGAAAAGATAGCGAGCTTTGATATATTCCTTTTTCGTAAGATTTTCTTGCGCTTGTTTCATCAATTCGTCCGCGCGGTTTTGCGCATGGAGTTGAATAAAGATGCAGAAAGTCGCTAAGAGAAGTGTCGAAATAATTTTTTTCATATGTACGTTTGTTTTATTTACTCACAAAGTTAGAATAAAAAACTTAGTATTTGAAGCTGCTGCCTCCTAAAAATTCTCTTAGCAAGGATGTCGGCGGAATTTCTTTGTCCTGCACGGGAGTGAAATATTTGATAAATTTCAGCAACCGGTAGGCTTCTGCGTATTCCGGACAGTTCCGTGGAACGCTGGTAAGGATGGGCTCTGCGTGGCAGCGGAGCACGGCGAATTCGAATAAGAGGGCGGAGTTGAACATAACGTCGGCATTTTCCTGGTAGGGGAATATCCATTTGTCCTCGCCGGCACGTACACTGGGCCAGCGTGAAATGGTCTCTTGTGCCGAGTAGCCGCGGTAGTTGAAGTCGCGGATGATGCGGCGCAGCAGGCGGTTGTCCGTGGTGGGAATCCAGTTGTGGTCGTCCAGCGAGATGGTGGTCAGGGCGGATACATAAATCTTGTATTTGCTGGCGGCGGGAATCTGTGGTGTCAGTTCAGGGTTCAGGGCATGAATTCCTTCCAGGATGAGGATGGTATGCTCGTCGATGCGTAGTTTGTCGCCCTTGTACTCTTTCTTCCCGAGGTTGAAGTTGAAGCGGGGCAGCTCCACTTCTTCGCCACGGAGCAATGCCTGCAGCTGGGTGTTGAAGAGTTCGAGGTCGAGGGCGTAGAGTGATTCGTAGTCGTAGTTTCCGTTTTCGTCGCGTGGGGTGTCTTCACGGTCTACGAAGTAGTTGTCTAGCGAGATGGGATAGGGACGCAGGCCGTTGGTCATCAACTGCACGCTGAGCCGCTTGCTGAAAGTCGTCTTTCCGGAGGACGATGGACCGGAGATGAGTACGAGCTTCACCCGGTTTCCGTTTTCGCCGCGGTGGTAGATGTCGTCAGCTATTTGGGCTATCTTTTTCTCCTGCAGGGCTTCGGCTACGTTGATGAGGTCGGTGGCATGGCCTGTCTCGCAAGCCAGGTTGAAGTCGCCCACGTTACTCAGCCCCATGATGTAGTTCCAGCGCAGGTGTTCCTTGAATACGTCGAGCATCTTCTCCTGTTTCACCACTTCTTCCAGTACATTCGGGTTCTCCTTGTTGGGGATACGCAGCAGCAGGCCGTCGTAATACTTCACGATGTCGAACAGCCAGATGAACCCGGTACTGGGCAGCAGGTTGCCGTAGTAGTAGTCTACGGTGTCGCCCAATGTGTAATAATAGGTATATAGCGAGCCGGAGGTTTCCAGCAGCTTAACCTTGTCGTTCATGCCCCGTTCGCTAAAGATACGCACAGCCTCGGTGGTGTGGCATTCTACACGATGGTAGGGGATGTTTTCGGCGATGATTTCCTGCATCCGTTTCTTGATGGCGGTCACATCTTCCAGCTCTATGGAACGGCCGATGCGCAAGTTACAGAAGTAACCTTTGGATACCGGATGCTCTACGAACAGTTTTCCTTCCGGAAACAGCTCGCTGACAGCTTTGTAAAGAATGAAGCAGAGGGAACGGACATAAGTGCGCATGCCTGAGGAGTCACGTATGTCGAGAAACTCTACATCCTTATTGTTGTATACACGAAAATTCAGTCCTTCGGAACGGTTGTTGACTTTTGCACTGACTACCTGATAGGGGAAATTTAGATTAAAACCGTAATAAATATCCAAAAGTGAGCTCCCTATAGGGAATTCTTTAGAAATATTATTATTTTTGCAACAAATTTGTAACATGTGTTTCATGATGTCTCGTTTTTAGTGGGTTGACACGTTAAATATAGGACATTATAACACGTGAAGGAATGAAACACCTTAAATAATTAAAGATGGAATATTCTTTTTATGATTTTTTAAAGCTACTCGGCTCATTGGCACTGTTTCTTTACGGAATGAAGATTATGAGTGAGGGGCTTCAAAAATTTGCCGGTGACAGACTGCGGAAAATATTGACCGCAATGACAACCAACAGAGTGACCGGTGTGTTGACGGGCGTGCTGATTACAGCACTTGTACAATCTTCCTCTGCAACCACGGTGATGGTTGTAAGTTTTGTCAATGCGGGGCTGTTAACGCTTTCACAGTCCATAGGTGTCATAATGGGTGCTAATATCGGTACGACTGTTACGGCATGGATTATTTCAGCTTTAGGTTTCAAGGTGGACATTGCCGCCTTTGCTCTTCCTCTTCTTGCTTTCGGCATTCCTCTCCTCTTCTCTCAAAAAAGTAACCGCAAGTCTGTCGGTGAATTTATTTTCGGTTTCTCATTCTTGTTCATGGGGCTTTCCTATTTGAAAAACAATGCTCCTGACTTGAGCCAAAATCCTGATATGCTGTCATTTGTGCAGGACTATACCGACATGGGCTTTATCTCCATACTCCTTTTTGTGGGTATCGGTACGGTGTTGACCATGATTGTGCAGGCATCTGCGGCAACTATGGCCATTACGCTTATTATGTGCGCCAACGGCTGGATTAGTTTCGAATTGGGGGCAGCACTGGTTTTGGGAGAGAATATCGGTACAACCATCACGGCAAACCTTGCGGCGCTGACCGGTAATACGCAGGCGAGGAGGGCTGCTTTGGCTCATTTGGTATTCAATGTGTTTGGTGTGATATGGGTGTTGTGTCTTTTCACCCCCTTTACCGAGGCTGTGTCATGGTTCGTAGAGAACGTGATGGGTACTAAAGATCCGGCTGTGGCCGTATCCTTCAAGCTTTCGGCATTCCATACTTGCTTCAATATCTGCAACGTGCTGATATTGATATGGTTCGTGAAGTTTATCGAACGTACGGTCTGTGCCATTATTCCAATGAAGGAGCAGGACGAGGAATATCGCTTGCGTTTTATCTCGGGCGGTATGCTTTCTACGGCAGAGCTGTCCATCCTGCAGGCAAGCAAGGAAATACATCTCTTTGCCGAACGTACCCGCCGTATGTTCGGAATGGTGCAGGACTTGCTGCATACGGAGAAGGATGATGATTTCAACAAAGTGTTCAGCCGTGTGGAGAAGTACGAGAATATCAGTGACAGCATGGAGCTGGAGATTGCCAATTATCTGAATCAAGTGTCCGAAGGGCGCCTGAGTTCGGAAAGTAAGTTGCAGATACGTGCCATGCTGCGTGAAGTGACGGAGATAGAGAGCATCGGCGACAGCTGCTATAATCTGGCACGTACCATCAACCGCAAGCGCCAGACCAACCAGGATTTCACCGAGAAGCAGTACGAGCATATCCATTTCATGATGAAGCTGACGGATGATGCCTTGGAGCAGATGATTGTCGTGGTGGAACATCCGGAGCATGCAGGCGCGGATGTGAACAAGTCCTTTAATTTGGAGAACGAAATCAATAATTACCGCAATCAGCTGAAGAACCAGAATATTTTGGATGTGAACAACAAGGAATATGATTACCAGATGGGTGTTTACTATATGGACATCATTGCAGAATGTGAAAAGCTGGGCGACTATGTGGTGAATGTAGTGGAGGCCAGCAGCGATATAAAAGAAAAGAAAGCGTCTTAGGACGCTTTCTCAAATTCTTCTTTGCCTACTCCGCACAAGGGGCAAACCCAATCTTCGGGAAGGTCTTCGAAAGATGTTCCCGGTTCTATTCCATTTTCAGGGTCGCCCAATTCAGGGTTATAGACATAATCGCATACAGTGCAAATGTACTTTTCCATAAATTTCTTTTTTAGGTTTATTCTCCTATAATAACGTTTAAAAGCCCTTTTTGTTTTATTGTTGAACAAAAAAAGTCTATTTTTGCTCTCTATTAAAAACAACATCTTATGAAAATGACCGACAAGCTGTTCAGGGCGATTATGCGGAATCTACACGCCTACGTACTGCTGATAAACCGCGACTTCACTGTATTCTACACCAATTACTACGATATTACCGGAGCTGTAAAGCCTGCCGAAACCGGACGGGTTGGAGATATTCTACGCTGTAACAATGCCTTGTCGGCAGCAGGAGGTTGCGGCACTCACGATTTGTGTGGGCACTGCCCCGTGCGGAATGCCATAGAGAATGCCTTTGTGGTGCGGAAAAACTTCACGGATTTGGCGGCTATTTTGAATCTTAGGGATAGCGAAGGCAGAACTACGGAATGCAATGCTTATGTTTCCGGTGAGTATATGAAGATTGAGGACCGCGACTGCATGGTGATTACCGTGCATGACATTACCCGGTTGAAACAAGTGGAAGATGAACTGAAACTGGCACGTGAGAAGGCAGAAAATGCCGACCGTTCCAAATCGGTGTTCCTGGCGAACATGAGTCATGAAATCCGTACTCCGCTGAACGCAATTGTCGGATTCTCGGAATTGCTGGCCACTGCATCGACAGACGAGGAGAAGACACAGTTCCTGAAAATTGTGCAAAGTAACAATGAAATGCTGCAACAGCTGATTGCTGATATTCTGGACCTCTCGAAGATAGAAGCCGGAACATTGGAATTTGTATTCTCGGATGTGGACATCGACCAGATGATGTTCGATTTGGAACAACAGTTCCGTATGCGGGTGGCCGAGCTGGGCAGTGGAGTGCAGATTATTCGGGAGGCTTCTGAGAAGGAATATACCATGCATACGGACAGAAACCGGCTTGCACAAGTGGTTTCCAATTTTATGACGAATGCCCTGAAGTTTACCCAGGAAGGCAGTATTACCCTTGGGTTCAGACCCTATGAGGAAGGTCTCTATTTCTACGTAAAAGACACGGGAACAGGTATTCCCCAGGAGAAGTTGCCACATGTTTTTGAACGTTTCGTCAAGCTGAAGCAGGAAAAGAACGGTACCGGACTGGGGCTCTCCATTTGCCAGACCATTGTCCGCAAATTGGGGGGCGAAATAGGCGTGGAATCGGAAGAAGGGGCAGGTTCGACTTTCTGGTTCACATTGCCGTGGGAGCCTGCAACCAGACCGAAACTGGTGAGGGAAAAAGAGAATCAATGACAGTCAATTAATCACTAATCATTATATAGGTATTGTTTTCCCGGATTATTATTGTATTTTTGCGTTCCAAAATTAAACCTAAAGACTTGCATGACTGCAATAAAGGATGATTATTATCATGTCGGACTGACCGACGAACAAGTGCGGAAGAGCCGCGACGAACATGGAGTAAATTTATTGACGCCTCCTAAACGGCCTTCCTTATGGAAATTGTATCTGGAGAAGTTTGAGGACCCCGTAGTAAGGGTATTGCTGGTTGCCGCTCTGTTTTCTTTGATTATTTCCATTGTAGAGAATGAATATGCCGAGACTATCGGCATTATAGTAGCCATTTTGCTGGCTACCGGTATCGGTTTCTTCTTTGAATATGATGCCGGTAAGAAGTTTGACCTGCTGAATGCAGTGAACGAAGAAACTTTGGTGAAAGTAGTTCGTAACGGACATGTGCAGGAGATTCCCCGTAAAGATGTGGTGGTGGGTGATATTGTGGTGCTGGAAACCGGTGAAGAGGTTCCGGCGGACGGGGAATTGCTGGAAGCCATTTCCCTGCAAGTGAACGAATCGAATCTGACCGGTGAGCCGGTAGTGACGAAAACTACCGTAGAAGCCGACTTTGACGAAGAGGCTACGTATGCTTCCAACCGCATTTTGCGCGGTACAACGGTGGTGGACGGACATGGCACCATGCGTGTGGAGGCTGTGGGTGATGCTACGGAAATCGGTAAAGTGGCACGTCAAAGTACCGAACAGAATACGGAACCTACTCCGCTGAATATCCAGTTGACCAAATTGGCCAACCTGATTGGAAAGATTGGCTTTTCCGTGGCGGGTCTGGCTTTTTTCATTTTCTTTGTAAAGGATGTGGTACTGGTCTATGACTTTTCTTCATTCCATACCTTCCGTGATTGGCTGCCGGCCTTGCAGGCTACTTTGCAATACTTTATGATGGCAGTTACCTTGATTGTGGTGGCTGTGCCCGAAGGCTTGCCGATGAGCGTGACACTCAGTCTGGCGTTGAACATGCGCCGTATGCTCTCCACCAACAACCTGGTGCGCAAGATGCATGCATGCGAGACGATGGGAGCCATTACAGTGATTTGTACCGACAAGACCGGTACATTGACCCAAAATCTGATGCAGGTGCATGAACCCAATTTCTATGGTTTGAAGAATAACGGGCAGTTGGGGAATGATGACCTCAGCAAGCTGGTAATGGAAGGTATCAGTGCTAACTCCACTGCTTTCCTGGAAGAAGAGGTGCCTGGCGAGAAGCCGAAAGGGGTGGGTAACCCCACGGAGGTGGCACTGCTGCTTTGGCTGAACAGCCAAGGATGCGACTATCTGGCGCTGCGTGAGAAAGCTACGGTTATTGATCAGCTGACTTTCTCTACGGAAAGGAAATTCATGGCTACCCTGGTGCAATCCCCCTTGATTGGGAAGAAGGTGCTGTATGTGAAGGGAGCTCCCGAGATTGTTTTGGGTAAATGCAAGGATGTCATGTTGGACGGCAAGCGTGTGGATGCGGTGGAATACCGTTCTACAGTGGAGGCCCAGTTGCTCAACTACCAGAATATGGCCATGCGCACACTTGGCTTTGCATTCAAGATTGTGGATGATGCGGAAGCGTCTGATTGTGTGTCATTGGTTGCTGAAAATGACTTGTCGTTCCTCGGTGTGGTTGCCATCAGTGACCCTATCCGCCCGGATGTGCCTGCGGCTGTTGCCAAATGCCAGTCGGCAGGTATCGGAGTGAAGATTGTGACGGGAGATACACCGGGTACAGCTACCGAGATAGCACGTCAGATTGGTCTGTGGAAACCGGAGGATACGGAAAAGAACCGCATTACGGGAGCTGCATTTGCCGAATTGACGGATGAGGAGGCATTGGACCGTGTGATGGACTTGAAGATAATGTCGCGTGCACGCCCCACAGACAAACAGCGTCTAGTGCAACTGTTGCAGCAGAAAGGTGCGGTAGTGGCTGTGACGGGTGACGGCACGAATGATGCTCCTGCGCTGAACCATGCGCAAGTGGGACTTTCGATGGGTACCGGAACCTCCGTTGCCAAGGAGGCCAGCGACATCACGCTGCTGGATGACTCCTTCAACAGTATAGGCACGGCCGTGATGTGGGGACGTTCTTTATATAAAAATATACAGCGTTTCATTGTTTTTCAGCTGACTATCAATTTTGTGGCTTTGTTTATCGTTCTCCTGGGCTCACTGGTGGGTACGACGCTTCCTTTGACCGTCACGCAGATGTTGTGGGTGAACCTGATTATGGATACGTTTGCGGCTCTGGCCCTGGCGTCCATTCCACCCAGTGAGAGCGTGATGAAGGAAAAGCCACGTAAGAGTACGGATTTCATTATAACCAAGTCCATGAGGTATTACATTCTGGGAATGGGGACTGCCTTCCTGGTGTTACTTATGGGAATGCTCTTCTGGTTTAACAGTGAGGAGGGAGGGATGACTACCTATCGGCTGACTGTGTTCTTCACATTCTTTGTTATGCTTCAGTTCTGGAACTTGTTCAATGCGCGTGTGTTCGGCACTTCGGACTCGGCGTTCAAGGGCATTTCCAAATCTTATGGCATGGAGCTGATTATACTTGCCATTTTGGGCGGACAGATACTGATTGTACAGTTTGGTGGAGCTGTGTTCCGCACAGTGCCGCTCGATTTTATGACTTGGATGACGATTGTCGTTTCTACCTCGTTTGTTTTGTGGATAGGTGAACTGGTTCGCCTTATCCGGCGTTTAACACAGAAATAGTGATGAAAAGAAGAGGAATCAAGAACCTTATTATTGATTTTGGCGGAGTTCTGATTGATTTGGACCGCCAGCGCTGTTTAGAGAATTTCAGAAAGCTGGGATTGCCGGACGTGGAAGTCATGTTGGACCTCTATCACCAGCAGGATTTCTTCCAGAAATATGAAAAAGGGTTGATTACCAGTGCGGAGTTCCGGGAAGTGATTCGTGGAAAGATAGGGAAACCGGTGACTGATGCCCAGATAGATGACGCCTGGAACAGTTTCCTAGTGAGTATTCCTACTTTTAAATTGGATTTACTGTTGGAACTGCGCAAAAAATATGTGGTCTATCTGCTGAGCAACACCAATGAAATCCATTGGCAATGGTCGTGTCTGCACGCGTTTCGCTACAAGGCTTTCCGTGCGGAGGACTTTTTTGAGCATATCTATCTCTCTTATGAGATGAAGATGGCAAAACCGGATGCCGATATATTTCAGAAAGTACTGGATGAGACCAGTATTCTTCCCAACGAGACTCTTTTCATTGACGATTCTGAGGCCAATTGCCGGACAGCGGAGGCGTTGGGTATTTCTACCTATACGCCAAAGGCCCACGAGGATTGGAGACATGCAGTTGTTTTGTGAAACATCGGACATTGGTTCCCGTCCAAGTGTAGCCACTATCGGTTTCTTTGACGGAGTACATCGGGGACACCGCTACCTGATAGAGCAAGTGTGTGCGGTAGCTGCCGAGCGTGGGCTTGCTTCGTCGGTCGTGACTTTTCCGGTACATCCGCGTAAAGTGATGCAGGCCGATTATCATCCGAAGTTATTGACCACCTGTGATGAGAAAGTTTCCCTGCTAGCCAAGACTGGGGTGGATTATTGCATGATGCTTGATTTTACTCCTGAAATAGCCCGGCTTTCGGCACGGGAATTCATGTCCATACTGAAGGATCGCTATCAGATACAAGCTTTGGTAGTAGGATACGACCATCGTTTCGGGCATAACCGCAGCGAGGGTTTTGAAGACTATGTGCACTATGGTCGCGAATTGGGTATGGAGGTGCTTCTTGCGCGCGCGTATGCTTATAGTAAGGAAGCATCGGTAACGGAGGTTACTGTCAGCTCCTCGGCTATTCGAGGTCTGTTGCAGGAGGGAAACGTTTCGGAAGCTGCCGAGTATCTGGGATATGATTTCTTTTTGGACGGTACGGTTGTCGGCGGCTATCAGGTGGGGCGTAAGATAGGTTTTCCTACGGCTAATCTCCGTGTTTCCGATTCTGACAAGCTGATTCCCTGCGATGGTGTGTATGCCGTCCGTGTCTGTGTTGAAGGCAAGGAGTACGGCGGTATGCTAAGCATTGGCTACCGACCTACGTTGGAGAACGGTCCCGATCGCAGTATTGAGGTCCATATATTCCGGTTTGATGCTGACATTTATCAGCAGCCGATGCGTCTTTCCTTTGTGCGCCGCACCCGTCCTGAACTGAAATTCGACAGTATAGAAGAACTTATTGCCCAGCTTCACCGTGACGAGGTGGAGATTAAATCCATTCTTTCTTTATAAACATAAGGCGATAAGGTCATTTATCTCCTTGCAGTTCTATGTATTTTCCCGTTTGAAGTGTTTGTTTTCTGTATATTTATCGTAAAACGCGTTTTTTTTATTGTTTTTCGATAAATATTTTCTGTTTTTCTTTGTCATATCAAAAAAAGGTCTTTTATTTGCATATCGAAAAACGATAAATGATTATCGAAAAACAAAATAAAGAACTAATAAAACAATAACGGTATGAAAACTTTAGTAATGACAACAATCTTTGTAGTGACAGTAGTGATAAATGCTTTTGGTGGTAATATCCAGGAAAACTTTGCCTATAATGAAGTGATGAACGGAAATCAGGTGGAGTCCCAGATTGTATATAAAGTAGAGAACGGTAAGTTTCTGCAGAACCATTTGAAATACAATTTCATCTATGATGCCCAAGGGCGTACGATACAGAAGGAAGCGTTGAAATGGAACGAGATTGAGCAGGCGTTTGAACGCTTCTATTGCTTGAACTACAATTATACAGAAGCCGGTACGGATGTGGAATATGCCTTGTGGGACAACAAAACGCATGCCTACTCCGATGTGAAAGAAAAAGCAGTTTATCTGCAGGCGGGAGATGACATCAACTACTTGAGTTACAAATGGAGTAAGAAGGACAACGACTGGAATCTGTTGGTGGAACATGCCACTGCGGAGGAAGACGTATTGCTTCTGGCAGTGAAATAAATGAAGAACAATATAGAAATGAGGGAGGGGCTTAGGTTATGAGAAGAGCATTCATGAGTATTACACTATTGGTATTGTCACTTTCTACAGTGATGGTGCTGCTGATGGGACTTGTTGCCACAGCTTGACGGATTGACAGAGAAAATGTGTATCTTTGCGAACTTTTAGACGAATAGAACAATGAAAACGGCAATAAAACTAGTATTGATTTACTTTTTGATGCAGCTTATAGGAGCACTGTTTGCAGGACCTTTCTGTCTGCTGTATACGTATTTCGCTTATGGTGCTTTCGACATGGACAAGGCTGGTCAGATTGCTGTGGCGCCTACCATGCTGCTGGGCTTTGTTTTCATGGGACTGTACTTGTGGCGCAAGAACTACCTGACGGGAGACAAGCATCTGTATTCTCCGGTGTCAGTCCCTTATCTGGCATGGAGCCTGCTTGCCGGAATGACTTCCATATGTATAATAGGTCTTCTGATGTCCGAACTTACTTTTTTGCCCAATTTGTTGGACCAGACATTTGATATACTGCAATCCGGTTGGCTGGGTATTCTCTGTATTTCTGTTTTGGGACCCGTACTGGAAGAACTGCTTTTCCGTGGTGCCATTACCAAGGAGCTGCTTCGCAGATATAGCCCGGCAAAGGCTATCTTGTTTTCCGGGTTGATATTCGGTATCTTTCATCTGAATCCGGTTCAGATAATAGGTGCTTGCCTCATCGGTTTCTTGCTTGCCTGGCTTTATTATAAGACACGGAGTCTTATGGCATGTATTCTGATACATATCATGAATAACGGCTTGTCTGTCTATCTGAGCCTGAAACATCCTGAAATGGAGGATGTGACACATCTGCTGAGTAACCCGTATGTACTGGTTTGGGCAGTGGTTTTCATATTGTTGCTTCTACTCTCCTTGAAACAACTGAATAAATATAATATATCTGATACTAATACAACAACAACTGAATTATGAAAAGAAGATTGAACATTCTCTGCCTGGTGGTAATGCTTGTACTGAGTTACTCGGTATTGGAGCAGGGGTACTATATCTTTCTGGGAGCCAAGATGGGGGCGCAGACCGGACTGGAGCTGGGAAAGAAAGGGAGTGACATTGCTGCCTACAAGGAACTGATGAACCTGAAGGTTGTCAACCTGATACCTTCTTCCATGGAGTCGTTTGATTTCTTCAGGGATTCCGTCTACAATGAGAAAAGCAGGAGTTATGTGCCTGCAGCCTACTCTTCGTTGATGGTCAGCGTAGATTCTCATGATTCTGTCGGGAAAGTGGTGGCAAAGTATTTGCTGATATATCTGCATTTGGGCTTTTCCCTTTGGGCGGTAGTATTGTTTATCCGCTTGATAATCTCTATCAACAAGTCCGACATCTTCAACTGGCGGAATGTACGTCGGCTGCGTCGATTGGGAATGGCACTGGTTGTCAGCTTCTGCTGTACCTTTGCGTCATCATATCTTGATTTTATAGGTATCGATACCGTATTCTCGCTGCATGGTTACGAGCTGAGCCTCTCAGAATTGGTGAGCACTACCACGCTGGTACTTGGGCTTTGTTCGCTGATTGTAGGTGAAGTGTTTGCCATTGGATTGAAAATGAAGGAAGAGCAGGATTTGACGATTTAATGAAAGGAGATACAATAATGAAAAAGATTCAGATATTGGCAATATTAGTTATTGTAGCATTAGTATTTACTGGTTTGAAAGGTGGAATTGAAGGTGCGGTTGATGGCTGGAATCAAGCAGGAGACAGTCGGGAGTTTGACTTCTCTACTGTAAATGTTGCAGTGAAGGCTGATGAGACTTTGATAGCAGATTCTCTTTTTAATAGTGTGGCAAAGCGGAATATTCCGTATTGTATTGAAACCCTGGAGACACAAGTGGAAGAGTCCGTTTGGGGTGTTGTATTGAATATTCTGATGTTTCCTGTGGCATTTGCCGGCTTGTATGGTTTTTTCTGTTTGATAAAGATGGTTATGGCTGTAACCCGTCGGGAAGTGTTTATTCGTGATAATGTATTTCGTATGCGTGTTTTTATTTATACAATCATTCTTATGGGAATACTTCTTGAACTGAAACAGTATTGTCAATATTGTGATGTCGTTTCTCAGATTCATTTGGCCGGTTATGAAATAGAGTCTTATTGGCTTAAATATCCTTGGTTTTATTTTTTGATATTAGCTCTTTTCACCGAGATATTCGCCATCGGCGTGAAGATAAAGGAAGAGCAGGATTTAACGGTTTAATGTGGGGGGAGGATTATGAAAAAGATAAGTATATTGGGTATCCTGGCTATATTGGTCATTGTTGCAGAGTTTGCTTATGCGATGATAGCGGGCTGGGTGGATATGAAGAATAGTTTTCTTGAGGGTTACAATAGTGTAAGTGTGCATTCGGGAACTCCACAGCCGGAGTATTCCGGTTTATTTGATAAGGTATATGTGGATGTAAGACCTTTGGAAACGACAGCAGTCGATTCCTTGACGAATCGTTTTGCCGATAAGTCAGTACCTTATCAGGTAAAGAGAATAGGCACTGTGATTGTCCCCACTGTCTGGAGTTCCATAGTGAACTTCTTTGCCATGTTTGCCATCATTCCTTTCTTTGTAGGAATCTATTGTCTGATACGTTTGCTGGTATCCATCTCAAAGCGGGAAGTGTTTACTTCGGATAATGTAGCCCGGTTGCGTTTCTTTACTTATTCGTTTGCTGCATTGTACGGCTTGATGACTTTGCACGATTGGCTGAATCATCTTGAAGCAGTGAAGCAAGTGGCTCTGCTGGGCTATGAAGTGGTTGCATCGCATGATACGGATTTCACATCCCTGGTTATTATAATTCTTTTCACCGAGATATTTGCCGCCGGGGTGAAGATAAAGGAAGAACAGGACTTGACTATTTAAAAGTGAGAGGAGGGATTATGACACTTATGAAACAAAAGGAACCAAAGGAACCAAAGAGACGGATAGCGCTTATTATGAATGTGCTGTTTTATTTCTGTGGACTATGTATTGGTGGCGGCATTGTTCGTAATCTGACATTGTGCTATGAGTTGGGAAAGGATGATACTGCTAATTTTATCTGGCACATATTACTCGAATCAGTAACAATGCTGGTGATGACAATATGTGGCTTGTGTATTTTTCTCATTCTCCGCAATGTGAAGAAGGAGGAAGTGTTTGTTTATCAGAATTCATCTTTGATACAAACCATTGGGGTGCTGATAGCATTGAATGGGCTTTTTCAGGTAACTCTCTCCTGGTTTACTCCCGAAGGAGTACCGACTGATACTTCTTATCGGATATTCGTGTTATTGGGAGTTTTCATCATCTTTATGGGCTATCTTTTTAAGATGGGAGTTCGTATGCGTGAGGAACAAGAGTTGACGATTTAAATAAAAGTGAAGAGCGCGATATGAAGAAAAGTGTGAAATATGGTCTGTATTTCGTTGTCGGACTTGTGGCGGTTTTATTGTTGGCAAGTATTGTCTATTTTCTCCTCTTGTTTCCGGCCTTTGACGGGAAGTGGAAAGTCTATATTGTAATGCCGTGGATGTATCTGTGCATATATGGTTATTACCGGTTGACGAAACGGTACACTGACTGGTGGTGTGAGTGGGAAAAGAATAATTGATAAATAGAACACAATTATATGATTATAGTAAACCTTGACATAATGATGGCCCGAAGAAAGATATCTTTGGGCGAACTGGCGGAGAAGATTGATATTACGCCTGCCAATCTCTCTATTCTCAAAACCGGAAAGGCTAAGGCCATCCGTTTCTCTACACTGGAAGCAATCTGTAAGGAACTTGATTGCCAGCCGGGGGATATACTGGAGTTTAAGGAGGGATAAATAGGGAGAAGAAGGCGCAAGTAGAGGTTGAAATGCTTACCGCCTTAAGAAACTCCGTTTACGTACTACAGTAAACACCTTTACATACTACGGTAAACGCCTTTACATACTATGGTAAACGTCGTTACTTCATAATGTAAAAACCGTTACATTCTGGAGTAACGGCTTTTACATTATAGGGTAAACATCCGGTAAATATAATCTGCTGATTATTAGCTTATATATTGTCGGTCGTAACCTTTAGATGCCTTTCGCTTTGAAGGCCAGCGCATACATTCGCATCTGCTTTACCATAGACAGCAGTCCGTTGCTACGGGTGGGCGACAAGTGTTCCTTCAGTCCTATTTTATCAATGAAATAGAGGTCGGCGTTCAGTATCTCATCCGGTGTGTGCCCGGAGAGTACTTTGATAAGCAGTGAAATGATTCCTTTCACAATCAGTGCGTCGCTTTCCGCCTGGAAAATAATTTTTCCGTCCACTTCGTCTGCCTGCAGCCATACGCGGCTCTGGCAATCTTCAATCAGGTTTTGTTCCGTCTTGTATTTTTCGTCGAGCGGTTCCTGCTCGTTTCCTAAATCAATAAGAAGTTGGTACCGGTCCATCCAATCGTCGAAATCATTGAATTCGGCAATTACTTCATCTTGTACTTCGTTGATACTTATCATGGGATTTACTATTTTACTATTTACGATTTACTATTTGATGGTCTATTTCTCATTGTAGATGACTTCCAGCAAGGTCTGTCCCACTGCGTTGAGAGTGCCCTTGTCGATGATGTCCATGGTGTCGTCTATCGTGTGCCAGAAGTCACCGAAGCCGGTGTCGCAGTTCGGGTCATAGTTGATGATGTCTACGCAGGGAATCTGCCGCAGGTTGTATACATACATATGGTCGTCTGTCACTTCGGTGCCTTTTTCTTTGGGGAAGAAGTTGTCGAAGCCCAGGCGGTGGGCTGTGTTCCATATCTTGTTCACGTACTTACCGGCGGTTCTTTGAGAGAACTGTTCCTTGTAGAAGGTGGCGTTCTTTCCGCCTACCATGTCGAGCAGGATGCCGTAGCGGGCATTATAACCGTCTACATGGGGTACTCGTCCCCAATATTGCGAGCCCAGGCACCAAGTGTCGTTCTTGTATGCACCTTGATAGAAGTAGGGGATGCCATAGTCTTCAGCGTCAAAGAAGATGATGTCGATGCCGATGGCTGGAGCCTGCTGTTGCAGTTGGCGGGCCACTTCGAGCAATACGCCCACACCGCTGGCTCCATCGTTAACACCCAGGATGGGGCTGTGATGCTTCGTCTTGTCAGCATCCTGGTCGGCATAAGGACGGCTGTCCCAATGGGCACAGAGCAGTACACGCCTTTTGCTTTCCGGATTATAGGCGCCGATAACATTGCGCGCTTTCAGGATGGTGTTGTCGTAAGCCACCAGGTCGGCATGCTGGTTGTATACTTTGGCGCCGAATTCTTCCAGCTTCTTGGCAAGGAATTCTCCGCAGGCTTTGTGGGCGGCGGTGTTGGGCACGCGCGGACCAAAATCCGCTTGGGTCTGTATGTATTGATATGCACTGTCTGCACTGAACTGAGGCACTTGGACAGTCGCTTTGGTCGCATCGCCCTCACTGTCATTATCGGCTGCAGACTTGCTGCTGTTGTTGCTGCATGCCACTATCGCTACAATCAGCAACAGCAGCAACGGGATGAATGTATAATTCCGTTTCATTCTCTTTCTGTATTAAAACTTAGTTTCACTTCTTTCTTTCCAACTTCCAATGTTACCGCAGCACCGTTTATCAGCGGTACATTCATGCTGACATGTCCGACGGGAAAATCGAAACATATCGGGTAATCGTATTCCTTCACCAAATCGGCCAATGCGCCATATAGGTCTTTTCCCAGGGACTTATTCTCCTCGTATTCGGTGAATTGTCCGATGATGAGGCCGGAAAGCTTGTCGAGGACACCTCCCAGTTTGAGATTGTACATCATGCGTTCCACCGCATGCGGGCGTTCTCCCACATCTTCGATGAAGAGGATGGTGCCTTCGGCGGGAATGTCGTACGGAGTACCACGCAGCCCGTAGAACACAGACAAATTGCCGCCGCGCAACACGCCTTTTCCCTCTCCCTTATGATTTAGTTTGTGCCCCGGGCAGACATAACTGAATGCTTCGGTTCCTCCCAATGCCTGCCCGAACAGTATATCCTTCAGTGCCTGTGTACAGAAGTCGTCTTCCGGTTCTACTGTGAGATGGCGCGCCATGGGGGCGTGCAACGACGCGAAGCCATTCTGCTGGAACAGATTATGGAGGGCGGTGATATCACTGAATCCGATGAGCCATTTGGGATGCTGCCTGAACTTGGTAAAATCCAGTTTGCCTATCAGATGCACGGCTCCGTAACCGCCCCGGCTACAGAATATGACTTTGGCTTCTTCATCGTCCATGGCTTCCTGCAGGTCTTCGAGGCGTTGCCGGATATTTCCTGCATACGTTCCGTTGGAACTCCCCGCATGCTTTGCGAATACGACTTCCAGCCCCCAGGACTTCAAACGTTTGTAGGCGCCTTTCAGGAAAGATTTGTCAATCTTGCTGGAAGGGGAGAGAACAATGACACGGTCACCTTCTTGCAGATACGGAGGGAAAATAAGACTACCCATACTATATTATCAATCTATTTTGGGCAAAAGTACACAATTCACCACAGATATCACAGATTAACACGGATTTTTAACAGAAGAGAGGGAGGTTATATATGATATATAATCAACAGAGTAATTCAAATTCTGTTCAAATCCGTGTCAATCTGTGTAATCTGTGGTGAACATATCAAAATGATATTAAACATATAAAATTTCAACGGGGCAAATGCTGTATTTCTCGACATTTTTTTAGATATTTGCTAAAAATCTAACGTTATGGAACCGATACGGAACTTTGCCCAGTTAACAGCCCACCTGAAAACCTTGAATAAGAGGAAACGTATTGCGGTAGTCTGTGCCAATGACCCTAATACAGAATATGCCATATCCCGTGCCCTGGAGGAGGGGATTGCGGAATTTCTGATGATTGGCGATTCTGCCATATTGGAAAAATATCCCACCTTGAAGAAATATCCTCAATATGTCAGTACCTTGCATATAGAAGATTCCGATGAGGCTGCACGTGAGGCGGTGCGTATCGTACGCGAGGGTGGAGCGGACATCCTGATGAAAGGCATCATCAATACCGACAATTTGCTACGTGCCATTCTGGACAAGGAACATGGTTTGTTGCCTAAAGGAAAGATTCTGACCCATCTGGCCGTGATGCAGATACCTACTTACGATAAACTGCTCTTTTTCTCCGATGCTGCGGTCATTCCTCGCCCGACGCTGCAACAGCGCATTGAAATGATTTGGTATGCCATCCATACTTGCCGCCATTTCGGGATAGAGCAGCCACGTATCGCGCTGATTCATTGCACAGAGAAGGTCAGCGCCAAATTCCCCCATTCATTGGACTATGTGAATATTGTGGAACTGGCGGAAGCCGGAGAGTTCGGCAATGTCATCATCGACGGCCCGCTGGATGTGAAGACCTCTTGTGAGAAGACGAGCGGTAACATCAAAGGCATTGTATCACCGATTGACGGGGAGGCGGATGTGTTGATATTCCCAAACATCGAATCGGGCAATGCTTTTTATAAGGCTGTATCTCTGTTTTCTCATGCCGATATGGCCGGGTTGCTGCAAGGACCCTCATGTCCGGTGGTATTACCGTCGCGTAGCGATTCCGGTTTGTCCAAATATTACAGCATTGCCATGGCTTGCCTGACCAGTGGGGTGAAAGAACCTTGATTGTAATTAGTAATTTGTAGTTCGTAATTTGTAAATCGTAATCAATGAAAATACTGGCAGTAAATCCCGGTTCCACCTCGACAAAAATTGCTGTCTATGAGGATGAAACTCCCCGTCTGGTACTCAACATCCGGCATTCGGTGGAGGAGCTTTCCCAATTTCCCCGCATCATCGACCAGTTCGAATTCCGCAAGCACTTGGTGCTGGAAGCGCTGGAGGCCAATGACATTCCCTTTAAGTTCGATGCCATCGTCGGCCGTGGGGGATTGTTGAAACCCATTCCTGGCGGTGTGTATGCCGTGAACGATGCCATGTTGGACGATATGCTCCATGCCATGCGTACCCACGCCTGCAACTTAGGTTGTCTGATAGCCCACGAACTTGCCGCCATGCTGCCCGGCTGCCCCTCTTTCATAGCCGATCCCGGCGTGGTGGACGAACTGGACGATGTGGCACGCATCACCGGTTCGCCTCTGATGCCCAGCATCACCATCTGGCACGCCTTGAACCAGCGAGCCATCGCCCGGCGCTATGCTGCCGAGCGTAGTGCCCTGCAGCCCGAAGCTCCCGTGCATTACGAAGACCTCAATCTGATTGTCTGTCACTTGGGTGGAGGCGTTTCCGTAGGAGTCCACCGCCACGGCCGTGCGGTGGACGTGCCCAATGCCCTCGACGGTTTCGGTCCTTTTTCGCCCGAACGTGCAGGTACCCTGCCCGCCGGGCAACTGATAGACCTTTGTCACTCGGGGCGTTACACTACCGAAGAACTGAAGAAACGTATTTCCGGCAAGGCGGGACTTGCCGCCCATTTGGGTACTACCGACATTCCCGCCATAGAGAGGCGCATCGCTGAGGGAGACACCCATGCCGCTTTGGTGCTCGATGCCATGATTTACCGCATTGCCAAGGAGATAGGCGGTGCTGCTGTTGTGCTTTATGGCAAGGTGGACGCCATTCTGCTTACGGGAGGTATGGCGCATTCCGAGTACATCACTTCGCGGTTGCAGGAGCGTGTCTCTTTTCTTGCCCCTGTTCACGTCTATCCCGGAGAAGACGAATTGGAAGCATTGGTAATGAATGCGCTGGGAGCTTTGCGTGGAGAACTTCCGGTGCAGGTTTACCGATAATAATCATATCGCTTTTGTTCTTCATGAGAGTGTCATAACTCACCACAGATTACACAGATTCATGCAGATTTTTTTAGTTTATTGATATCTGACATATTTATCTGTGTGAATCTGTGTAATCTGTGGTGAGTTATGACATATATGGAATCCCGGTTTACTTACCGTAATCGTCGTACATCATCAACAGATGTGAGGAGCTCCAGCTGAAATGGGGAGCTTTCAGGCGTTCGCCGGTATGGGTTCCGTAGTTCTCGTGGATGGGAGCACCCTCTTTCAGCCCACTCAGGCGGTCGAAGACTTGCAGCGTATATTCATCTGCCAGCCGGTTGTAGCCGTAGTTGCGCAGTCCGCGGATGGCAAAGTAGGTTTGGTCCAGCCAGATGGGGCCACGCCAGTAGCCGCGCGGATTGTATTTGGGATTGTCGGCGGCAATGGTCGGGAAGGGGATATACGTGGAGAACTTTGCCGTATCTTGAAGCATGGGCAGCATGCTGTCCACTTGCGCTTGTGTGGCAATCCGGGTCCACAACGGAGTGTAGGCTTCGCAGCCCGGCTCTTCGATGAATGAACCGTCCTTCAGGCGGCGATCGCAGAAGAAGTTGATGTTCTTGTCAAAGAAATAGTCGGCTACCTGGCTACTGTAGTCCGGTGCGTCGAAAGGTATCTTCAGCAGGCTGGAGAATTTCTTCAGCAGTTTGCATTCCAGTGCCAGATAAGCGTTCAAGTCCACACTCTCCTGATCCATACTCCAGGCATCCTCGTAGCCTTCGTTTTTCAGCATCACGGCGCCGTCAAAACGGATGGCGTTGTCCATGCCGCTTTCCCAGGCGGCAGCTTCCAGTGTTCCGTCGGTAGCACCGTACTCGCACATGCCATTGCGGTTGTGGTCGCGCTTCTCGTACCACCATCTATAATAGGAGAGCAGTTGCGGATACATCTCGGCAACGAAGGCGGTGTCACCCGTATGGGTAAATATTTCATCGACAGCCCAGCATACCAAGGGAGGCTTGCTGTCACGGGCATTGTTCTCGGAGGGGTCGGTGTAGATACAGTCGATAATCATGCCGTCCGGTTGCTGGTAGTCGAACATGGCTCGGATGTTGTTCTTGGCCAGTTCGGGGTCGAATTTGGCGGTTCCGGCACTGAAGCGCCAGCTATCCCATGCCCAAAAGCCGACGAAATAGCCTACGGCATGGCTCGGGATGATACCTTCGTGAAGCAATCCACCGCGGTGTGTCCGCCAATTGGAGATGAGCGTGGTGACGGCTTTCACGGCGATACGGTCATATTCGGGCTTCATGTCCTTGCGCAGTATCTTGGTGAGGTAACTTTCCCAACGTTCGGCATTGGCTTGCAGGGCGGGGGCGGGATTGTTGAGCAGGCTCGGCAGGTTTTGCAGGTTGGCAGTCATCTCTTTTTCGGAAGTGAAGAA
The DNA here is from genome assembly GCF_003602965.1 of Bacteroides sp. AF25-5LB. NCBI lineage: Bacteria > Pseudomonadati > Bacteroidota > Bacteroidia > Bacteroidales > Bacteroidaceae > Bacteroides > Bacteroides sp. AF25-5LB. The sequence goes on from NZ_QTMC01000003.1 coordinate 71,745, forward strand.
AGAGATGGCTACGTTGACAGGGTAGCGCGGAGAGCGGACGAGGGCTGTATAGTTATTGTCGGTCTTGGCCAGCTCTACATTAGGAGTGAAGGTCACGGTTACGGTTTCGCCACTGGGATGACGGGCGATGACGGAGTTCTGTTCTACGCTGACGGTGATGTCTTTGCCCCATTGGCTACCGGAGAGCAGCAGGTCTTCAGCCGTGTCGGCTTCGATGCGCAGCAAGGCGGTCGAGGCACTTGTGAAGTTGAGCCGTTGCGTGATGCTCCCGTGGGTGGAATGTGCCGACATATAGAGCTCGCCGGGGTAATAGCAAGTGGAATCCGGAACAAAAATCTCTTGTGTATCTTTGGCAAAGCTTACGACGGCGGCTGACTGTGCCATCCACTGGCGGCGGAACATATCGAGGCTGAAGGGGCCGCAGAAGCCGTTGACCCATTGTTGCCGTTCGGGCAGCGTGAAGCCCATCCACGAGCCGGCGTCGGTGAACCAACCATAGCAGCGGTGCAGGGTGTCGGGAGTGTAGGAGATGTCCAGTATGTCGGCGAAGGCATACCGTTTCTCCGTAGTGCTTTTCATGCCGGGGGTGCAGGCTGCGATGCCTGCGGCCAACAATGTGAAGCAGAGTATGCGTATAAATTTGTATTTCATATGAATGAGGTATTTAACGGTTATTTGTGCGCTTGTTCCGCTGCATCATCCTCCGGTGCGAGAGGGGCGAGCGTGAAGCTGTATTTCCATTCGTGCGGAGTGATGGTGTACTCGGGATGAACTTGTGCTCCCCAGGTATTGTCACCGCCTACGCCCATCTGCTTGTGGTCGATGTTGAGCCATATCATATCTTTCTTCTGGATGCTTCCACCGTGGCGGCGCTCCATCTGTGAGGGACGGTATTCAATGTCCTCCATCGGGAAGTTCCAGGCGCTTACGCTCAACGGTTCCTCGCCCACTACCAGCAGACCTTCACCGGCAGCATTGCGCAGGGCCACCCAGCGTACGTCACAATGATTGGCCGTCTCTTGGGCACGTACATACGGATGGAACTGTTCCCACACCGTGGCGTTGTAGAGGCCTATCAATGCTCCCGTCTTGCGGTCGGCGTACGTCTCTTGCGGACCACGGCCCAACCAGGTCATCATTTCATATTCGGCAGGGAGTATCATGCGCATGCCCAGACGAGGCATCTCGCTCAATGGCTTCTTGCCGGGGGTGAAGTGCATGGTTACCTGAACCTTGCCGTCGGGAGTGATTTTGTAGAGAGTCTGCAAATCAGCATCTTGTTCTTCCATGCGGTAGGTCGCAGTGACAGTAGCCGTTTGTCCGGCTTCTGCAACTTCGATGTTCTGCAGTTTGGCATCGCGTCCGGCGTTTCTCCAGGTGCCGCAGCGTATCAGGTGCCCATTTGGAATATCATTATCGGTCAACGGGCGCCAGAAGTTGGGTTGTAGCCCTTCTTTAATCAGATTCTTTCCGGTGTAGTTCAACTCTGTCATTTCACCGTTTCGGGTAGAGAAAGCTACCTGGAAGTTGTTGCCTTTCACGGTCAGTGTTTCGTTGTTGCGGTCTACGGTCAGCGTTCCTTCCACCGGCTGAACGGTTTTGGCTGACGGTGCAGAAGGCAATTCCCATTGTTCGATGGCAACCTCGTGTCCTTTCGGTACTAATGGCGCTTCGTGCTTGGTAAATGCACGCAGTGTGAGGAAATACTCCTTGCCGTCGGCAGGCAGCGCTTTCAGTGGCAATTCTATGTTGGCAGAGTTTCTGGGAGCAATCTTGGGGAAATCCATCTCACCGTTCTGAACGGTCTTGCCGTCGCATTCCACTGCCCAGCGGAGGGTATATCCTTCCAATCCGATGAAATCGTGCCAGTTGGTGACCTTTATCTTGTTCGGGGTGAAGGCAAGCGGTTCGAAGTGGATGTATTGCAATACCTTCTTCACTTCGTAAATGTGCGGGTGCGGGGTGCGGTCGGCAGCAACCAGGCCGTTGGCACAGAAGTTGGAGTCGTTGACGACACCTACAAATCCCATGTCGCCGCCAAAAGCCCAGATGTCGCGCTGGTTCTCGTCCTTGATGGCAAACGTCTGGTCCACCCAGTCCCAAATGAAACCGCCTTGCAGCTGGTCGTACTTGTAAATCAAGTCCCAGTAGTCCTGGAAGTTACCTACACTGTTACCCATGGCATGGGCATATTCGCAGAGAATCATGGGGCGGGCATCACGCTGGTTCACGTGTTGGCGCAACCTCCAGATGCGTGCGTACATGGGGCAATAGATGTCGCTCTTGGAGTTGTAGCCACCCCCTTCATATTGTACGGGACGGGTGGGGTCTATCTTCTTGGTATAGTCATACAGAGTTTCGAAGTGCTTGCCGTAGCCCGACTCGTTGCCCATGGACCAAGTCACGATGGCAGAGTAGTTGCGGTCGCGTGCAATCATACGGCTCATCCGCTGCATGAAAGGCACCTCCCAGTCGGGATAGTTGGCAAGGGTCTCATCCTTGTGGAACATCATGCCATGGCTCTCGATGTTGGCTTCGTCTACCATATAAAGTCCGAATTCTGTGCAAAGCTCGTACCACGCATAGTTGTTCGGGTAGTGGCAGTTGCGTACACCGTTCAGGTTGAACTGCTTCATCAGCTGGATGTCGTGTATCATGGACCCCACGGTGATGGTACGTCCCTTGTGCGGGTCGTGCTCGTGACGGTTCACCCCCTTGAAGAGGACGGCCTGGCCGTTAATCATCTGCATGCCGTTCATCATTTCCACGGTACGGAAGCCGAAAAGGTGCGTAAAGGATTCCTGCGGTTTCCCTTGTGCATCAAAGGTGCTGACTACCAGCGTGTAGGTGTTCGGTGTTTCGGCATTCCAGGCTCGTGCATTCGGGAACACTTGCTGCTGGGTAAACAAAGTGTCTGTGGCAGAGGTTATGGACTTTTTCCGGTCATAGATAACCTTGTCCTTGTCCATTACCTTGACTTCCACCGTTTCTCCGGCTTTAGGCCGATGGAGGAATACGTCCAGCTTTAGTTCGCCATCCTTGTAGTTGTTTATCAGTTCCGCTGTCATCCGGAAGTCCTTGACGCGGCTCTGGGGGCGGGCGTAGAGATAAACACTCCGTTCGATGCCGCTGTATTTCCAGTAGTCCTGGCCTTCCAGGTAGGAACCGTCGCTATAACGGAATACTTTTACTGCCAGTTTATTGTTGCCCTTCTTCAGCAGGTGGGTGATGTTGAAGTGCGACGGTAGGCGGCTGTCTTCTGCATATCCTGCCAATTCGCCGTTTACCCATACATAGTAGGCAGACTCCACCCCTTCGAAATCAAGAAAGATGTCCATGCCTCCCCAGCTAGCCGGGACGGTGAACTCGCGGATATAAGCACCTACGGGATTGTAGTCGGTAGGCACGTAGGGCGGATTGGGCGGGAACGGATAACGGGTATCTGTATAGATAGGTGCATCGAAGCCTTGCAGTTCCCAGCTTCCCGGAACTTCAATTTTACTCCACTTGCGGGTACTGAATCCGGGCTTGTGAAAGTCTTTGGGGCAGAGGTCATTGTTCTTTGAAAAAAGAAATTTCCAGGTGCCGTCCAGAGTGATACGGCGTTCCGTTGCAGAATTAACGTCGAACCGTACGTCGGCGGGCAAGGTACGTTGTTTCAATGCGTTGGCTTCATTCGTAAACGGAGTGAAGTGGGCGTGCATCGGTTCTCTGTTCATTTCGTTGACTTGCGGGTTTTGCCACGGCTCATTGTCTGCCAGGGCACCGGTGCAAAGCAGCGAAGAGAGAAGAAAGGTATAAAGTTTGGTCTTCATATTATTAATGATTAATTGGAAGTTGAAAATTGAAAATGGGAAACGGAAAATTTTCACCTTTCACCTTTCCATTTTCAGCTAAATAGAACAAAACAATGTCACTAAGAATGGGACGCTGAAGTCTACTACAAATCCATGGAAAATGGAAACTACTACAAACTGCTGTCCGGCTGTCCGTGTGATGATGGGCAGTGTGGTGTCCATCGTCGTGGCTCCTCCGGCAGAGATGGGAGCAAGGTTTCCGAACCATCGTACCAGCAACGGAGCGGCTAGCAGTGTCAGAATCTCCCGGCTGATATTGGCAAGCAGGGCGATGGTGCCCAGCTCGGCTCCCTTGTATTCGGTAATGAAGATACTGGAGAGCGAGTAATAGCCGAATCCGGAACCTACGGCCAGACAGTCCGTTATAGAACGGTGTGTCAGAATCAGGCTGACGGCTGCGGAGCCTGCTAGCGTTCCCAGTATCGTCATGATGGGCAGGAATACCAGTCGCGGATTGAGTGAACGGAAATTCTTTAGGGTTTGCGGGTCGTTACCCACGCTCAGCCCTACACTGAACATCAGCGCACAAAGCGCGTAGTAGCTGATGTTGGTTTCTGCAATATCAAAGGGCAACAGATGGCATACGCCGCAAATCGTACCCAGTACGAAAAAGCCCACTATGATAAGACTTCCTTTCATGCCCTTCCTCCTTTCTTGTTATACAAGGCTCTCCACAATGCCCAGGCGGCGATGACGCTTCCCAAGGTTCCTCCCAGGGTGAGTATCACAGCTTCAAGGCCTATGGTATGGAGTCCCTTGATGATTTGCTCGTTGCTTCCGACCTCGATGCCGAGGATAAACAGCAGCAACCAGATGAGCAGGGTGATGATTTGGTGGATTTTCTTTAAGTCCCGTTTCCGTAAGAGATAGCCCAGCAGCATTCCCGTGAGCATTAGTCCGATGATTGTAAACATATCTATGTCGTTTTTTAGTGGCAAAGATAGTATGGTCTATTTTTGCAGGTGCAAAGATAAAGCTTTCAAAGCAAACAAGGCGGCATTGCCGGGGGCGAATGCCGCCTTGATATACTATTTGGGAAAAGGATTATTCGTTTATTTTATTGTTGGTCTGAATCTCCATCAGAGGAATGGGCAGGAAGGAATGGGTAGATGCACTGAATCCGGTTCTGCCGTCAGCCTTCATGGCTTCGTCCAGTTTGCCCCAACGACGGAGGTCATAGAAGCGTGAGTTTTCCAGTGTGAATTCCACCAGACGTTCATGTTCAATCTGTGCTTTAACAGCAGCTTGGTCACTTCCGGTCATGGCAGGCAGTTTGCCGTGCACGCTACGTACTTCGTTAATCAATGGAATGGCTTTTTCTGGATGGCCTTGTTCATTGTAGATTTCAGCCTTCATCAGCAGTACATTGGCATAACGCATCAATGGCATGTTGGTACCTACGTAGTTTTGTGCATAGTCGCTCCAAGTTGAAGGCATGTATTTACGGTAATTATATCGGGTGGCAGAATTCTCATCATAGATGTCATCGTAATTGTACCCCAGAATGTGCCCGCCTTCATAGTAATACGGATCATCAAACATCATGGAACCATAGGCACGGGCATCGTACATGTTACCTTCGGCAATGCGTCCTTCTTTCAGGAATTCGTTGTACATCATGTCGCTGACACGGATTTCGTCCCAACCGGACATGCTGCCCGGAGCTACCCAGAAGTGGAGTACGTGCTTGTGGAAAGTACCGTCGGCCGTACTGTTGGTAAACTGAAGTTCCAGAATGGACTCTTTGCAATTCTTGTTGGTTCCGTCGAACATGCTTCCGTAGTCGGACTCCAGTTCGTAGCCGGTCACTTTGTTGAAAGCGGCTTCTGCCAGCCCCAGGTATTCGGCCTTTTTGTCACTTTCTTCATAAGCACGGGTTAAGTAAGCCCATCCCAGGTAAGAGTAGGCTGCTCCTTTGGTTACACGTCCCGCTTCGGAAGAAGGGCGGTCTTGTGGCAGCATGCTGCCTGCTTTGTCCAGTTCGGTACAGATAAAGTCCCATGCTTCCGTTCTGGTAGACAATGCTTTGTGAGTCTGGGATTCTCCGGTCAGATATTCATTGCGGATAATGATTTTCTCCCAGCTCATAATCAGTTTGAAATGATAGTAGGCACGCAGGAACAGAGCTTCGCCCGTAAGATGGTTCTCGTCATCGGCACTCATCTTCTCACCGCTGGTCTGTACTTTGTCAATACCGTATAATACGTTGTTGGCGTAGTTGATGCCATTGTAATTGTTCATCCAGTATTCTTTGATACTGGAGTTCTCATTGTTGTAGGTGAATCCGTACAATGCAGCCCATTCCGGATAGTTGTTGACGTCCTGGCCTTTTACCATCTCATCGCTACGGAAGGTTTCCACAACAAACTTGACTTCTGCAACCGTGTAAGAGCCGGTGCGGTTATCCAGCTGGCCATATACCGCTGATAGACCTGCCTCTACGTCGGCTTTATCTCTCCAATATTTGTCGGTAGAAAAGTCGGGGGACTCTGTCGTCAGGAAATCATCGCATCCTGCCAGTAAGGCGGCGCATAAGAAAGAGGCTATATATATAATTTTTTTCATTGTCTTCTTGTTTTTAATGGTGATTAGAATGTAACTTGCAGACCTATTACAAATGAGCGGGTGAACGGGTATACAAAGGAGTCTACACCGGTGTCCAGAATGCTTGAAGAGAATTCAGGGTCGATACCGGAATATTTGGTGATGGTAAAGAGATTCTCTCCACTGACATAGAGGCGGCATTTTTCAAGATACATTTTCTTAGCCAAAGCTCTGGACAAGCTGTATCCTAACTGCAACTGGCGAAGGCGGACGAAGTTACCGTTTTCGAGGAAGCGATCGGATTCACGGGTATTTTCATTCGGGTCACCCAGTACAGCTCTTGGCATGCTTGTTCCTGCGTTTTGCGGTGTCCATGCATTCATGGTGCTTGTGAAGTAGTTTCTACCGGCGTCCATTCCTTCATAATACAGACGGTTTACGTTGTAGAGTTTGTGCCCCCATGCACTGCCGAACTGGAAGGAAAGGTCAAAGTTCTTATAGGAACCGCTGAATGACAAGTTGGCTTCCACCTTGGGAATACCGGAACCGGAATATACCTTGTCGCCGGAGTCGATGCTTCCATTGCCGTTTACATCCTTGAAGCGGATATCACCGGCTTTGGCACTCGGCTGGAGACGTTCGCCTGCACTGTTTACGTAAGCAGCAACTTCTGCATCAGTCTGGAATATGCCGTCAGTCTGATACAGCCAGAAGCTGGCTACCGGATAACCTTTCAGTGTTTGGGTTACGAAGTGGCCGTCACCCTTCCAGGCAGAACCATAAAGTATCTGGTTCGGGTCTGCCTTCAACATTTCGTTGTGGATGGTAGAAAGGTTGAAACCGATATTATAGTCGAAACCGTTGATGTTGTCTCCATAGTTCAATTCAAGCTCGAAACCTTTGTTTACCATCTTTCCTACGTTGACAGTAGGATTGTAGATACCTGCAGAAGGCGGCATGACTTTTTCAATCAGTAAGTCTTCCGTTGTGTTGTAATAGTAGTTAAGGCTACCGCTCAACTTATTGTTGAAAAGACCGAAGTCGAAACCGATGTTTTTGGTATCGGTAGTTTCCCAACGCAAATCGTCGTTTACCAGATAGAGGTTGGACATGCCGGCCCAAGGATTGCCACCTTGTATGTAGCTCATCCATTGGGTATTGCTGTTACTCATTGTTGGCGCATAATAGTAGCCCAGTGCACTCTCGCTACCTAGGCGTCCCCAGCTGGCGCGGAACTTCAAGTTGCTGATAGGGGTGTTTTTGGGGAAGAAATCTTCCTCACTGATTCTCCATCCCACTGCTACGGAAGGGAAGGTACCCCAACGGTTGTTTTTACCGAACTTGGAAGAGCCGTCGGAACGTACAGTCACTTGCAGCAAGTAACGGCTGGCGTATGAATAGTTGAAGCGTCCGAAGAAAGAAGCGCGGTTGTAATCGTAGAAAGTACCTGTGCCGGCAAATGTACCGCCGATACCAGCATCGATTGTGGGAGATGTCGGGTCGAAGAATCCGCCGGGAACCTCGCTGGAACTCAGACTGCCGCCTACTACATCATATTCGGTTTTCTTGCCTTCCACGCTGACAGAACTTTTATCCTGATGGGCGGAAATGATGGAGTTACCTATCATGGCAGTAACGGAATGCTTGCCGAAGTCTTTCATGAAGGTCAATACATTCTCGAATGTTTGCTTGCGATAGTATGAGTTGTACTCGTAGTTATAAGGATAGAGGCTCGGCTCTTGTGCATTGGCTTCGTATTTGGCACGATGATAACGGTCGTTGTAGTAGTAACCGTCGTACGTATAGCTTGTTTTGAATGTAAGCCACGGGGCGAGGTTCATGGTCAGACCGATATTGCCGGTAATGTCGTAACCCGTATATTTTCTGTCTTTGTAATGGTCGTCTGCCATGACATTACGGTTGGTTGGGAATTCCATCTTGGTACCGTCTACCGACATGTCGGTCAGACCGTATCCGTATGTCTGGTTTTCGTCGTAAACGGGCACCAGTGGCGAAATGGAGTACATTTCTTTTAAGGAATACTGAGGCTGTTTGCTTTGTGTGACCTTGAAGTTCAAGCTCGCATCGAAATCAAAGATATATTTGTGTGCATTCAGTTTCAGACGGGCATTGTCCTGGATGTAAGAGTTACCTTTAAAGATACCCTTCTCGTCGGCATGGCCATAAGAAAGTGAATATTTAGCAACTTCAGAACCTCCGATGAGGTTTACATAATAGTTCTGTGCGATGCCGGTACGGAGCATTTCATCCTGCCAGTTTGTATCGGCACCGGTAGGGTTCTGTCCATTCTTGTACGTAAGATAAGCGGGCTTGTTTGTCCCTGCATTCTCGTACATCATGTTGTGCACTTTCAAGTAGCCGTCTGCATTGAGCATGTCGAACTTCTTGGCTACCGAGTTGACCGTCATATATGTATTAAAGGAAACTTTCAGTTCTCCTTCCTTTCCGTTCTTGGTAGAAACGATGACTACACCATTGGCGGCCACAGAACCGTAGATGGCAGCGGCGGCACCATCTTTCAGGATTTCCATGGATTCGATATCCTGCGGATTGATGGTGTTGATGTCGCCAGGATACCCGTCGATGATGTAAAGCGGCTCATTGTCACCCATAGTCTTGATACCACGGATTTTTACGGAAATGCTTGCACCTGCATTACCTCCCGATTTCAATACGCTTACACCGGCAATTTTACCTTGCAGTGCTTCGGTTGCGCTGGTAGTGGCACGCTTCATCAAATCTTCCGCTTTCACCGAAGAAATGGCACCGGTCATGTCGCTCTTCTTCATCGTACCGTAACCTACGACTACGACTTCATCCAGCATTTCAGAATCATCTTTCAATGCTATTTTGATGTTCTTCTGCCCGTTGAGGGGAATTTCCTGGGTTACATAACCCACATAAGAGATTACTATAGTTGCTTTAGGAGAGACTGTCAACGTAAAGTTGCCGTCAACGTCGGTGATGCAACCATTGCCGGTTCCTTTCTCCAAGATACTGGCACCGATAAGAGATTCTCCTTTGGTATCGGTTACGGTACCGGTTAGCTGGATGGTTTGCGCTAATGCACTTAGCGGCGCTAGACATACAAAGAGCAAAGCAAGTAGTAATGCTCTTTGCAAATACTGTTTAATTTTACCCATGTGTGATAAAGTTTTTTAAGGTTAATGCTTTGTTTTTTACAAGGGCAAAGGAAGTGATATAATTATAAGGTTGACTATGACCTTTATCTATAAAATATCTACAAAGGAGGCTGAAAGCACTATTATTTAATCTACAAGATGATTGATAAATCGTTGAATAATAATATTTTATTGTAATATAATATATCTACAAGAGAGCTTTTCTCTTCGGCTTCGTTTTTAGAAGCTCTGGAGGTATTCAACCAAGTCTTCTTCTGTGGATAAGTTCAAGGATTTGCGTAAACGATACCGGTTCATATTGATTGTTTTGGGAATGGTGCCGGTTATCATGGAGATTTCTTTGGTTGACAGATTGACGCGCAATAGAGTTGCCAAGTATTTTTCGCCTTGCGTCAGATTAGGGTGTTTTAATGCAAGTCGGTCCAGAAATTCTTTGTTCTTTTCTTCTATATTCAGCAATAAGCTGCTGTTTGTCTTATCTCCGCTTTGATATTGGCTGATGAAGGCATTCACTTTTTTTAGGTGGGGAATGAGTGTTTGGTTATCCATCTTATAACCCTCTTTAATCATCCCACGTATCTTGTCGAGTAGCTCATTGCGGCTTCTTAGGAATACGGCAAAGCTGGTGACCTCCTGGCGGCTGTCATCCAAAGCACTCTGCACGTTTTTCAGTTCCATTTCTTGCTGTTGTAGTTTCAGTTCGGATACTTCGCGTTCGGAGAGTTCCAACTGATAGCGGGTTTCAATCAGTTGCAGGTCTTTTCTGCGTTTATACCATTTATATAGGAAGATACTGACAGCTAAACCGAGAATAAGTATGCTGCCCAAGAGCCATAGATTGCGTTTCAGCAATTCTATTTCATAGGTTTGTTCCTGCATTTCAGTGGCATGCTTCTGGTCCTGGTATCTTTTATAGGAAATTTCCTGCTCGATGTTACGCAGCTTGTTGCTGCTTTGCAGCTCTTTGCTCAGGTGCTGCATTTTCTCCAGGTATTTATAGGCTTGGGCATAGTCACCTATAGCTGCATATACCATGGACGAATATTCGTAATTGTCGCAAATCAGTTCGCGGGCTCCGATATTATGGGCATACTCGTAGGCTTTATGCAAGGCTTCCAGGGCTTTGGAGTATTGCTTGTCATAGTAATACTGTTTCCCCATGTTGTTGTAGTTTTCGCCAAGAGACCATTGGGCGTCCAGATTCTTGTTGATGGTGATGGCTTCCTGGATGAAAGAAAGTTTCTCTTCCGTATTTCCCTGGTACAGACAAAGGTTGTTCAGGTTGGTTGCAATCTCTTTCAGGTTTCGTTGGGCACGGTTGATGGCCAGCGCACGTTGGAAGAAACGCTCGGCAACGGTAAATTCGTTCATGAAGTGGTGCATAACTCCACGTTCGTTATAGCATCCGGCCACAGAAGTGGAATCACCAATGGCTTTGAATATGGAGGTTGCCTTGTCGTTTAGTTCTATGGCTTTGTTGTAGTCTCCCAGTTTGCTGTAGACACGTCCCATGAGGGAGTATAGTTGGGCACTTTGTTGCTTGTTTGCGGGGGTGATGTATTTCTGAGTATCATATAGATTCTTGATACTCAGGTCAAAGTTGCCCAATAGCTGTTCTGCCTGGCAATAAAGGAACATGGCCTGCGCACGGACCTCACTGGGCTCATCTTCGGGAAACAAGGCAGAAGCCTGAGCAGCATAGTAGGAAGCTTGTTTGGGGGTGTTGTATAGGCATTTCTGTGCTTGGTCAATCAATTTCTGTGCTTGCTGCATGTCTTGAGCTTGCAGTGGGGCAAGTGCTGACAGAAGACATACAAGTAGTAGACATAGGTTTTTCTTCATGGCATCGTCTTGTTTCTGCAAATTTAATTAATTCTTCTTAGAAGTCCGGTTTCCCTCCAAAAAGATTTATCTTTGTGCCTCAAAGATAGCGATATATATGTTATTACCTTATTTGAATAAAGATTTGATAGAGGCGGGATGCGATGAGGCCGGTCGCGGCTGTCTGGCCGGTGCGGTCTATGCCGCTGCCGTTATTCTGCCAACGGACTTTAAGAATGAACTTCTGAATGACTCCAAGCAGCTGACGGAAAAACAACGCTATGCCTTGCGTGAAGTGATTGAGAAAGAGGCTTTGGCATGGGCGGTGGGCGTCGTCTCTCCTGAAGAGATTGACAAAATCAATATCCTCAATGCCTCCTTTCTTGCCATGCACCGTGCTGTTGACCAACTGAATGTCCGTCCGCAACATCTGCTGATAGACGGCAATCGCTTTAAAAAATATCGGGACTTGCCGCATACTACCGTAGTGAAAGGAGACGGGAAGTACCTTTCCATCGCTGCCGCCTCCATTTTGGCAAAGACCTATCGTGATGACTACATGAACCGTCTCCACGAAGAGTATCCTTATTATGACTGGAATCATAATAAGGGGTATCCCACCAAGAAACATCGTGCCGCCATTGCTGAGCGGGGCACTACCCCCTATCATCGCTTGACGTTCAATCTCTTGGGGGATGGGCAGTTGTCGCTGAACTTCGGGTAATGATGCTGTTTAGAACCACTTAATCCTTCTGAACCATACGAATGTCACTGCTGATAATATTGCCGACAAAAGTATGATGAAAATAAACGCGTGCGGAAAACTCTCCAGGTGGATGTCCACATTCATGCCGTAGAAACTGGCTATCAACGTGGGAATCATCAGTGTAATGCTGAGGCTTGTCATACGTTTCATGATGGCATTCACATTGTTGGAGATGATGGAGGCGAAGGCGTCCATGGTTCCCGTCAGGATATCACTGTAGATGTTTACGGTATTGTATGCCTGCTTCAACTCGATGACCACGTCTTCCAATAATTCCAAATCCAGATAATTGGTGTCTTGAAAGATGTTTTTCAGCCGTCCTATCATCACTTCATTGCCACGGATGGAAGTGTTGAAGTAGACCAGCGTCTTTTGCAGCTTCATCAGTTGCAGGAGATCTTCGTTGCGGATGCTTTTCTCCAGCTCTTTTTCGGCGGTGGCCACATCGTTGTTTATCTGTTTCAGATATTTCAGGAACCAGACGGCGGAAGAGTAGATGATTCGCAGAATCAAATCCAGTTTATTGTTGACGACTATGTTCTTCCGGCGGGTATGCTGAATGAAGTCCGGTATCAGCTCCGTGTGGTGATAGCAGACAGAAACGATGATTCCGTCATTGGTGATAATGCCGATGGGCACAGTGATGAACGGCACGCCGCGTTGGTTGCTCTGCATCGGGATGCGGAGGATGGTCAGCAGCCAGTTGTCTTCTGTTTCCGTACGTGGGCGCTCGTCCACGTCGGCTATGTCTTCCAGGAATGATTCGGGAACTTTCAGCTCTTCGGTTAGGAATTTGAAATCATCGTTGTCCGGGCATTCTACGTTGACCCAGCAGTTGGGTTGCCATTCGGCCTTTTCAGTGAAGCCATTTTCACTGTAGAGATACTTTCTCATTGTTTGCCTCCTTTCTAGTTGGAACAGAGGCATTGCAGTCAACGTCTCCGTTCGTTTTATTGGTGAATACTATTGCACGTTCGTGGGTTTGAATCGTCCATATTTCTTGTTTTTTTATTTTTTAAGCGTGGCAAAAGTACATAAATCATTTGAAACAGTACGCTTTAACGGCTGTTTTTTGTACCTTTGCAACGCAAAAAACAGGTTCCTACTATAAAAGAACGTTTGTATCATACAAAAAGATTATACAATTAAATTCGATTAATATTATGAGTAAGAAAGCCCTTTTAATGATTCTTGATGGCTGGGGCATCGGCGATCAAGGCAAAGATGATGTGATTTTCAATACACCTACTCCGTATTGGGACAGTCTGTTGGCAACTTATCCGCATTCCGAGCTTCAAGCAAGCGGTGAAAACGTTGGTTTGCCCGACGGACAGATGGGTAATTCTGAAGTAGGTCACCTCAATATCGGTGCCGGACGCATCGTTTACCAGGATTTGGTGAAGATTAACCGTGCTTGTGCCGATGGCAGCATTCTGAAGAACAAGGAAATTGTTTCTGCTTTCTCATATGCAAAGGAAAACGGCAAGAATATTCACTTTATGGGACTGACCAGCAACGGTGGCGTGCACAGCTCTTTTGACCATTTGTTCAAACTCTGCGATATTTCCAAGGAATACGGTATCGAGAATACCTTCATCCACTGTTTTATGGACGGTCGTGATACCGACCCGAAGAGTGGTAAAGGTTTCATTGAGCAGTTGACTGCTCATTGCGAGAAGTCTGCCGGCAAGATTGCTTCCATCGTGGGACGTTTCTATGCCATGGACCGCGACAAACGTTGGGAACGTGTGAAGGTTGCCTACGATTTGTTGGTAAACGGTGAAGGCAAGGTTGCTACGGATATGGTCCAGGCTATGCAGGAGTCCTACGACGAAGGCGTTACGGATGAATTCATTAAGCCGATTGTGAACGGTGGCTTCGACGGTACCATCAAGGAAGGTGATGTTGTAATCTTCTTCAACTACCGCAATGACCGTGCCAAGGAATTGACCGTTGTCCTCACCCAGCAAGATATGCCCGAACAAGGCATGCAGACCATTCCGGGCCTGCAGTTCTACTGCATGACTCCGTACGATGCCAGCTTCAAGGGTGTGCATATCCTTTTTGATAAGGAGAACGTACAGAATACCTTGGGCGAATACCTTGCTGCCAATGGCAAGACCCAGCTGCACATTGCCGAAACAGAGAAGTATGCACACGTGACTTTCTTCTTCAACGGTGGCCGCGAGACTCCTTACGATGCTGAAGAGCGCATCCTGGTTCCTTCTCCGAAGGTTGCCACTTACGACTTGAAGCCCGAAATGAGTGCGTACGAGGTGAAGGACAAGTTGGTTGAAGCTATCAAGACCCAGAAGTTCGATTTCATCGTGGTGAACTACGCCAATGGTGATATGGTGGGACATACCGGTATCTACGAAGCTATTGAGAAGGCAGTGAAAGCCATCGACGAATGTGTGAAAGATACTGTTGAAGCTGCCAAGGCAAACGATTATGAAGTAATCATCATCGCCGACCACGGTAATGCCGACCACGCTCTGAATGAGGATGGTACTCCGAATACTGCCCACTCTCTGAACCCCGTTCCTTTCGTTTACGTTACTGCAAACAAGGACGCCAAGGTTGAGAACGGTGTATTGGCTGACGTAGCTCCTTCTATCCTGCATATCTTGGGTATGGAACAGCCGGCCGAAATGACTGGTAAGGATTTGATTAAGTAAGGCGTCAAGGCCGTAACAATATTTAGACGCGGATTATACGGATTCCACGGATGCTCTTAAAGTTGAGTCTGTGCAATCCGGATAATCCGCGTCTTTTTTTAATAGAATGATTATGATACAGATTGGTGATGTTGTGGTTTCTTTCGATGTCTTGCGCGAGAAGTTCTTGTGTGACTTGGGTGCCTGCCAGGGGATTTGCTGCATTGAGGGCGATGCCGGTGCTCCCGTAGAGCTGGACGAGGTGGAGAAACTGGAAGAGGTGCTTCCGCTGATTTGGGATGAGCTTTCTCCCGAAGCCCGCACCGTGATAGAGGAGCAAGGTGTGGTCTATACCGATTGTGAAGGTGACCTGGTGACTTCTATTGTGAACAACAAGGATTGCGTCTTTACCTGCTATGATGATAAAGGCTGTTGCTATTGCGCCATCGAAAAGGCTTACCGTGAGGGTAGGACCAACTTCTACAAACCCATATCCTGTCATCTCTATCCGATAAGGGTGGGGAACTACGGACTCTATAAGGCAGTGAACTATCATCGTTGGGATGTCTGCAAAGCCGCTATGTTGTTGGGACAAAAGGAAAATCTGCCCGTGTACAAGTTCCTGAAAGAACCGCTTATCCGTAAGTTTGGTGAGGACTGGTATGCAGAGTTGGAATTGGTAGTGGAAGAGATGAAAAAACAAGGAATCCTATAGTTCTTCTGTATGGAGACGGGTCTCTTCTTTGGAAGAGAAGAGGAATAAAGGAAAAGCCCCGGTCAGCAGGATTATCCTGCCCGTCCGGGGCTTCCTCGTTGTAAGATGTGAGGTTGGTTATTAAATTAATTAAGCGTCAATATTTGCATACGTTGCATTCTTTTCGATGAAATCGCGGCGAGGGCCCACGTCTTCGCCCATCAGCATGGAGAAGATATAGTCGGCTTCGGCTGCATTTTCAAGATGCACCTGCTTCAGCATACGGTTTTCCGGATTCATGGTGGTTTCCCACAACTGTTCCGGGTTCATTTCACCCAAACCTTTGTAGCGTTGGGTGTGTACTGCGTTTTCCGAACCGCCGCCGTAAGTGTCGATGAACTTCTGGCGCTGCTGGTCTGTCCAGCAATACTCTTTCGCCTTGCCTTTGGTGCAAAGGTAAAGGGGAGGAGTGGCGATGTACAAGCAACCCTGCTGGATGACTTGTGGGAAGTAACGGAAGAAAAGCGTCATAATCAGCGTGTCGATGTGAGAACCATCGACGTCGGCATCGGTCATGATGATAATCTTCTTGTAACGCAACTTGTCAATGTTCGCTTCTTTGCTGTCTTCACCGTCCACGCCGAAACGGATGCCCAGCGCCTGGATGATATTGTTTACTTCGTCGCTCTCGAATGCCTTGTGCCACATGGCCTTTTCCACATTCAGAATCTTACCGCGAAGCGGCAGGATAGCTTGGAACGCACGGTTACGGCCTTGCTTTGCTGAACCGCCTGCCGAGTCACCCTCGACGAGGAACAATTCGCATTCTTCCGGGTCCTTGCTGGAGCAGTCGGCCAACTTACCGGGCATGCCACCGCCGGACATCGGCGATTTGCGTTGTACGGATTCGCGTGCCTTACGTGCGGCGATACGTGCCTGGGCGGCAAGAATCACCTTGTCTACAATCAGCTTGGCTTCCTTCGGGTGTTCCTCCAAGTAGTAGGTGAGGGCCTCGCCCACAGCCTGGTCTACGGCGCCCATCACTTCGTTGTTACCCAGCTTTGTCTTGGTCTGTCCTTCGAACTGAGGCTCTGCCACCTTGATGGAGATAACGGCAGTCAGTCCTTCACGGAAGTCGTCTCCTGCAATCTCTACCTTGGCTTTCTCCAGCATCTTGTTGTCTTCGGCGTATTTTTTCAACGTACGGGTCAGTGCACGGCGGAAACCTGCCAAGTGGGTACCCCCTTCAATGGTATTGATGTTGTTTACGTAAGAGTGCACATTTTCGTTATAAGAAGTGTTGTACATGATGGCTACTTCCACCGGTGTGCCTTGCTTCTCGGTATTGATGTAGATTACATCGTTCATGAAGTGCTCGCGTGAGGAGTCCACGTAGCGCACAAATTCCTTCAGGCCTTCTTCCGAGTAGAAGATTTCCTTCTTGGCATTTCCTTCTTCGTCCTTTACGCGAAGGTCGGTCAGTGAAATCTTGATGCCTGCGTTCAGATACGCCAGCTCGCGCATGCGGGTGGCAAGAATATCATAGTTGTAGACTGTCTCCGTAAAGATGGTACCGTCCGGCCAGAACTGTTGGCGTGTACCGGTAATGTCTGTTGTGCCCACTTCTTTGACGGAGTAGAGCGGATGTCCGCAGGAATATTCCTGCTGATAGATTTTTCCGTTACGGAAAACCTGGGTAGTCATGTGTGTAGACAAGGCATTTACGCAAGATACACCTACACCATGCAGACCTCCCGATACCTTATAGGAACCTTTGTCGAACTTTCCTCCGGCATGCAGTACGGTCATTACAACTTCCAGCGCGGATTTCTTTTCCTTTTCGTGATAGTCTACCGGGATACCACGTCCGTTGTCTTGTACGGTGATGGAGTTGTCCTCGTTAATGGTGACTTCGATGTGGTCGCAATAGCCGGCAAGTGCCTCGTCGATGGAGTTATCCACAACCTCGTACACCAGGTGGTGAAGTCCTTTGCTGCTAATGTCGCCAATATACATCGCGGGACGCTTTCTCACTGCTTCCAAACCTTCCAGTACCTGGATGTTTTCGGCAGAATAGCTCCCGTTATTGGAGTGAATCTGTTCTTCAGTCATAATCTTTTTTCCTTATTGTAATAACAGAGCAAATATAGTGAAAATCCTCGGGATATGGTGCTAAACAAACGGATAAATTCGGGTAGTTTACAGCTTTTTAGCACAGAAAAGAAACTTGTGTGGAAGCAGGTAAATAGAGAGGTATAAATGAGAAAGGCCGGACTAAAAAGTCCAGCCTTGTAATATCTTTTGTGTAACAGTCAACTTAAGCCAGCTTGTTGATATAGATAGCCAATTTTGACTTCAAGTTGTTAGCCTTGTTCTTGTGGATTACATTAGTCTTAGCCAATTTATCCAACAGTTTTGTGATACCCGGATACATTGCTGTTGCTGCAGCTTTGTCTGTAGTAGCACGAAGCTTACGAACAGCGTTTCTCATGGTCTTGCCATAATATCTGTTGTGAAGTCTTCTTGTTTCTTCTTGTCTGATTCTCTTCAGTGATGATTTATGATTTGCCATCTCGACTAATCTTTTTTTAATTCGTTTATTTTTTTATTTTGTAGCCCGTGGGGGAATCGAACCCCCCTTTCAAGAATGAAAATCTTGCGTCCTAACCGATAGACGAACGGGCCATCCTTTGGTGAGCGTTTCCGCTCTTGCAAAGAGTCTTTATTTCTCGTTTGCGGATGCAAAGGTAGAAACTATTTTTGAATTACCAAAACATTCGCAAGAAAAAAATATAGCTTTTTGTTGTCTTTTGTCTTAGAATGGAGCGTTATCTATTGAAAATCAGTGTAATATATGCTTTTATTTTTTTACACTCCTTACCTTGTTTTTTTATTCTTCTCCTTTTGTTTCTCTTCTTTCGGGCTTTTTTTGTAGCTTTGTTATCAGATTGAAACCAGATAAAGAAATCGGGAATGTTACAGAAAACACAGGGAATTGTACTGCATACCTTGAAATATAAGGATACATCTCTCATTGCAGACATCTATACAGAGGTGGCTGGCAGGGCTTCCTTCATGGTGTCCATACCCCGTTCGCGCAAGGCGGCGGTGAAGCCGGTACTCTTCCAGCCGCTGGCATTGGTGGAACTTGAAGCCGATTTCCGTCCTAATGCCACTATATATAAGGTGAAGGAGGCGAAGTCTCTTTATCCTTTTGCCACGCTTCCCTACGATCCCTACAAATCCGCCATCGCTTTGTTTCTTTCGGAATTCCTTTATCGCGCCGTCCGGGAGGAGGCGGAGAACCGTCCGCTGTTTGCTTATCTGTATCATTCCGTCATCTGGCTGGATGAATGCAGGGAGGGGTTTGCCAATTTTCATCTGGTCTTCCTGATGCGCCTTTCCCGTTTTCTCGGTTTGTATCCCAACCTGGAGGATTATCATGCCGGAGATTACTTCGATTTGCAGAATGCTTGTTTCACTCCCTTGCGTCCGCAGCTTCATTCCAATTACATCGCTCCCGAGGAGGCGGCCCGCCTGACACAGCTGATGCGTATGAATTATGAAACGATGCATCTTTTTACCATGAACCGGTTGGAGCGTACCCGCTGCCTGAACATTATGAATGAATATTATCGTCTGCATCTGCCGGATTTCCCGGTGCTGAAGTCTCTTGAAGTCTTGAAAGAATTGTTTGATTGAGGAGCGCCAATCTTGCTTGTCGGATGAAACAATAGCTCTTGATTGCGCGAGATGGGCATCTTATGCTGCATGAGATGTATATCTCATACAGCACGAGATGCCCATCTCATGCAATTGAACCCGAATATTTCTTATCTCCTTCGCTATACTTTATCCCAGCAGTTCCTTTACTTTGGCTGAGATGGCGCGGCCTTCGGCAAGTCCGGCAAGTTTCTTGCTGGCTACACCCATCACTTTGCCCATGTCCTTGCCGCTGGTGGCACCGACCTCGGCTATGATTTCCTTCAAGGCTGCTTCCAGTTCTTCGGCGCTCATTTGCTTGGGCAGATAGGTTTCAAGCACCTTTACTTGTGCCAGCTCATCGTCTGCCAAGTCCTGGCGACCTTGCTGTACATAGATTTCAGCGGCGTCTTTGCCTTGTTTGGTCAGTTTTTGGATAATCTTCAAAGCATCTGCATCGCTCAGGGTATCGTTGGCTCCGGGAGCGGTTTTGGCTTCAAGGAATACTTTCTTTACGTTTCTCAATGTTTCGAGAGCCACTTTGTCTTTGGCTTTCATGGCTGTTTTAATGTCTTCGCTGACTTTTTCAAATAAATCCATATTGTTATAGGTTTACTCCTGTTCTCCCGAAGGGGAGGAGGATGGTTTTACATATCGGGAACGGAAAAATCAGAAGGTGATGACTCCCCCTGCACCGCCTTCTGCTTCTTGCGCGGCTTCGGTGGCGAGCTGCCCTTCCTGCTCTGCCTTCATCTTGATGCTGTTCAGCGTACTTTTGTCACGCAGATAGGTCGGAGAATTCTCTACCATGCTGATGATGTCGGCGTTGTCCATGTCTTCGGGATTGAAGAGATAGATATGGCGACGGCGGCTGCGCTGGGAACGGGCGTTGGCATCCTTGCCGTAGTACACTTCGCGGCGGTTGCGTCTCTGTTCCTCTTCCTCCTCCAGCTCGGCAAGGCGTTGCTGTTCTTCGGCGGTGCGCTGGGTGATGCGGTCGTCCATCTCCTTCATGTGGATGTCCTGGATACCGAAACCGGTGGCAAGCAGGGTGATTTTCACTTTCTGTTCCAGTTTGTCGTCGATGGCCATACCGAATTTGGTCTCGAAGTCGCGGCTGAAACGGTTCATGAATTCCTTTACCTCGTCCATTTCGCTCATCATCAGCTTGTATTGTGAGCTGTAAGAGATGTTGAGGAGTACCTTCTTGGAATTGAAAATGTCGTTGTTGTTCAGCAACGGCGAGTGCTGCGCATTCTTGATGGCTTCGCTGACACGGTTGTCACCTTCGCCGTAGCCGGTACTCATGATGGCTACGCCGCCGTCCTTCAGCACTGTTTTCACGTCGTTGAAGTCGAGGTTCACCTTTCCATGCAGGGTGATGATTTCGGCAATACTCTTGGCGGCTACCGAAAGGGTGTCGTCGGCCTTGTCGAACGCGTCGTCCACGGACAACTCGCTGTATATCTCGCTCAGCTTTTCATTGTTGATGACCAGCAGGGCATCTACGTGCTTGCTGATTTCCTCTACGCCATCCAGTGCCTGGTCTATCTTCTTGTCGCCCTCCCAGCGGAAAGGGATGGTGACGATGCCGATGGTCAGGATATCCATTTCCTTGGCGGTCTGTGCAATGATGGGTGCGGCACCCGTACCGGTACCACCGCCCATTCCGGCAGTGATGAATACCATCTTGGTGCCGTCGTTCAGCATATTCTTGATGTCTTCGATACTCTCTTCTGCTGCCTTGCGGGCACGGGCGGGGCGGTTTCCGGCTCCCAGGCCTTCTTTTCCAAGCTGTAACTTCACGGGCACGGGAGAGTCCTTCAACGCTTGGTTGTCTGTGTTACACAGTACGAACGTCACGTCGTGTATACCTTCCCGGTACATATGGTTCACGGCATTGCCGCCACCTCCGCCTACACCGATTACTTTAATGATTTTCGGTGAATCCGTCGGGAAATCGAATTGTACTATATCTTCCATAATAACTTAATTTTCTGGCACATTATCACATTATTACTTCATATCGTCGTCCGAGAAGATTTCGTTGGAAATCTTGTTGAAAGTCTTTTCGAACCAGCTGGGGCCTTCTTTCTTTTTCTTCTTTTTCTCTTCCTTTTCGCGCAGCTCCCTTTCTTTTCGCTCACGCTCCTTGCGTTCTTTCTCTTCCCTCTCGCGCTGTGCCTTGGCGGCGCGTGCGGCAGCTTCCTGCTCTTTCAGCGCTTCGTCGTCAACGAATATGTCGACCGGTTTGGGAGGAACATTGGAGGCAGGCTGCTGCACCGGTTTCACCTCTTGCAGGCAGCAATTCTCGTTGCCGGCAGCCAGCAGGCCCAGCAGTGTGTTGTGCATGCCGTCCTTTTGGGGCTCTTCGCTGCGTGTGTGGACGGTGGTCTGTACGAACTTAGCGGTCTTTACCTTTTCAATCTTGCTCACTTTATGGAAGGCTTTCTCGAGATTCTTCAGATTGGCTCCTCCACCGGTAAATACTACACCGGAGAAAAGTTTGTCCTCGTAGCCGGAAAGCTGTAACTGGTTCCATACGTTGGCAAGGATTTCTTCTGCACGGGCTCCGATAATATTGTTCAGCAGGGCCAATTCGAAGGTACGGCCGTCTTCCGACATACATACGGCAGGAGTCTCGGCGTCTTCTTCCTCCTCGTAGAGGGCATCACCGTATTGCAGTTTCAGCTTCTCGGCATCTTCCTCTTCCATTTGCAGGGAAGTGATGTCGTGGGTAATGTTGTTTCCACCCAGCGGCAGTACGCTGAGGTAGCGCAGGATATTGTTCTTATAGACCAGCACGGTGGTGGTGTCGGCACCGAAGTCCACCAGTGCGCAGCCCGAACGCATCTCGTTTTCAGTCAGCACGGCTTTGGCCAACGCAGTGGGGGCTACGAGCAGGTCGTCGGCAATTTCCACTTTGGCTTGCTCGAAGCTGTGTTCGAGGTTCTTTTTCAGCGAGGCGCGCGCCACGATGTTGAGGAACTGTCCGGTGATGTATTTTCCGGCAACTCCTACGGGCTCCACGTGCAACGTGTTGTCTATCTTGTATTCTTGTGGGGCTACATCCAGCACACTCATGTCTACTAGGGGTACATCACGGTTCTCGTCGCAAATCTCGTCTACCAGTTCTTGCGAAATGATGCTCTCTTCCTCCAGCGTACGGCTTACCGCATTCCTCACCGTGCGCAATGATTGTCCGCCGATGCCTACATATACTTTGGCGATGGAGTTGTTCAGCTGGCCTTCCAGCTTGTTGATGATGGAAGTCAGCGCTTGTGCGGTCTTGTCAATGTTGTAGATGGTCCCTTTGTGTATAAACGGGGATGCATCTTCGCATGCATAAGCCAACACCTGGATACTTCCGTCACTGTTCTTCTTCCCTGCGATACCGGAAATCTTGGAAGAACTCAACTCGATAGCGGCGATGAAATCTGTTGTTGCCATATCTATTTATTTACTATTTTACAATTTACAATTTACTGCGCTTTGATAAGGGATAAATCTCTTTACTCCCTCTTCGTGCAGATAATCTGATTATCGAATTCAACGTTAATGCGGGAGTATTTGTTCCAGCCCACCTGGTTCAAACCTCTTTCGTAGAATGCTTTTACACGTTTCAGTTTCTTTTCAAAACCGGCCATCTTACCCAAATAGATGAGATGGTCGCCGACACGTGGCACTAATTCTATATTTTTGCCAGGCAGTACATGAATCTGTTCAATCTGTGCATTCCAAAAAGAATTCTTCTGCAAAAATACACCAAACTTATATAAATCCCTCATGGCAAACGACTTTTCTACATTTCCGGTCACTACGGCAAGGTGTGCAACGCATTTTGCATCGGGGGGCATTACAGTACCCTTGTTGTCCAGATAGTAGTTTTCGCCATTGGCGCTCATCACGCGCAGGATGGGGATTCGCTGGGTCACTTCGATGCAGAGCTTGCTGCTCGGGGTCTTGTAGCATTCCACCTGGTCGATGAGGGGATGCTTGGCAAGTTCGCGCTCCAAGGTCTTGGTGCGCACGCGTTTCAGGTCTTTCCCAATGGGGCTGATGCCTTTCTTCTCCAGCAGGGTAGCTACTTCCTTCTTCGTGATGAAGCCGGCATATACCGTGTCTTTTATCACCAGCTCCACATCATGGCACACCTGGGTGGCCGGTTTGCGGTTGAGGGCAGTGACAGCCACTACCAGATAGACAATGACAAGCAACAGGACGATAGAAAGTAGAATCCTTTTAACCATGATACTTCTCTGATAATAGTTGGGTGATTTGGGGAGCATAGTTGTCCAGGTCGCCGGCTCCCAGCACTACCACTACTTCGGTATGCTTCTGGGCGAGGAGGCTGAGGACGTCTTCTTTCCTACAAATACATTTCTCGATGCCGGGGCGGAGGTTGTCATAAATCAGCTGACTCGTCACGCCGGGAATTGGTTGCTCGCGGGCAGGGTATATCTCTGTCAGAATCACCTCATCGGATAGGGAAAGGCTGTTTGCAAAATCCTGGTAGAAGTCGCGGGTACGGGTGTACAAGTGAGGCTGGAAGATGACGGTTACCTTCTTGTCTTGGTACAGTTCACGGACGGACTTCAGACTTTGGGCTATTTCCGCCGGATGGTGGGCGTAATCGCTGAGGAATACAATTCGGTCATTCTTCAGCTTGAAGTCGAAACGGCGGTCCACTCCGCGGAAGCTTGCCATGCCTTGCTTGATTTCCTCGTCGGTGGCACCGCTGAGATGGGCGAGTGCCATGGCGGCAACGCCGTTCTCGATGTTGATGCTGACGGGAACACCTAGCTGGATATCATTGATGCGGGTGTCCGGTGCTACGAAATCGATGAAAATTTCACCGTTTCCGATACGGATGTTCTCGGCATGGAAGTCACCTTCATGGCGCGAGTAGGTATAGGTGGCTACCCCTGGCTGTACGTCGGGCTGCATCTCCAGTCCTTTGTGCAGAATCAGGGCGCCGCCTGGTTGTATAAGCGCGGTGTAGTGGCGGAAGCTTTCGAGATAGGCTTCTTTGGTGCCGTATATATCCAGGTGGTCGGGGTCGGTGGCAGTAATGACACTCATCCAGGGTGACAGCCAGTGGAAGGAACGGTCGAACTCATCTGCTTCGATAACGGTATAAGGGCTGGTGGCGGAAAGCAGCAGATTCGTACCGTAGTTCTTCGAAATACCTCCGAGGAAGGCGGTGCAGCCCACGTGTGACTGGTGCAGCAGGTGGGCAGCCATGGTGCTGGTGGTAGTCTTGCCATGCGTACCTGCCACGCACAAACCTTTGCTGCTGCGGGTGATGATGCCCAATACTTGGGAGCGCTTATATATGTCGAAACCGTTTTCACGGAAATAGGTCAGTTCTGCATGCTCTTGCGGCACGGCGGGGGTATAGACCACGAGCGTGCTTGCCTTGTCTTTGCACATCTCCGGAATAAGGTTGATATTCTCTTCGTAGTGTATCTGTACTCCTTCCGTAATCAGGCGTTCTGTCAGTTCGCTCGACGTACGGTCGTAGCCCGCTACTTTCTTTCCTTTAGAGAGGAAATAACGTATCAGCGCACTCATGCCGATACCGCCGGCACCAATGAAGTAAACGGATTTAATTGTTTCTATATTCATATCTTTCATTAAGATGCTCTCCTAATTTATTTCTTAATTAACTTCAATACCTCCTTCGCAATAATTGTTGCCGAGTCCGGTAACGCCAGCTTGGAGATATTCTTGCTTAAGTCTTGCAGCTTCTCGGAGTTGGCGATTGTCTCCAACGCCACCGGTAGCAGCTTCTCTTTCGCTTCCACATCCTTCACATAGATAGCTGCACCCTTATCCACCAGCGCCAGCGCATTCTTGGTTTGGTGGTCCTCTGCCACATTGGGTGAGGGAACCAGGATGACTGGCTTGTGCAGCAGGCAGAACTCGGAGATGGAACCGGCTCCTGCACGTGAAATCACCAGGTCGGCAGCCGCGTATGCATTTGCCATATCCTTAATGAAGTCCGTCACGTACAGATTGGGGATGGCACTAATGCGCGGGTTGCGTACGGCTTCTCCCGTTGTATTTGTAATAGCTTCTCTGACTTGGTCAATGTATATCTTCCCCGTTTGCCAGATGAATTGCACTTCGGGATTGGCGCGAATGACATCCAGTCCGGCACTCAATGTCTGATTGATGGTGCGGGCTCCGAGACTGCCGCCCAATATCAGTATTGTTTTCTTCTCCGGGTTCAGTCCGAAGTATTTCACGGCATCTTCGCGGCAGATGGAGTGGTGGAGCAGATTCTGGCGCACCGGATTACCGGTCATGATTATCTTTTCTGCCGGGAAGAATTTTTCCATACCTTCGTAAGCCACACAAATCTTGCATGCCTTCTGTGCCAGCAGCTTGTTAGTGACACCGGCGTAGGAATTCTGTTCTTGTATCAGTGTGGGAATACCCATCATTCCCGCCATTTTCAGCGTAGGACCACTGGCATAGCCACCTACACCGACAGCTACTTGCGGGCGGAACTCCTTGATGATGCTCCGTGCTTTCCACTGGCTCCGTATCAGTTTCAGCAATACGGAGACGTTCTTCCACAGATGTTTACGGTCAAATCCGGCAACGGGTAAACCTATAATCCGGTAACCAGCATCGGGAACACGCTGCATCTCCATTCTTCCTTCGGCACCTACGAAGAGAATCTCTGCGTCGGGACACAACTCTTTTATGGCGTTGGCAATGGAGATAGCCGGAAAGATATGTCCTCCGGTACCACCGCCACTGATGATAAGCCTCACTCCCTTCCCCGTAGAGAGAGGGGTAGAGTTACTTTGACTTGTATAGTTGTTTGCCTCTTTACTCATATTCTTGTTCTTCTTTATTTTTGTATTATTGGCATACTCGCCATTACTCAATCACTCTTTTCTCCCCTCCCTATAGGGGAGGGGGTGGGGGAGAGGCTGTTATTCAAACTCCGCATCACTGTTCAGTACCTTTGCTGTCGGTTCGGCGGCTGTTTGTGCCTCGCTGTCGATCGGTTGTTTCAGGTTTTCTGCATTTCCGGTATCCACCAGCATAGTCACTTGTGCATCATGCATCCGTTGTTCCTCCAGTTTGGCTGTATAGCGGCTGACGCTCAGTATCATGCCGATGTAGGCACAGTTGATGAAAGTGGATGTACCACCCTTGCTGATGAGCGGAAGCGGTTGTCCCGTGACGGGTGCCAGACCTACGGCAACCATCATGTTGAACAACGCCTGCGTGACGAGTAGCAAGGCTATTCCGGTAATGAGGAAAGCGGGGAAGGTGCGGTCGCATTTTTTGGCGATACGGCCTACTCGCACCAATAGGCAGACATAAAGGAACACAACGACTATCCCGCCTACCAGTCCCAGTTCCTCAATGATGATGGCATAGATAAAATCGGAGAATGCCTGGCTCAGAAAGTCACGTTGTACGGAGTTTCCCGGGCCCTTGCCTACAACGTTACTCGTAGCTACGGCAATACGGGCATGTGCCACTTGCCCGTCGCCGTCGATGTCGAATTTGGCAGCAGGAACTTCTTCCTTGTTGGTAAAGTCTGCAATACGGGATTTTACAGTGGTAAAACGGTGTCCCATCGGTATATTTTCCAATGTCTTGTCTGGCGTGGCCAGCAGGAAGGCAACAAAGACTGTAACGAATGCCACAATCCCTCCTCCCAGTATCAGTAGGTTCCTGGCAGATACCCGCCCGATGAACATCATTAGGTAGACCGTTCCGAAGAGCAACATTCCCGTTGAGTAGTTTTCCGGCAGGATAAGGCCACAGACTATGCAGGTAATAATCATGATGCGCTTAAAGGCTTTCGGACTTGCACCGTCTTCGTCCTGCCCTTTCGAGAGGATAAAGGCTGTAACGATGACGACGGCCATCTTCGCTATTTCCGACGGCTGGAACTGAATGCCCATGAAGGTCATCCAGCGGGCTGCGCCGTTTACGCGGTCACCGGTAATGAATCCCATCAGCATCACAAAAGCCAGCAGTCCGATGGATATCGGAAGCAAGAATACCGGGAACACCTGGAACCATTTATAGGGGATGTTGTGTACCAGTACTACAATGACGGCACCTACCATCAGGAGAATGCTGTGCTGCGTAATCGGTCCCCAGTGGTCGCCACTCTTGTAGGTCAGCGTACTGGCAGCACTGAATACCTCTGTGATGGAGATGAGGCAAAGGAAAAGGAAAATAATCCAAATCACTTTGTCGCCTTTGAATATGCTCTTTAATAAATCCAATGCTTCGCAAATTAAAAATTAATAATTAAAGAATTACAAGTTGACAGTCTCATGCAGCACTTGTCTTTTATAGTGCTCTGACACATGCTTTGAACTGTTCGCCGCGGTCTTCATAACTCTTGAAGAGGTCGAAGGAGGCACAGCAAGGGCTGAGCAACACGGTTTCACCTTTCTTTGCCAGTTTGAAGGCTGCTTCTACGGCATCCTTCATGCCGGTCTGAACATCAGCTACGGGCAATCCTAAGCGGTCGAAGAAGTCGTGCAGCTTTTCGTTGTGTAATCCCAAATATACCAGGGCAGAGCACTTTTCGCGTACAAGGTCTTCGATTTCCGTATAATCATTTCCTTTGTCCTTACCGCCGAGGATAAGTACGGTTTTGCCGGTCATGCTTTGCAGGGCATACCAGCAGGAGTTTACGTTCGTTGCCTTGGAATCATTGATGAAGCTTACGCCGCGTACGGTGGCTACTTTCTCCAATCGGTGCTCCACTCCCTTGAAGTCGGACAAAGCCTTGCGGATATATTCTTTTCGGATACCGGCCAAGTTGGCTGAGATACCAGCGGCTAATGAATTGTATAAGTTGTGTGTGCCGTGCAGCGCCAGCTCCTCTTGCTCCATATTGAAGGCTATCGGTTCGTTGATTTCCACTTCACCGTCTTCCACGTATGCGATGGCTCCGTCTTCCTTTACGGCAGCGAACGGGTAAAGATGGGCGCGCAGGCCATGCTTGTCCAGTTCGCGCTTGATGATGGGGTCGTCGTTCCAGAAGATAAAAGCGTCTTCCGGTGTCTGGTTTTGGGTGATGCGGAATTTGGCGTCCACATATTTCTGCATACAGTGGTCGTAACGGTCCAAGTGGTCCGGAGTGATGTTCATCAGTACGGCAATGTTGGCACGGAAGTTATACATATTGTCCAGTTGGAAGGAACTCAGCTCAATGACGTAGTAATCATGCTGCTCCGTGGCTACCTGCAAGGCCAGGCTGTTGCCGATGTTGCCGGCGAGGCCGACGTTCAGTCCTGCACTCTTGAAGATGTGATAAATGAGCGAGGTGGTTGTAGTCTTTCCATTTGAGCCGGTGATACAGACCATCTTTGCGTCAGTGTACCGTCCCGCAAACTCTATCTCAGAGATGATGGGCGTACCTTTTTCCTTTAATTTCACAATGAGCGGAGCGTCGTTGGGGATACCGGGGCTTTTCACCACTTCGTCAGCATTCAGAATCAGCTCTTCTGTGTGGTGTCCCTCTTCCCAGGCAATGCCGTATTTATCCAGCAGTTCCTTGTATTTGTCTTTAATGGCAGACATGTCGGAGACGAACGTGTCGAAACCTTTCACTTTGGCCAGTACAGCAGCGCCTGCGCCGCTTTCGCCAGCTCCTAATACTACAATTCTACTCATAATATTTATATACTAATATGTCAATGTGGAAACTATGCTAATGCATCCCACATTATCTAATCTTTAATGTTATAATTGTTATCGCTGCCAGTACAATCGTCACAATCCAGAAGCGGATGGTGATTTTGGATTCGTGGAACAGCTTGTCCGGTTTGGTGAATACCACGCTGCATCCCGGTTCTATCAGGCTCATGGAAGTGCGGAAGTGGTCGTGTATCGGCGTTCTTTTGAAGAGACGTTGTTTCACGCCTTTCCGCTTGCCTGTCTTGTAGTAGAGGCGTTGCAGGATGACCGAGAGGTTCTCCACCAGGAAGATACCGCAAAGGATGGGTATCAGCAGTTCCTTGTGAATAATGATGGCGTATACTGCGATGATTCCTCCAATGGTCAGACTGCCCGTATCGCCCATGAATACTTGGGCCGGATAGGCATTGTACCATAAGAAGCCGATAAGTGCACCGATGAAGGCACAGATAAAGATTACCAGTTCTTCCGAGCCGGGAATGTACATGATATTCAGGTAGCCGGCATATTCAATGTGGCTCGACACGTAGGCGAGTATTCCCAAGGTCAGTCCGATAATGGCGGAGTTCCCTGCCGCCATTCCGTCCATTCCGTCATTCAGGTTGGCTCCGTTGCTGACGGCGGTAACTACGAAAATAGTGATAATCACGAACAATATCCAACCTGCTGTTTGGGCATGTTCACCCATAAAGCTTACTAAGTCGGAATAGTCGAAGTTGTTGCTTTTGAAGAACGGGATGGTGGTCTGCGTTGCCTTGATTTCCTTGGCTGCATGTACTACTTCTATTTGTCCCCCTGGCTTCTCTATTTCTATGTTCTCGCGGATAACCACCTGCGGGCTGAGGTAGAGAGTCAATCCGACGATAAGTCCTAAACCTACTTGACCGATGATTTTGAACTTACCGTGCAGGCCTTCCTTGTCCTTTTTGAATATCTTGATGTAGTCGTCGGCAAATCCTAGCGACCCTAACCAGATTGTGGTAATCAGCATCAATATCATATAAATATTGTCTAACTTGCCCAGTAGCAAGCAAGGAATGAGTGTGGCAAAAATAATGATGACACCGCCCATGCTGGGTACTCCCACTTTGTTCACACCGAATGGATCGATACTGGCATCACGTTGCGTTTCGGTAATTTGCTTGCGCTTCAGTAGATTGATGAACTTGTCTCCCCAGATGCTCGAAATGAGCAATGCCAGAATGATTGCCATCAACGAACGGAAGGATGTATAGCCGAACATGCCCGCACCGGGGAAGTCATATTTGTCTAACCATTGAAATAAGTAGTATAACATGATGTTAATTATTTAATTATTTCATTTAATATCTCTTTGTCGTCAAAATGGTGTTTCACGCCTTTAATCTCCTGATAATTCTCATGCCCTTTGCCTGCAACGAGAATCACGTCTCCCGGCTGTGCCAGCATGCAGGCTGTCTTGATGGCTTCGCGGCGGTCGGTGATGCTGATGGTTTTCTGCATGTCGTCTTTATCCAGCCCCGCCAGCATGTCGTTGATGATGTCCTGCGGCTCTTCAAAGCGCGGGTTATCGGAGGTAATGATGACCCGGTCGCTCAAGCGGGCGGATTCTTTGGCCATGATGGGACGCTTGCCTTTGTCGCGGTTGCCGCCGGCACCTACAACGGTAATCACTTTTCCTTTTCCTTCCAGCACTCCGTGAATGGCGTTCAATACATTGACCAGGGCGTCTGGAGTATGCGCATAGTCCACAATGGCAGTGTAGCCTTTCGGTGAACGGATGGCATCGAAGCGGCCGGTTACCGGACGCAGCGTACTGAGGGCAACCAGTACATCTTCTTCTTTCTTGCCCAGCAATATGGCAGTACCGAATACCGCCAGCAGGTTGTAGGCATTGAATTTTCCGATGAAACGTACTGCCAGCTCGTGGTTGTTGAAGTCAAGTAACATTCCCTCGAAATGAGATTCCAAGACTTTGCCTTTGAAGTCGCTAAGACTGCGCAAAGAGTAGGTGTATACTTTCGAACGGGTATTCTGTGTCATCACGAGTCCGTTCTTGTCATCCAGGTTGGTCAGGCTGAAAGCTCCTTTCGGCAGTTCGTCGAAGAACTTTTTCTTGGCCTTGAGATAGTTCTCCACCGTTTTATGATAATCCAGATGGTC
The DNA here is from genome assembly GCF_003602965.1 of Bacteroides sp. AF25-5LB. Taxonomy (NCBI): domain Bacteria; kingdom Pseudomonadati; phylum Bacteroidota; class Bacteroidia; order Bacteroidales; family Bacteroidaceae; genus Bacteroides; species Bacteroides sp. AF25-5LB. The sequence continues at coordinate 102,785 of NZ_QTMC01000003.1, forward strand.
GCGGGTCAGATTAGTGAAAATACCGCCGGCAAACTTCAGACCGCTGATGCGCTTCTGGGCAATGGAATGGGAACTGACTTCCATGAAGGCATACTTGCAGCCGGAGTCCGCCATCTCTCCAAGTAGGCGGTTCAAGGTTATTGGGTCCGGGGTGGTATGTTCGGTCGGTACGGGCTGGTCGTCGATGTAATTACATACAGTGGAAACCAGTCCGACCTTGTAGCCGAAGTAGCGGAAAGTATTATATAATAAGGTAGCAACGGTTGTTTTTCCGTTGGTTCCGGTCACGCCGATGAGTTCCATCTTGGATGTAGGGTCACCATAGAAAGTGGTGGCCACTTTCCCTACGGCATCTTCACTGTCTTTCACCAGAATGTAGGTGGTGCCGGTCTTGAGCTCTTCCGGCAATTCTTCACACAATACTGCGACAGCCCCTTTGTCGATAGCAGCTGGGATATAGGCATGCCCGTCGGTCTGCGTACCACGCATGGCCATGAACAGATGTCCGGTTTCTATCAGGCGGGAGTCTATATTCACTCCCGTTATCTCCATGTTTGTACTTCCGGCAATCCGGACCGGCTGTATTGTTGCCAACAAATCACTTAATTTCATACCTTATTATATAATGTATATCCAAATCTTGTTTATTCTCATGTTAACGTAGTGTCAGGGCTATGGTTTGTCCTTTCACTATCCGACTGCCGCTTGCTATGGACTGGTTCCTCACCCGTCCTACGCCGTTTAGCCTTACTTTCAGTCCTTTGCTCTCTAAAAGGTAGACTGCATCTTTCGCTCCCATACCGACCACGCTGGGCACGGTGCCCGAGGCCAGTTCCTGGTCTTGCAGGATGACTGCCGACGGGGCAGCTTGTGTATGTCCCCACTGCTCCTTTTTCTTTTGTTCGGAGAACTGTTTCTGGACGGGAACTTTCAGATCGTTCAATACAAGGAGCGCCTCGTTCATCTCTCCGGCTTTCACGGGAGGAATCACATTGGTGGTACTGTCTATGGCACTGCGTATGTCAAAACGCAGGTCTTTGGCATAAACTCTTTCCGCTATTTTCCCAAAGACACTACCTGCCATCAGACCGCCTGAAGCTGGTAACCCAGGCTTCTGAATGGAAACGATGCAACTGTATTTAGGTGCTTCCGAGGGGAAATATCCGCAGAAACTTACAAGGTAGTTCACCCGTCCCGACTTATATCCGGCTGCTCCTTGAGAAATCTGTGCCGTACCCGTCTTGCCCGATACGGAGAACTGCTTGCTGCCGGCGGGTTTTGCCAGACCTTGCGATACCACTTTCCGAAGGATTTCGCGGATCTGTGTCAGGGTATGGTCGGAACATATCTTGGGATTGATTACTTCCGTAGGATATTCTTTCACTACCTCACCATCCTTTACCGCTGCTTTCACAAACTTGGGGCGTACCATGACCCCATTGTTGGCTATGGCATTGTAGAAGGTCAGTATGTTCATAGGAGGTACCTGGGTCTCGTAGCCGATACTCATCCACGGTAAAGTCGTTTTGGCAAAATAACGCTCTTTAGGTCCTTTGATGTTGGGCTTTCCTTCACCAGGAATTTGCAGATGAAGCGGCTGGTCGATGCTCATGCGCTTCAAACCGTCCACGAACTTCTGCGGATTATCCTTGTAGTGCTTGTCGATGAGGTAGGAGACGCCCACATTGGAAGAAACTTCCAGAATACGTGTCACATCTATCTTTCCATAGCCTCCCCGGTGCCAGTTGTGGTCTCTCATCTTGCTGCCGTACATATTCATAATACCGTTGCCCGTGTCTACCTCGGTATCCGGGGTTATCTTGCCGTCTTCCAGTGCCACCATAATGGAGGCTGTCTTGAAGGTGGAGCCCGGTTCCAACATATCGCTGATGGCATTACTGTTCATTTCGTAGTAATTGCCGTCTCCGGCTTTCATCATGTTGACAATGGCCTTTACTTCTCCGGTAGCCACTTCCATCAGTACGGCTACCCCGACATTGGCATTGATTTCCTTCAACTTGTCCACCAGGGCTTTTTCGCAGATGTCCTGCATGCCTACGTCGAGGGTAGATATGATGTCACAACCGTCTACCGGGGGAAGGTCTACGATATTCAGGTATTTGTTCATCACCTTCTGACGGTGGGTAATACCGTTCCGTCCTTTCAGCAGGGTGTCGAAGGCCAACTCAATGCCGTTGCGGGCTCCCATGGCTGTATCGGCATAAAGACGGCCCAGGGTTTGGGCTGCCAAAGAACCGAACGGCTTTTTACGCTGGTTGTATATCTGTTCGTGGAAACCGCCTCGGTATTTGTTCATCTTGAATACGGGTAACCGCTTGGCTTCCTTATACTGAATGTAAGAGATGCGCCGGTTGCGGTTGGGAAGAATGTTGTAGTTCCGGCTCTTCATCTCCCGCCCCTTGCGCAGATGGCTTTTGAAGGTGGCGGCACTGATGTCCGGAAAAATCTGATGAAGCCCGATACAGATGGAATCGAAATTGGCTTTCCAGATAGAATCCTTGCGCTGCTGGTCCTTTTTGCGGCGCTTCTCGTCCCTTTCGCCGGACATGAAGTCCATATATATTTTATATTCCGGCAGCGAACTTGCCATCAGTTTACCATCCGAGGACAGGATATTTCCCCGGTTGGGCTTCACCGTTACATTCTCTTTGACGAAGCGGTCGGCTACATCGTGCCAGTACTGTCGCTCGGCAAACATAATCATGGCGCCTTTCACAACAATAGCTATCCCCACCAGCCCCATGAGTAGGACGACGAAGAAGTAACGGGTCATTATGTTTTTTTTATTTACAGCCAATGTTATTTACGATTTAACGATTTACGATGTGCTATTGAAATTACTTTAATCCTCAATTCTCCATTATTTTAGTAAGTACGGTGGATTAGTGGAAGTCTGCAAATCACTTTCTTTGGTGGCGATGTATTCCTCGATGCGCGATTGGCGGCTCCGTTCCATTAATTCCGAACTGCGTGTCAAGGCATCGTACTTGATGTCTATCAACTCTTTTTTAAGGTTGTCTATCTCTATCAGTTGCAGTTGGCATTCGTAACGGTTGTTGATGTAAATAATGATAAGCACCATGATAAGGAACAACAATCCGGCTTGACGGCGGAAGAAGTCTGTGGCCAGAATGTCGCCTCCTATGATGTTTTTCAGTGAGGTGCGTTTTTTCACCTTCTCCGTATTCTTTTCTTCTTGTTTCTTTTCCATTGCTAGTCACTAATCATTCGTTACTCTTTCTGCAATTCTCAGCTTGGCGCTGCGCGAACGCGGATTGCGCTCTATCTCTTCCTCGTCCGGTACAATTACTTTGTTGTTGACCAGCCGGAACGGGGTCAATACGTTCCCGAAGAAATCTTTTTCGGCCTTGCCTTCCACGTTGCCGGTTTTCATGATATTCTTCACCATACGGTCTTCCAGGGAGTGATAGGTTATCACCACCAGACGGCCTCCCGGCTTTAGCGCTTCTGTTGCTGCATACAGCATTTCTTTCAGTGCCTCCATTTCCTGGTTTACCTCAATGCGCAATGCCTGGAATACCTTTGCTAGTTCTTTCTTCTCACGTTCGCGGCCGAAGAGTGGCTTGACGATTTCCAAAAATTCGCCGATGGTGGCAATTCTCTGCGTAGCCCGTGCTTTAACAATGACAGATGCCAGTTTCCGGCTGTTCTTCAGCTCGCCGTACAGATAAAAAATATCGGCCAGCTTTTCTTCTTCGTAGGTATTCACGATGTCGGCAGCTGTCAGGCCGGCACGCTTGTTCATACGCATATCCAGTGCTCCGTCGAAGCGGAAGGAAAATCCCCGTTCGCTGTCATCAAAGTGATGGGAAGATACGCCGAGGTCGGCAAGTATGGCATCCACTTTTTCGATGCCGTGATAGCGTAGGAAGTTGTGCAGGTAGCGGAAGTTGCTGCGTACGAATGTAAAATGCGGGTTGTTCACAATGTTGCGTTCCGCATCCTCGTCCTGGTCGAAGCTCAGCAGCCGGCCGCCGTCTTCCAGGCGGGACAGTATCTCGCGCGAATGTCCTCCTCCACCAAACGTTACGTCTACATACGTGCCGTCCGGACGGATGCTCATCGCATCTACGCTCGGCATCAGCAATACGGGGATATGATATGTTGTTTCTTCTTTCATCATCTGTTGTTTATAGCTTATTTTCGTCACAGCAAATATTTTCGTCTCCCAGCAGCTCTTCAAGAGCCTCACTGAACTCGTCAGGGTTCATGAATGGTTGTTCGGCACGTTCCTTGGCCCAGATTTCTATTGTGTTGTCCACGCCAATGAAGCGGACATCACTTTGTATACCCGCCATTTGCAGGTAACGCTTTGGGAGCAGGATGCGTCCGTTCCCGTCAGGGATCATGATTTCCGCGTCACTTACGAACTGGCGGAAAATCATTTGCTGTTTGGCGTTCCATTTATTCAGCCGGCAGCGAAGTTGGTTTTGGGTGGCAAACCATACACTTTCCGGGTAGAGCACCAGGCAATCCTGATATACGTCCTTGCGCAACACGAGCTTTTCTTCGGAAGCGGCCTGCAGCTGTTTCCGGAAGGTGGCCGGGATGAAAACTCTTCCTTTTGCATCTGCCTTCGCCTCGATATTACCTAAGAATTGTATCATTTCTCACCTTATTATAATAAGCGACGGTAAAAATACACATTTCCCCACAATTCCCCACAATCTTTTAACTAAAATCTTAGGAAGAAGTTTTCAACACCTTGTTGATAGCTTATTCATTTGATAATGAAGCTACTTTTGAAGCACTTTGCTGGTGGGGGAATTTGTGTAGTCTCTTTTGAAAAGATTCAGTTAGAGATGGCGGGTCTTTGGTTTGAAAGTCGCTTGTTGGTGGAATGGTGTCTTGGGCGGGAAACTTCTTTCCCAGCCTTGCGAATATCTAAACCAAGCCTTGGTTTTTCTATCTCAAGGCTTGGTTTGGAAAAACCAAAGTTTGGGATAAAGCTCTTTCTTAACTCTTCCTTGTTTTAGTATTAACTTCTTAACTCTTTTTTGTTAATTTCCCATCTTTTTTTGTGAACGTTACCGTTTGCCGGGAGATGATGGGGAGGAGTGATAATATTCCCCTAGGGTGGTTGATTATTATATTCATCCACAGAATCCGGTGGATAAATCTTTTTTTTACTGTATGCTGTTCAGCGAGTCAAGTTTGTCTTCATTGACCAGCTGTACGTAGTGCCATACCTGCGTACTTGACGTGCTTGCTCATGGCCGGCTGTACGACAAAAACAGCAGGAGCTTCCATTGCCATTGTTACAAATGTGCAGGCTGTAATGGTTGTCTGTTTCTTCATGTTGTTTATTAATCACTCGGTTTTTCTTTAGGTATCTTGGTTTGTATTCTATGATTGTCTGGTATATTTCTTTTTTATCCGGCCAATAAATAAACAATTCTTTGCTTGCCGTATTCTCTTATCTGAAATCCTTCAAGTCATGCTGCAGCTTCTGGCGGGTAAAAAAGATACGGCTCTTTACTGTTCCAAGTGGGAGGTTCAGCTTTTCTGCGATTTCACGGTACTTGAAACCGGAAATGTGCATGGAGAAAGGTATCTTGTACTCACGTGGCAGGGCATTGACAATGCGGTGCATTTCCTTCAGGTCGTAAGCACTTTCTGTGCTGTCAAGTGTGAGGTCATGCGGTGTATTCAGATGATAGAGATTGTCTGTGGTATCTGCAAACGTCTGGTCACGTACCACTTTACGGTAATTGTTGATGAAAATATTACGCATGATGGTATATATCCATCCTTTAAAGTTGGTATCAGGTGTATACTTCTCTTCATTGCCCAGAGCTTTTAATGATGTCTCTTGAAGCAGATCGTTGGCTTCTTCGCGGTTGGAGGTTAATTTATATGCAAAGCGTAATAAGTCGTTTTGAACTCCGAGTAGGTCTTGGGTAAATGTTCTATTATTCATAATGGATGTTTTTTTAATTATTGTTCGTTTTATTGATGATGCAAAGTTATGGATGATTCTTTTTTTGATAGACGGAAATCAAACTCTCTTTGGGGGGAAATCTAATAATTGGCAGTTTTCAGGTGGTTTTGGTTAGCTTTCAGTGCTTCGGATAGCTGGAAAGGTGGAATGTAACCAGAGGTTACTACCTGATTTTTGTAAATAATATTATCGCAAAGTGTAACGGCTTGAATATGTTCGTGCAGAAATATAAAGGCGAGACCATGAAAGGTAGACATGGGATTGTCCCGGCCTACCTTTCTCTCTTTTGATACAACTAAAATTTGTACTCTTCTTAATTTATGGAAATCACTGGTTTTATATGCTGGGTTCTTAAACAAAATCCTTCAAGTCTTGTTGTAATCTTTGGCGGGTGAAGTAAATGCGGCTCTTTACCGTACCTAAGGGTAACCCCAGCTTCTCTGCAATTTCGCGGTACTTGAAGCCGGAGATATGCATGGAGAAGGGAATCTTGTACTCCCGTGGCAGGGCGTTGACAATGCGGTGCATCTCTTTCAAATCATATGCCCTTTCTGTGCTCTCAAAAGCGGTGTCATGCGGCAGGTTCAGGTGATAGAGATTATCCGTGGTGTCCGCAAAAGTCTGGTCACGCACCACTTTGCGGTAATTGTTGATGAAGATATTACGCATGATGGTATATATCCATCCTTTGAAATTGGTATCGGGAGTATACTTCTTTTCGTTATCCAGAGCTTTCAGGGATGTTTCCTGCAGGAGGTCGTTGGCTTCTTCACGGTCGGAAGTAAGTTTGTATGCAAAACGCAATAAATCGTCTTGAACTCCGAGCAGGTCTTTTTTAAATGTTATATTGTTCATATGTGCTATGTTTTTTCGTTAATCATGATATTGCAAGTTTACGGAAGTTTTCTTTTTCAGGCAGACGGATTTCAAACACACTTTAGGGGGAAAACTGTCAATTGATAGTTTTTAGGTGTTATTTGATAGATTTCGGGTGTAGTTTTCTGTCCTTTTTTTGCGATTAATTAAAAAGATGAGTTAATTTTGCACATTCATTTCATCAAAAGAAGAATGGCTGACGACTCTTTATTTTTGATTGACATAGACAAGATACTTCGGGAAAAGGCTCCGAAGAAGTCTAAGTATATCCCCAAGTTCGTAGTTTCTTATTTGAAGCATATCGTTCATCAAGAGGAATTGAATGTCTTTTTGCGGGAGTCGAAAGATAAAGTCGGTGTGGATTTTCTGAAAGCTTGTCTGGAGTTCCTTGATGCCAATATTGTGGTAAAGGGGGAGGAGAATCTGCCTAAAGAAGGGCTTTATACTTTTGTATCCAACCATCCCCTGGGTGGGCAGGACGGAGTGGCGTTGGGTTATGTCTTGGGCTCCTTTTATGGCGGCAAGGTGAAATATATGGTCAACGACCTGCTGATGAACCTGCACGGACTGGCACCGCTCTGCATCCCCATCAACAAGACGGGAAAGCAGGCCAAAGACTTCCCGAGAATGGTGGAGGCGGGATTTGCTTCGGACAATCAGCTCATCATGTTTCCCGCAGGTCTTTGTTCACGTAGGCAGAATGGGGTCATCCGTGACTTGGATTGGAAAAAGACCTTTATCGTGAAGAGTGTCGAAGCCCACCGTGATGTAGTTCCCATCCACTTCGAAGGGCGGAACTCCAATTTCTTTTATAATCTTGCCAATCTTTGTAAGATATTGGGTGTCAAGTTCAATATCGCCATGCTTTACCTGGCAGATGAAATGCTGAAGAATCGCCATAAAACATTTACTATCACCATAGGGAAGCCTATCCCCTGGCAAACTTTCGATAAATCGAAAAGCCCGGCTGGATGGGCGCAATATGTGAAGGATATTGTATATAAATTGTAGAGAGACCGTATTTATATAAAAGAAGAACTACTAACAGAGAAATATGGAAGATGTAATTGCACCGATAAGCAAGGAGCTGTTGAAAGCGGAGTTGACTGAGGAGAAGCGCCTGCGTATGACCAATAGAAGTCATAACCAGATATATATCATTACTGCCCAAGACTCTCCGAATACCATGAAGGAGATCGGCCGTTTGCGCGAGATTGCGTTCCGCGCTGCGGGAGGAGGAACGGGCAAGTCTATGGATATTGACGAATATGACATCATGGACAATCCGTACAAGCAGTTGATTGTCTGGAATCCGGAAGCTGAAGAAATTTTGGGTGGATACCGTTATATCTTGGGTACGGATGTGCGTTTTGACGAACATGGTGCCCCTATTCTGGCAACTGCCCATATGTTTAACTTTTCGGATAAATTTTTGAAGGACTATCTTCCTACGACCATTGAGTTGGGACGTTCGTTCGTTACGTTGGAGTATCAGTCTACGCGTGCAGACAGTAAAGGTCTGTTTGCGTTGGATAATCTGTGGGATGGTTTGGGCGCACTGACCGTAGTCATGCCCAATGTGAAGTATTTCTTCGGAAAGGTGACTATGTATCCCAGCTATCATCGTCAGAGTCGTGATAAGATTCTTTATTTTCTTCGGAAACACTTTGCGGATAAGGACAACCTGATTACTCCGATGAAGCCGTTACTTCTGGAATCGGACGAGAATGAATTGGCAGCTCTCTTCTGTAAAGACTCTTTTAAGGAAGACTATAAGATTTTGAATTGTGAAATCCGTAAGGCGGGGTATAATATTCCCCCTCTGGTGAATGCCTATATGAGTCTCAGCCCTACCATGCGTATGTTCGGTACAGCCATCAATTACGGTTTCGGAGATGTGGAGGAAACGGGTATCCTGATTGCCGTGGACGAGATTTTAGCAGAAAAGCGCATTCGCCACATCGAGTCATTCATAGCGAGCGCACCGGAGGCATGCAAGCTTACGTCGGGAGCAAATAAGGTTGTATCATAGGACTATCTGGAAGAATGCTTGTCGTCTGTTATACCGCTGGCAAGCTATTCCCGTTTATTTTCCTGTATAAATCGAGTGCAAATACATCTGTCATTCCGGAGATGTAATCCAGTACCGCCTGTATTCTTTCATAGAGTGCAGGCGCTTTTATGTTGTACTGGCCCGATACGCGATTGATGAGCAGTTGCGAATATGCCTTTTCTGGAGAACGCACGGCGTCAATCATCAGTTCGAGTAGGGTACTGATGATGCGGAAACCGGCAAGTTCAATGTCCAGTACGTCGCGTGAGCGGTAAATCCTCTTCAGGGAGATGTCTGCACAGTGCTTGTAGGCATTGGCTGGTACCTCGGATATATGGTTGATGAGGCTTCCTTCAAATTCTCCTTTCAGAATCTTTTCTTCATTGTCTACAAAGGCTTGCACGCATTCGCCGATAAGCAGCCCGATAACGCTGGAACGCAGATAGGCTATTTGCTCATTGGTGTCACTTACTATCTCCATCGTTTTGAGCCGGTGTGCTTGGCGCTCTTTCGAGAAATAAGAAAGAAGCAACTCTTTGGTTTCTTGTGTAGTCAGAATTTTCAGTTTGTGAGCATCCTCAATATCCATCATCTGGTAGCAGATGTCATCGGCGGCTTCCACCAGATAGACTAGCGGGTGGCGGGCATATTTCAACGGGGCATCGTTCTGCTTCTCCATACCCAACTCTTCTGCTATGCGGCGGAAACTTTCTTCCTCTGTGATGAAGAAACCGAATTTTGACTTTTTGCCAGCAAGACTCGATGAAAAGGGATATTTCACGATGCTTGCCAAGGTGGAGTAGGTGAGTACAAATCCTCCCTGTCGCCTTCCCTCAAACTGGTGGGTAAGCAGGCGGAACGCATTTGCATTTCCTTCAAAGTGAGTAAGGTCCTCCCATTGGGCAGGTGTCAGTTGGCCCTTCAGGGACATTCCTTTTCCTTCAGAAAAAAAGGTGGAAATTGCTCGTTCTCCCGAATGTCCGAAAGGAGGATTTCCCAAGTCGTGTGCCAGGCAGGCGGCGGAAACGATGGAGCCTATTTCGGTGAGGTAGCTGTCTTGCAGTTCCGGACGGCGGGCAATGAGAGCTTTCGATACATCGTTGCCTAGTGAGCGACCTACACATGATACTTCCAGGCTGTGCGTCAATCGGTTGTGGACGAATACACTACCGGGAAGAGGGAATACCTGGGTTTTGTTCTGCAGACGGCGGAAGGGGGCGGAGAAGACAAGGCGGTCATAGTCACGTTGGAATTCCGAGCGGTTTTCATGGCGTTCCTGATGAAACTCTTCCAGTCCGAAACGTTTGGCAGATATGAGCGTATTCCAATTCATCATGATGTTATTTACGATTGAAGTTACTATTATTTAACTGCAAATGTATCACTATTTTGTATAAAAAGCCGTATTTTCGCCCAAGTTTATAGTGAAACGGAGATGAATTGCGAAACTTGAATTACTCGAATTGTAAGAATAGAAGTAGCCCTAATTGTAAATCGTCAAATCGTAAATAACATCATGTTGAACGTACAAATCATCAATAAATCAAAGCATCCGCTTCCGGCTTATGCCACTGAGCTGTCTGCAGGAATGGATATCCGTGCAAACCTTAATGAATCTATTTCGCTGGCTCCGATGCAGCGGTGTCTGGTGCCTACTGGCCTTTATATCGCTCTTCCGGAAGGATTTGAGGCGCAAGTGCGTCCGCGTAGCGGATTGGCCATTAAGAAGGGGATTACCGTGCTGAACTCCCCTGGAACGATTGATGCCGATTACCGTGGTGAAGTTTGTATTATTCTCGTCAACCTTTCTGCAGAAACCTTCGTCATCGAAGATGGGGAGAGGATTGCACAAATGGTGATAGCGCGTCACGAACAAGCTCTTTGGCAGGAAGTGGAAGTGCTGGATGAGACGGAGCGCGGTGCCGGTGGCTTCGGGCATACGGGTAAAAAATGAATGGATATTGTTCCGTTTTTACGGGCTAAGAATTTATAATTAAATAGATGAGAATCAGAGTAAAAATAATACTTGCGTTGTTGATAGGTGCCTTCTGCCTTACTACGTATGGAGTGCAGGCTGCCAATGTTCAAGCTTCTAAGGAGAAAATGAGCGGGTACGGTCGGCCTGAAAAGGCACGGAAGGAATTGAAGAAACGGAAGAAGTCGAAGAAAGCCGATGTTTCGCCCGTAAAGGAGCTTACCCCCGAACAGCAGCGCCGTTACGACTACTTCTTTCTTGAGGCCGCCCGTCTGAAAGTCCAGAAAGACTATGATGCAGCTTTTGATGTCCTGCAACATTGCCTGACGATAAACCCGAACGCATCATCGGCTTTGTATGAGATGGCCCAGTATTATATGTTCCTCAAGCAGGTGCCGCTGGGACAAGCCGCGTTGGAAAAGGCGGTGGAGAATGCTCCCGACAATTACTGGTATGCCCAGGGACTTGCCAATCTGTACATGCAGCAAAACGAAACGGAGAAAGCCGCTGTCTTGTTGGAAAATATGGCGGTACGTTTCTCGGATAAGCTGGACCCGCTATACAACTTGCTGGAGATTTACAACCGCCAGGAAGAGTATGACAAAGTTATCGGTATACTGAACAAGCTCGAGGAACGGATGGGCAAGAACGAACAGCTCAGTATGGAGAAGTTCCGCATCTATCTGCAAAAGAAGGACGACAAGAGCGCCTTTCATGAAATAGAAAGTCTGGTAGAAGAGTATCCCAACGATAGGCGCTATCAGGTGGTACTGGGGGATGTCTATATGCAGAACGGGAAAAAGCAGGAAGCTTATGAGATTTACAAGAAGGTGCTGGCCGAAGAGCCGGACAATGCAATGGCCATGTACTCATTGGCTTCTTACTACGAAGAGACCGGACAGAAGGAACTATATGAACAGCAATTGGACACGCTGTTACTGAACAAGAAAGTGGCTTCGGACACCAAACTGAATGTGATGCGGCAGTTCATCGTGCAGAATGAGCAGGCAGGCAAGGACAGCACACGTGTCATTACGCTCTTCAACCGTATCATGGAGCAGGAGCCCGATGAGGCACAATTACCTTTGCTGTATGCCCAATATCTTCTTTCCAAAGGAATGAACAAGGAGGCAGGACCGGTTCTGCGTCAGGTTCTGGCGATAGACCCTACCAACACAGCGGCTCGTATGACATTGCTGGGGGAAGCCGTGCGCCAGGAGGATTACAAGGAAATAATGAATTTGTGCGAAGCCGGTGTGGAGTCCAATCCCGATATGTTGGAGTTCTATTTCTATCTGGCCATTGCCTACAACCAGGCGGAACGGACGGATGATGCTCTTGCCATCTGTCAAAAGGCTTTGTCACACGTCAAGGACGATAGCAAGAAGGAGGTCGTATCAGATTTTTATGCCATTATCGGTGATGCTTATCACACCAAGAATCTGCATGCGGAAGCTTATGCGGCTTATGATTCCGCTTTGGTGTACAATCCTTCAAACATCGGTGCCTTGAATAACTACGCATATTATCTTTCCGTGGAGCGTCGCGACTTAGACAAGGCGGAAGAGATGAGCTACAAGACAGTGAAAGCCGAGCCGAACAATTCCACCTATCTCGATACATATGCATGGATATTGTTTGTTAAAGGTAATTATGCCGAGGCGCGTCTCTACATAGATGAGGCGATAAAGAATGATAAAGATAGCAGTGACGTGGTCTTGGAACATTGCGGAGATATCTATTACATGACTGGCGATGCGGAAGGTGCCTTGAAATACTGGAAACAAGCCTGGGATAAGGGCAATCGCTCTGATACGTTGAAACAGAAAATACAAAAAAAGAAATATATATCAGATGAAACTAAACCTGCTGAATGATATGGCAAGGACGTGCCGCCTATTGTCCTTGCTGTTGTTGCTGGCTGTGGGGCTTGCCGGTTGCAAGACTTCGCGTCACTCAAGTTCTCTGTCCGGAGAATCTGCCTGCCTTTCCTCCAAAGTGCAGCTGACGGTACCCCATAAAGATGCCACCCTTACTGTGAACGGTACGATGAAGTTGAAGAAGGAAGAATGCATGCAGATTTCCTTTCTGATGCCGATACTTCGTACGGAGGTGGCACGTATGGAAGTCACCCCGGATGAGATTCTGTTGGTAGACCGTATGGGAAAACGTTATGTCCGTGCAACACGTAAGGAACTGAAGGATGTGCTGCCCAAGAAGGCGGATTTTGCCCATTTGGAGAAACTGCTTTATGCTGCTTCCAAACCCAATGGTAAGAAGGTGCTTACCGGCAAGGAACTCGGGATACCCTCTCTAGAAAAGGGAAAGATTGAACTTTCCAACTTCTCGGATAAGCCTTTTGTACTGGCCCCTACCCAGCTCTCACAGAAATATAAAGAGGTGGAGCTGGAGGAACTGCTGGAAATGCTGATGGACCTTTGATTAGTTGATAATTGATAGTTGTTGGATAATCCCTTATAACTTATGAAGCTTCTCCTTTTCTTCTTTCTCCTCCTTTTGCCGGTTTCTCCGCTCTTTGCCCAGTCCAACAAGCTGATTAAGGAACTGGAAAGCAAGCGTGGTGCCTTGCAGAAACAGATAGTAGAGTCGGAGACGCTGTTGATAACCACCAAGAAGGATGTGGGAAGCCAGTTGAAAGGTCTTGCTGCACTGACCGGACAGATAGAAGAACGCAGACGTTATATTCTGACTATCAATAATGATGTGGAATCCATAGAGCGCGAGTTGTCTTCATTGGGACGTCAGTTGACTCGCTTGCAACGTGACCTAAAGGACAAGAAGAAGAAATATGAATCGTCCGTCCAATATTTGTATAAGAACCGTTCCATTGAAGAGAAGCTGATGTTCATTTTCTCTGCCAAGAGCCTGGCACAGACCTATCGACGCATGCGTTATGTACGCGAATATGCCACTTATCAGCGCCTGCAAGGCGAGGAGGTGTTGAAAAAGCAGGAACAGCTGAACCGTAAGAAGGCTGAGCTTCAGCAAGTGAAGGCTGCCAAGGAAGGATTGCTGAAAGAACGTGAAGAGGAGAAAGTCAAGCTGGAAGCGCAGGAGAAGGAACAGAAGTTGTTGGTGGCCAATCTGAAAAAGAAACAGCGGGGATTGCAGAACGAACTGAATAAGAAACGCCGTGAAGCCAATCAGCTCAATGCACGCATTGACCGCCTGATAGCGGAAGAGATAGAGAAAGCGCGTAAACGTGCGGCAGAAGAAGCGCGCCGTGAGGCAGCCGCACGTAAAAAGGCTGGTGAGAAAACTGCGACTGCCTCTACGTCCGCAAAGCCAAAGGCACAGCCTTTGGATACTTACTCCATGAGTAAGGCAGACCGTGAATTATCCGGGAATTTTGCTAATAATCGCGGTAAGCTGCCGATGCCCATCACTGGAGCGTATATCATTACCAGCCATTACGGCCAGTATTCTGTAGAAGGTTTGCGCAATGTCAAGCTGGACAATAAAGGCATCGATATACAAGGGAAACCGGGTGCCCAAGCCCGCGCCATCTTCAATGGTAAAGTGGCGGCTGTCTTTAAACTGAACGGACTGTTCAATATCCTTGTCCGTCACGGGAATTATATATCCGTCTATTGCAACTTGTCATCGGCCTCGGTGAAGCAGGGCGATGATGTTACCACCAAACAGACCCTCGGACAAATCTTCTCGGATGGGGCCGACAATGGTCGTACGGTGCTACATTTCCAATTGAGGAAAGAGAAGGAAAAACTGAATCCGGAGCCGTGGCTGAACAGATAATGATAATTTAAATTTTCACTCCTTCCAGCAACTCCAAATACATTCCTATCGCCTCCTCTATCTCCTTGACAAAGATAAATTCATCGGCAGTGTGTGAACGGGCACTTTTCCCTGGTCCCATCTTTAGAGAAGGGAACGGCATCAGTGCCTGGTCGGACAAGGTCGGTGAGCCGAAAGGAGTACGTTTCATGGTAATAGCCTTTTGCACTACCGGATGCTCCGGAGCTACGTGTGAAGAGCTTAGCCGGAAGGAGCGGGCTTTGGCTTCACACATGATGTGTTTCTGTATTTCATCGAATAGCTCCTGATTGCTATAACACTCGTTGCTGCGAATGTCTACGACAAAAGTACAACGGTCGGGAATGACGTTATGCTGTGTACCGGCGTTTACCATGGTTACGCTCATTTTCACGGGACCCAACAGGGAAGATTCTTTTGGAAAACGGTAATCACGAAACCAGGCAATATCATCCAATACCTTATATATAGCATTATCTCCCTCGTTTCGGGCAGCATGTCCCGATTTTCCGGTAGCAGTTACGTCCAGCACCATCAATCCTTTTTCTGCAATGGCAGGTTGCATCTCTGTCGGCTCGCCTACAATGGCAAACTGTATGGGAGGGAGTTCCGGCAATACGCATTCTATTCCCCCCTTGCCTGATACTTCTTCCTCACACGAGGCAAGATATATCAGATTGTAGGCCTGAGTGGTGCGGCACAATGTCAGGAATACTTGCAGCAGGCTGACTACACTGGCTCCGGCATCGTTGCTGCCCAGCCCGTAGAGCTTTCCATTACTTTCCAGCGTTGGTTTGAAAGGATCTTTCCGCCACCCGTTGACGGGTTTTACGGTGTCGATATGGGAATTCAGCAGCAAGGTCGGTTTCTTTAGGTCGAACATCGGGCTGAGGCACCATACATTGTTGCCTTTACGTCCTGTTTCCATGCCTTGCATTTCGATATAGTTCTGCAGATAATCCGCCGCTTTCTCCTCGTCGCGGCTCAAGGAAGGAATGGCTATCAGTGATTTGAGCAATCCGATTGCTTCGGAAGTTAAAGTCGGTATATCGTAAATCATATTCGGTAAATAAATAATCCTGCTGCAAACTTACGAATAAAAAACGGAAAGGAGTACCCATATTGAATAATTACCCGCTAATATCGGATTAGTTTCAAATGAAACCACTACCTTTGTACCGTATTTACCAATATCAAAAGTTATGACTTATCATCATTTGTCTGTTCTGGTGCACCGCCAGGCAGAGAAGTATGGAGACAAAATAGCCCTGAAATACAGAGACTATGAAACTGCACAATGGATACCCATCTCTTGGAAAGAGTTCTCACAGACTGTACGCCGGACTGCCAATGCAATGGTGGCTTTGGGAATAGAGCCGCAAGAGAATATCGGTATCTTCTCGCAGAATAAACCCGAATGTCTCTTTACTGATTTCGGTGCATTCGCCAACCGGGCGGTGACTATACCTTTGTATGCTACCAGCTCACCGGCTCAGGCACAGTATATCATCAACGATGCACAGATACGTTATCTGTTTGTAGGCGAGCAGTTCCAGTACGATGCCGCTTTCAGTGTGTTCGGATTTTGCCAGTCTCTGCAGCAGCTCATCATCTTCGACCGTGCTGTGGTGAAAGATCCGCGCGACATGACTTCCATCTATTTTGATGAATTTATGGCAATGGATGAAGAGTTGCAGCACAATGCCATTGTAGAAGAACGTATAGCAGCTGCCTCAGATGATGACCTCGCCAATATCCTTTATACTTCCGGTACTACCGGTGAGCCGAAAGGTGTCATGCTCCATCATTTCAATTATAGAGAGGCTTTCCGCATTCATGATATCCGATTGCCTTTCATAACAGACCAGGATGTTTCCATGAACTTCCTTCCGCTGACCCATGTATTCGAAAAGGCATGGACCTACCTTTGTATACACCGGGGGGTGCAGGTCTGCATCAATCTCCGTCCACAAGATATACAGACTACTATTAAAGAGATACGTCCTACACTGATGTGCAGTGTACCCCGTTTTTGGGAGAAAGTCTATGCCGGTGTGCAGGAGAAGATTTCCCAGGAAACCGGTCTGCGTAAGGCGATGATGTTGGATGCCATCAAGGTGGGCAGGACGCATAACATTGATTATGTGCGTCAAGGAAAGACTCCTCCGATGATGCTTCATCTGAAATACAAGTTCTACGAAAAGACCATTTATGCTCTGCTGAAGAAGACGATAGGTATTGAGAACGGTAATTTCTTCCCTACGGCAGGTGCTGCTGTGCCCGATGAAATCTGCGAGTTTGTGCATTCTGTAGGTATAAACATGGTGGTGGGCTATGGTCTGACGGAATCTACGGCTACCGTTTCCTGCTTCCTCAACGAAGGCTATGAGATTGGTTCCGTAGGTACGGTGATGCCTGATGTGGAGGTGAAGATTGGCGAGAATAACGAGATACTTCTTCGTGGTAAGACTATCACTACCGGATACTACAAGAAACCGGAGGCAACGGCTGCTGCCATCGACCGTGACGGTTGGTTCCACACGGGTGATGCCGGTTATTTGAAGGATAGTCATCTGTATCTGACGGAGCGTATCAAAGACTTGTTCAAGACCTCTAACGGAAAATACATTTCGCCGCAGGCATTAGAAACGAAGCTGGCTATTGACCGTTACATTGACCAGATTGCTGTCATTGCCGATGAGCGTAAGTTTGTTTCCGCTTTGATAGTTCCCGTTTATGGCTTTGTGAAGGATTATGCCAAGGAGAAAGACATTGCATACGGCAATATGGATGAGTTACTGCAACATCCCAAGATACAGGCGTTGTTCCGTGCCCGTATCGATACCTTGCAGCAGCAATTTGCCCATTATGAGCAAGTGAAGCGTTTCACACTTCTGCCGGAACCATTCAGTATGGAGCGTGGGGAACTGACGAATACGCTGAAGCTGAAACGTTCTGTTGTGGCAAAGAACTACAAGGAGCTGATTGATAAGATGTACGAAGAATAAAACTTTGTTTTTTTGTTTATAACCGTCTGACCTGGGGTGAATCTTTTTCATTCCGGGCCGGACGGTCTGTTTTTTTATCTCCTTCTTCTGAACAGAAAGAAACTACCCCCTGCACTGCGAGAAACTAATCATCTGTATACTGCTGACTGGCAGTTTTTATGCTTCTTATTATTCTTACAACAGCTGTTGTAAGAAAAGAACACAGCTGTTATAAGAAAAGAATACAGCTGTTGTAAGAAACTAACATGACTGTGATAAGAATAATGAGATGCGAGAAAATAGTTAGTTTGTCGCAATGGAGAGGTTAATTTGCCGCGGTGCCGGGGGGGATTCTCTTGTAGATAATGAAAGCCTCACTCTTAGGCGAGGGAGAGAAGGGTGATGCCGTAATCTGCTTAAAACCATGCAATAAAGCACCGGTTCTGCCAGCAGCTTTTCTTCATTAACTTTTATTAGCAAATAAATCATCCTTTTCCGATAGGGTTGCGGTTGTGCCCCCGGTTTTATATACGAGAGCTTGAAAGAAATCTGCAGAATAAAGACATTTGGATAAGCTTAAATATTAACCGTAACATACTAATAGCCTATGAAGCATACAAAGAAGAAGAAATGAGAGGAACAGTCAATCAGACTGGCCGATCGGGATAACAGATTTCCGAGAATCTGTTTATTAACTTAACACATATTTAATCTAATATTTATTTTCCGAAAAACAGCTTATGAAAAAAAGACTTATGCTAACCTTGGTTTGCCTGATGGCGGCCATTAGCTGGGTAGCAGCCCAAAATTCCCCCATTACCGGTATCGTTATTTCAGCTGAAGACAATGAACCGATTATCGGAGCTTCCGTATTGGTAAAAGGAAGTACTACCGGAGCCGTAACAGATTTAGACGGCAAATTCACTATTACAGATGCACCCGCAGGTGCCACGACACTGCAAGTGTCTTTCGTAGGTATGATAACACAAGAAGTTCCCATCACTCCGGGAACGATAAGAGTCACATTAAAGAATGATGCCAAGCTGCTGGATGAAGTGGTGGTAACGGCATTGGGTATTGCAAAGAAAGAAAAATCACTGACTTACTCTACTCAAGTGGTGAACGGCGACGAATTGGTTCGTGCCAAGGACCCCAACATGATGAATGCGCTGGCCGGTAAGACGGCAGGTGTGCAAATCAACAAGAGTTCTTCCGGTCTGGGTGGTTCTTCCAAGGTCATCATCCGTGGTAACCGTTCTGTAAGCGGTAATAATCAGCCTCTTTACGTGATAGACGGGGTGCCGTTCGGTTCCTCCACTAACGAAAATACTTCAACTACCATTGGTGGTGATAATGACAGTGGTAACTACGACCGTGGCGACGGTATCTCCAATTTGAATCCCGATGATATTGAGAGTATGAATATCTTGAAAGGTCCTGCGGCAGCCGCTTTGTATGGTAGCTCGGCTGCCAACGGTGTGGTAATCATCAATACCAAAAGAGGTAAAGAAGGTCGTGCCAGCATTTCTTTCAATACCAATACCACTTTTGATATGGCTGCCTATGGTATTCCCGAATTCCAGAATCATTATACCGGCCAAACGACCAGCTGGGGCGGTAAGATAAACGGTAGTCCCGACTATACTGACGATTTCTTCAAGACGGGTGTTACCACTATTAACTCTCTTTCTTTAAGTATGGGTTCAAAGGCTATGCAGACTTATTTCTCCTATGCCAATACTTACGGCAAGGGTGTGGTAGAAGGCAACCGTTTGGTGAAACATAACTTTAATTTCCGCGAAACAGCAAATTTCTTCAATAATAAGTTGACGGTCGATGCCAACGTCAATGCCATGTATCAGAAAGGAAACAACCGTACCACTTCAGGAGGTTATTATATGAATCCTTTGGTCGGTTTGTACCACTTCCCGCGTGGTGGTGTAGAGGGTGGTAAAGATTTTAACTACTACAAGGATAACTATCAAGTGTTGAATACCGGACGTAATATTATGGATCAAAACTGGTATAAGACTTCCGGAACCGATATGGAGCAAAATCCTTATTGGCTTATCAACAAAGTGCCTAATGAAGATACGAGGTACCGTACTTTGATAAACCTGAGTGTGAAATACCAGATTAACGATTATTTCAGTATCCAGGCTCGTGGTAGCGCCGACTATATAGTGGATAAAGACAATACCCGTATGTATGCAGGTACCAGCCCTATCCTCTGCGGTATGAATGCTGCTGGAACCGGAACCAATGGCCGTTACAGCTATAATGAGCAAAGTGAACTTTCTACTTATGGAGATGTCCTCTTTACGTATCAACAACAGTTCGAGAATTTCAGCTTTAATGCATCAGTCGGTGGCAGTATCAATGATTATAATGGCAATGGAACCGGTTTCGATTCCTATCCGGGTACACTCTCCATTCCCAATGTATTTACGATGCAGAATGTGACTCTCAATGCAGGCTCTTTGAGTGATTGGAGAAAACATACACAAAGCCAGAGCGTGTTCTTTACCGGTCAGATTGGTTTAAAAGACCAGCTTTTCCTTGACGTGACGGCACGTAATGACTGGACTTCTACCTTGGCCTATACCAAGTATAAGAACAAGGGCTTTTTCTATCCGTCAGTAGGTCTTACCTGGTTGCTCAACGAAACTTTGAAGTTGCCTTCCTGGATTAGTCTTGGGAAAATCCGTGGTGCATGGTCACAAGTAGGTAACGGTTTGGATACCTATCTCTCCAATCCACTTAATACGATTACAAAGAACGGCAGTATCAGCTTTAATACAACTTCTCCTTTTGATGAGTTGAAACCTGAAAAGACGACTTCTCTGGAATTTGGAACCGAATGGCGCTTCTTTGACAGCCGCTTGGAGTTTGATTTTACTTACTACAAGACGAATACAAAGAACCAGCTCTTCACCTTGCCCGCTCCTTCCGGTTCAGAGTATAATACCTATTATGTAAATGCAGGTGACATTCAGAACAGTGGTATAGAAATTATGATGAACGCCACTCCGGTGATGACCAATAGTTTCCGTTGGAAAACCGGCGTTAACTTTGCCACCAACAAGAACGAAGCCAAAGCATTGGCCGGTGAAGCATTGGGATATTTCCAATTCAGTGGCGGTGAGAGTAATAATGTATGGAGCCGTCTGGAAGTAGGTGGTTCGTTCGGCGACTTCTACGGAACAACTTTTGAACGTGATGATAACGGTAAAATCAAGTTTGGCGATGACGGTCTGCCATTGGTGAACAAATCCGATCCTAAAAAGCTGGGTAACTCAAATCCTGATTTCAATTTAGGATGGAGCAATACGCTTACCTGGAAAGACTTCTCGTTGTATTTCCTTATTGACGGACGCTTTGGTGGTAAAGTGATGTCACTGACAGAAGCCGACCTTGACCAGCAAGGTGTGAGCAAGGCTACCGGTGATGCACGTGACCGTGGATATGTGATGCTCGAAGGGCATAAGATATCCGGAGAGCAGGCTATACAAGATTTTTATAATCTGGTGGGCGGACGTGCCGGTGTGACAGAGTACTATACTTACAGTGCCACTAATATTCGTTTGCGCGAACTTTCCATAGGATACAATCTGCCCCAGGCATGGCTGACTAAGATTGGTGTTATCAAGAGTGCACAAATTTCGCTGGTGGGCCGTAACTTGTTCTTCTTCAAGAACAATGCTCCTTATGATCCCGATGGTATGCTGTCTACCAGCAACCGTTTGCAGGGTGTCGATGTGTTTGGTATGCCTACCAACCGTTCGATAGGTTTCAACTTGAAGGTTAACTTTTAAATAGACTTATAATTATGAAGAATATATTGAAATATACGGCAACTGCGTTGCTGGCAGCTTCCATGTTTACCGCATGTACCGGTGCATTCGATGACTTGAATACCAACCCGAAAGGAGTAAGTGACGAAGAATTGAAGCAGGACAACAACTATATAGGCATGCATTTTATTCCGATGATGCAGTCCATCTATTATAATAATGGCGGTGGTACTAATCCGTGGGAATATCAGCTGATACAGAATCTGAATGCGGATATGTGGTCGGGCTATGTAAGTACGGCTACTGCCTTTGCAGGTAATGTAAATAACATTACTTATGCGATGAATGCCGGATGGAATGATAACTGCTGGGATTATGCTTATAATCATGTGATGTCCCAGAGTCTTAAAATTACGCGCAAATGTGAGAAAGACATGGAGACATATTCCCATTTCGCAGCCATCAATACCATTTGTCGTGTGATAGCCATGTCTCGTTTGGCCGATCAATACGGGTGTATTATCTATACTCATTATGGTGAATCGGCTACAGGTGGTACTTATGATTCCGGGCAGGATGTTTACAAGAAGTTCTTTGAAGAACTGAGGGAGGCTGCTGATGAACTGCGTGCAGTGAAGGACAAAGATGTGGCTTCGTTCGCTCCGTTTGACTATGCTTATGGGGGTGACCTCAATAAATGGGCCAAATTGTGTAATACTATCCGTTTGCGTCTGGCCATGCGTATCGTGAAATACGACGCTGCATGGGCAAAGAGCGAGGCTGAGGCTGCCATGAATGATAGTAATGGGCTGATTGAAACCAATGATGCGAATTTTGGTATTGCTGGAAACGGTTATGTGAACCCGCTTTACGGCCTGGCCTTCAGCTATGGCGACTGTGTGCTCAATGCCAATATTCCCTCTCTGCTGGGAGGGATGAATGATGCCCGTTTGGAAAAGTATGCCACAACAAATGCTGACGGTGATTTCTTCGGTATCCGTAATGGTGTGAAAGGTTTGGAAGAGGGCAAGAACTCGGATAATTACAAGGCGATTGTGAGCAAACCTAATCTGGTTGCAACGTCTCCGGCTATTTTGGCTACTGCCGGTGAAACGATTCTTCTGGAAGCTGAAGCTGCCCTGCGTGGTTGGAATGTGAATGGTAAAGGTACTGCTAAGGATTTGTACGAGAAGGGAGTGAAGGCTTCGTTTGAACAATGGGGAGCTGCTGTAGGCGATTATTTGAGTGGCACTACTACTGCTGCTGCTTATGTGGATCCTATTATTCCGGCAGCCAGTATCGAAGGTCAAAGCAAGGTGACCGCTCAATGGGATGAGTCTTTGAGCAACGAGGAGAAATTTGCCAAGATTGCTACACAGCGCTGGATTGCTGTCTATCCCGAAGGTATGAACGGTTGGGCCGAGTTGCGTCGTACCGGTTATCCTAAACTATTCCCAGTGATGGTAAATTACAGCCAGGGTGAAATTGATACTGACCTTGGACCACGTCGTTTGCCTTTCACCATTAATGAAAAGGACAATAATCCTACCGGTTATGCCAAAGCTGTCGAAATGCTTGGTGGTCCTGATAATGCGGCAACCCGTGTATTCTGGGATGTGAACAAATCGAATTTCTGATATCCTTACTGAGTAAAAGGTATGCCGGAGACAACTTCGGCATACCTCCTTAATCTCTTGAAAGGGAATCATTTTATTTTGATAGATTTCAAATATCTTCAGATAGAGTTTAAACCTCTGTCTGACTATTCTTGCTTAATATTGTAGCTTGATTTATGTTAGCTGAAAAGAACAAGTTTCGTGCGAAAAATTGAATTAAACTTATTTACTGTATATGAGGAATATCATTAAACCTCTCTGCTTGTTGACCGGTCTGCTTTGTACCCCGGTTGTTTGGCTTCATGCCCAAGTAGATGAAAAGTTGAAAGCCGACATCGTCAGTACGGGTTACGTGCACAGTCCGTTGCCGCTCGACGAGACAAAGGCTTTCGAGACATTCGGCTTGAAAAAGAAAGTGTTGGAAACTATGATGCTGTGTGATATGGAGGATTTCTCCAAATGGTCGCACAAGGGCATCGGTAAGATTGGTTTGACTGATGAACGGAGCAAGTCTGGCAAGCATAGCCTGCGTCTGGAAGCTCCTGCCCATCCGGAGAAGATTCTCGGCTGGGGGTTGGGACGTGGCACTTGCATGGCCTCTTATGATATAGGAGGTGTGAACTGGGAAGGTTACAACCGTCTGAAGTTCTATATCTATCCCACGTGCGAAGGGGCACGCAGCATTTACCTGAACCTCTATGTGGAAAATGACGGAGAAATAAAAGTACCCGACATTTACGGTCGGGAAGGATACCACGAAATCAACTTGAAAAACAACCAATGGAACGAATGTTTCGTCGAGATGTCCGGGCTGGCGCGCGACAAGGTGACCAAGATTTCATTTGCTATCGAAGTGTTCGGCAAGGAACGCACTATGGGAGATTCCCTCCGTTTCGATGTGGATGCCGTGGAATTGCAGAAAGTGGAGAATCCGGAAACCGTGAAAGGCTGGATGCCCGCACAAAACCGCATCATCTTCTCTACTACTGGTTATGGCATAGAGAGTCCCAAGAGCGCCATTGTCAATGTGGAAAAGCACGGCGGACAGTTCCAGTTGAAGGATGCCGCGACGCAGGCCATTGTCTATACCGGCCCCATCCGTAAGGAAAAGACCGGTCTGGGAGAGTTCGAGACGATAGACTTTTCCGACTTCAAGACGCAGGGACGTTACGTCATTCAGGTAGGGGATGTCACCACCTTGCCTTTCTATATCCATAAGGATGTGTGGGAGGATTCTGCCTGGCGGATGGTCAACTTCCTGTTTTGCGAACGTTGCGGTTATCCCGTTCCCGGAAAGCACGGGGCTTGTCATAATGACTTGCATGCCACTTACAACGGACATATTATTCCTATAAACGGAGGATGGCACGATGCTGCCGACATGTCCCAACAGACCTTACAGACGGGAGAAATAGCCTATTCCTTGCTCTTGATGGCCGAACGCGCCAAAGAAAAAGGCAATGTCGACTTGTACAACCGCCTGATGGAAGAGGCTTTGTGGGGAATGGACTATGTGATGAAGACCCGGCTGGGCGATGGTTACCGTGCACAGACGTGGGGTACCAATCTATGGACTGACGGTGAGGTAGGTACCGACGACGATGCCGGCCGCCGTGAACTGCTTGTCCATAACGGAGCTTTGGAAAACTTCCTGCTTGCAGGAATTGAAGCGTATGCCTCCATGATGGTTGAGAAGGATGAAGCCCTCAGGAGCAATCTGAAAAAGATTGCAAAGGAAGACTTCGGTTATGCCATGAAACGCTTTAATGAGTTGGGCTTTGCCGAACTGATAAAGAAGGGTGGGGGACATGCCGCCATGGCATCCGAAAGCCAGTATCACGCCAATATTTCATGGGCAGCCAGCATGCTCTACAAGCTGACCGGCGAACAGCAGTATGCCGATGAGGCCGTGAAGGCTATCCGCTACACCTTGCAGTGCCAGCGCACCGAACCGCTGAAAGACAAAGACAAGACCTGCGGCTTCTTCTACCGTGATTTGGCCAGGAAGTCCATTGTACACTATACCCACCAGTCCCGCGACTATGCCTATATGGAAGCCCTTGCCGCCCTTTGCGAGACACAGTCCGGTCATGCCGAGTATGAGCAGTGGATTCGTGCCATGAAACTCTATGGCGGTTATCTGAAGAATATCATGAAGTATGTATATCCTTATGGAATGGTGCCCAGTGGCATCTATCACAAAGATGAAGTGAAGGATTCCGCCAACTTCTACGCCGTTCAGGTAGGGATTCGCAGCGGTGCCGATAAGGATTTCGAGGAACAACTCGAAAACGGTATTCGTCTGGATAAAGAGCATTATTTGCGCATATTCCCCGTCTGGTTCTCGTTTAAGGGAAATATTGCCGTACATTTGTCTACCGGTAAAGCTGCCGCTATCTGTGCCAGGGTACTGAAGGACAAGGAACTGAAAGACATTGCCGAACAGCAGCTCTTCTGGGTTGTAGGCAGGAATCCTTTCGGACAGTCCATGATTTATGGGGAAGGCAGCAACTATCCGCAGCTCTACACGGCATTGCCCGGAGAAACGGTAGGAGAGATACCCGTAGGTATGCAGTCCTATTTCAATGAGGACACGCCCTATTGGCCACAGTTCAATACGGCTACTTATAAAGAGGTGTGGGGCTCTTCGGCAGCCAGATGGCTGATGTTGGTTTCTGAATTCTAAAGCAAGATGATATGAGTGACAAGACTGTTTATTCACGGCGCAACCTGGCCATCGACATGCTGAGGGCATTGACCATGTTCATCATGATTTTCGTCAATGACTTCTGGAAAGTGCATGACGTACCCCATTGGCTGGAACATGCCGTCTATGGTGAGGATTTTATGGGACTGGCGGATATTGTATTCCCCTGCTTTTTGTTTGCAGTGGGAATGTCCATACCTTACGCCATTGAGCGCAGATATGCCAAGGGCTTCTCGGCAGAGTCCACCTTGGGGCATATCCTTTCCCGCACCTTTGCCTTGCTGGTGATGGGTGCGTTTATAACGAACTCGGAGTTCCGGCTTTCACCGGAAGCTCCCTATCCGATAGGAGTATACTGGTTCCTGATGGCCATAGGCTTTATCGGTGTGTGGAACCAATATCCGAAACCGGCTTCCGGCACTCAGAAGAACCTTTTCCGTGCTTTTAAAATAATCGGAGTATTGGTTCTCCTTTACCTTGCCTTCACGTTCCGCAATCCGCAGGGAGGTGCATTCGGTGCCTATTGGGGAATATTGGGCTCCATCGGCTGGACCTATCTGGTATGTGCCGTAATCTATATCTTCAGCCGTGACCGGTTGCAGTATCTGCTGCCTGCCTGGGGTGCCTTTATCCTGATATGCCTGCTGGGTACGCCTTTGCGCGAGGGCTTTGGCGGTGAGGCTATCCTTGCCTTTCCCGAACGCAACTTCTATCAGGGCATGTTGTCCATTCTGCATATCGGCAACGGGGCTTTGCCCGCATTTACAATGGGAGGTGTCATCCTTTCCATTCTCAGCGCCCGCTATGCCGGCAAGGGTGACGGCTGGAAACTCTGCAATGGGCTGACGGTTGCCGTTCTGCTTCTGCTGGTCGGAATTGGGACACACCATTTCTGGATTGTGGCCAAGATGGGTGGCACTCCTCCCTGGGTGTTCTATGTGACTGCCATTTCCGTGGGGCTCTACACACTGCTCGGCTATCTGGTCAGCCATCAGGTCACAGGTTGGTTCAACCTGATACGCCCTGCCGGAACGGCTACGCTGACCACTTATCTGGTACCTTATGTCTTCTATGGCTTTGCTGATGTGACCGGTGTTGTCCTGCCGGACTGGTTCACACATGGATTCATGGGGCTGGTCAACTGCCTTTGTTTTGCCTTTGTGGTAATCGGCGTTACCTGGGTGATGGAAAAACTGCATGTTAAACTTAAAATTTAGATAGAATGAAAAAGAGCTTTTTACCTGCATTCTTGCTGCTGTTCCTTGCGCTGGGCATGTTCTCGTGCCAGCAGGGAGCTAAGGAAACAACCAAGGAATATCCCATGTTCTGGACGTGGCTGGACTATCGTCCCGGCATGAACTTCGACTCCATCTGCCAAGTGATGAACGACATCGGCATGGATGGAATTATGCTGAATGCGCCGACTCCCGACGATTACCGGGCTGCCATACCAGTTGCCCATAAACACGGAATCGAAGTGTATGCCTGGTTATGGACCATGAATCTGGAACACGACCGTGACAAGATATTGAAGGAGCATCCCGAATGGTTCAGCGTGAATCGTAACGGCAAGAGCCTGGCAGACACTACCGCCTATGTAGGCTATTACAAGTTTCTCTGCCCGGCATTGCCCGAAGTCCGCGAGTTCATCAAGGAAAAAATCAAGGCCTACTGTGAAGTGGAAGGCTTGAATGGCATTGCCATCGACTATCATCGTTTTGTGGATGTGGTGCTTCCCACCACCTTGTGGCCCCATTATGGCATTGTGCAGGACCGTGAATACGCTGCGTGGGATTACGGTTACCATCCGGAAATGCTCAGGTTGTTCAAGGAGCAGTACGGTTATGACCCCCGCGAGCAGGAAGACCCTTCCCTCGATGTGAAGTGGCGCCAGTTTCGTTGCGACCAGATAACCGAAGTGGCCAATATGATTGCCGAAGTGGTGCATTCCTACGGCAAGACAATGGCTGCCTCCCCGTTCCCCACCCCGAAGATGGCTTCACGCATGGTGCGTCAGGACTGGGGCAAATGGAATCTCGACATCGTGTTCCCGATGGTTTACCATACCTTCTATACGGGTGATGCCAGCTTCATTTCCGACTGTACGGTTGAGAATGTACGCGACAAGAACGATATGACTACACTGTACTGCGGCATGACCGCCACCGACGGCCCGATGATGTTCGAATGCATGGATGCCGCTCTCAACAACGGCGCCCAGGGAATTGCCGTATTTACCATTCATGGACTGCGTTCTCCGGAGGTGAAGAGGCAGTTCAAGGCTTATACGGACAGTGTCAGAGCCGTGCGTGCCGCCAATGGCGGGGTGATAAAGGCTACCCATCCCGAAGTGGCGGATCCCGACCCCTTCAAGCATGAAGGCATTATGAAGCTGATGCAGGAACGCATGCAGCAAATCATAGCCAAGGCTGCCGGCAAGGAAGAGCCGGCTCCGCTGGCATTGGGCGAGTACAAGGAGGTGGATTCCTATGACGCGACACGCTGCTACCAAGTGGTGGATGAGAATAGCAAGACTACTTTTGACGTGACATTCTATCTTTACGGCGACGTTGTTTCCGGTTGGGATGTAGCAGTAGCAGACAAGGCTTCTACTAATAAGAAATGAAAGGACGTTTTATGATAGTGAGAGATTACGGGAGCAAACTCCTTCTGCTCTTGGTGTTTTCAATGGTAGGCATGGTTTGTTGCAATGCCCAGAGTGGAAAGAGCTTGTGTGTAAAGAAAGTAATGTGTACGGCTTCACCGGAAGGTGAGGCTGTGCCGTCCTTGCTGGACGAGAACGGGATAGAGTTTCAGCCCCTTGATGTGGTCAACTGGAAAGATTATCCCTACAAGCCGGAAGTGAGTTTCCGCATAGCCCATACGGGGCGCGAAATCCTGCTCCACTACAAAGTGAAGGAAGCCAGTGTGCGTGCAGTGGCCTCCGGAGACAATGGCCGGGTATGGGAAGATGCTTGTGTGGAATTCTTCGTATCTCCCGAAGGTGACGACCGCTATTACAATTTCGAATGTAACTGCGCCGGCAGGCTGCTGATTCAGGGAGGTGCAGTCAATGAGCGCCGTCCTACGGTGAGTCAGGAAGTGCTGGGCATGGTGAAACGTTGGAGCTCGTTGGCCGGCGAACCTTTCGAGGAACGTTTGGGCGAGTGCAGCTGGGAACTGGCCATGGTTATTCCCGTTTCCGCTTTCTTCCAGCATTCCGTCGGTTCTCTGGACGGAAAAACAATGAAAGGGAATTTCTACAAGTGTGGTGACAAACTCCAGACTCCCCACTTCCTTTCTTGGAGTCCTATCGGGCTGGAACACCCCATGTTCCACTGTCCGGCCTTTTTCGGCACCTTGTTTTTTGAATAAATCTTTAGGGTGTTCTGGTGGAATCATTTGCCGTTAGCATTACTTATTGGATTGACAATTGCGGAATTATGTGTTTTTTTATACCTTTGCACTTCCTAAATTGTAAATGCATATATGATTACCGCAGAACAACTGAAAGATATCAAAGAACGTACCGAGGCGTTGAACCGCTATCTGGACATTGAAGGAAAGAAGATACAGGTGGAAGAAGAGCAGCTCCGCACCCAGGCTCCCGGTTTCTGGGATGACCAGAAGGCTGCCGAGGCTCAGATGAAGAAAGTGAAAGGCTTGCAGCAATGGATTTCTGGCTACAATGAGGTAAAGACCTTGACTGACGAGGTACAACTGGCTTTCGACTTTTACAAAGACGAACTGGTGACTGAAGAGGAAGTGGACGATGCCTATGCCAAGGCAATCACTGCTGTCGAGGCCCTCGAACTCAAGAATATGCTTCGCGAGGAAGCCGATCAGATGGACTGTGTGCTGAAAATTAACTCTGGTGCCGGTGGTACGGAGAGCCAGGACTGGGCAAGCATGCTGATGCGTATGTATCTGCGCTATGCCGAGACTCACGGCTATAAGGCCACCATCGCCAACCTGCAGGAAGGAGACGAGGCAGGTATCAAGACTTGTACCATCGAGATTTCCGGCGATTATGCCTACGGTTATCTGAAAGGTGAGAACGGTGTGCACCGCCTGGTGCGTGTTTCGCCCTACAATGCCCAGGGCAAGCGTATGACTTCTTTTGCATCCGTGTTTGTCACTCCCTTGGTAGATGATACCATCGAGGTGAACATCGAACCTGCCCGCATGTCATGGGATACCTTCCGAAGTGGTGGTGCCGGTGGACAGAACGTCAATAAGGTAGAGTCCGGTGTCCGTCTGCGCTATCAGTATAAGGACCCATATACGGGCGAAGAGGAAGAAATCCTGATTGAAAATACCGAGACACGAGACCAGCCCAAGAACCGCGAGAACGCTCTCCGCCTTCTTCGTTCCATGCTCTATGATAAGGAACTCCAGCACCGCATGGCCGAGCAGGCAAAGGTGGAAGCCGGTAAGAAGAAAATCGAATGGGGTAGCCAGATTCGTAGCTACGTCTTCGACGACCGCCGCGTGAAAGACCACCGTACCAATTTCCAGACCAGCGACGTGAACGGTGTGATGGACGGAAAGATAGACGGCTTCATCAAAGCTTACCTGATGGAGTTTGCAGGAAGTGGCGAATAAATT
Source organism: Bacteroides sp. AF25-5LB (assembly GCF_003602965.1). Taxonomy (NCBI): domain Bacteria; kingdom Pseudomonadati; phylum Bacteroidota; class Bacteroidia; order Bacteroidales; family Bacteroidaceae; genus Bacteroides; species Bacteroides sp. AF25-5LB. The sequence goes on from NZ_QTMC01000003.1 coordinate 133,179, forward strand.
TTCTCCCTTTCATTTGCATTCTTCCCGAATTTCTTCTTACTTTGTTCATCGTTGAACTTTAAACTATAAAACACACCATGGGAAAAAGTAAAAAGAAAGCAATGCACAGCCAGAAGGAAGAGCAACAAGCCAAGAAAGTGATGATGACGATGGGAGTAATAGCCATTGTATTAGTCATCGCCATGTTTGTGGCTTACTCTTACTGGGGCTGATAAAATCACTGGAAACGATATGCCGCAGGAGATAGAACGGAAATTCCTCGTGACGGGAGAATACAAGCCACAAGCGTATGCACACAGCCGTATCGTACAAGGATACATCAGTAGTGCGCGTGGACGGACGGTACGGGTGCGCATCCGTGATGAGCGGGGATTTCTCACCATCAAGGGTGCATCCAATGAATCGGGAACCAGCCGCTACGAGTGGGAAAAGGAAATCCCACTGTGCGAAGCGCGGGAACTGCTGAAATTGTGCGAACCGGGTATCATCGACAAGACCCGTTACCTTGTGCGTAGCGGACAGCATACTTTTGAGGTGGACGAGTTCTATGGCGAGAACGAAGGGCTGACTGTGGCTGAGGTGGAACTCTCCTCGGAAGACGAGCCTTTCGTGAAACCTGCATTCATCGGACGGGAGGTGACGGGAGACATCCGCTACTATAACTCGCAGCTGATGAAACACCCTTTCACCACGTGGTAGCAAACCAATTGTATGCCGTACTTGTTTAATCGTCATGGAGAAACTTTACGACTACCTGCCAAGAGAACTGGTCACCTTCCTTTTGGTCACCGTATTCTCTTTACTCATCGGGCTTTCACAGCGTAAAATCAGCTTGAAGCGCGAAGGGGAGACTACGCTTTTCGGTACCGACCGCACCTTCACCTTTATAGGCATTCTGGGCTATCTGCTCTATATCCTCGACCCTACGGGCTATCGTCTGTTTATGGGAGGAGGAGCCATTCTGGGGCTATTGCTCGGACTGAACTATTATGTGAAGCAGTCACAGTACCATGTGTTCGGAGTAACCACCATCATTATTGCACTCATCACCTACTGCATTGCTCCCATTGTGGCCACGCAGCCGTCGTGGTTCTACGTCATGGTCATAGTGACCGTCCTGCTCTTCACCGAGTTGAAGCATACCTTCACGGAACTGGCCCAGCGCATGAAGAACGACGAGATGATTACGCTTGCCAAGTTCCTTGCCATCAGCGGCATTATCCTGCCGATGCTGCCCAATGAGAACCTTATTCCCGGCATCAACCTGACGCCATACAGCATTTGGCTGGCCACGGTGGTTGTATCGGGCATTTCCTACCTTTCTTATCTGTTGAAGCGCTACGTCTTCCATGAGTCGGGCATTCTGGTTTCGGGCATCGTGGGAGGCTTGTACAGCAGCACGGCTACCATTTCCGTACTGGCGCGAAAGAGCCGTAAGGCGTCTGCGCAGGATGCTCCCGAATATGTGGCGGCCATGTTGTTGGCGGTCAGCATGATGTTCCTCCGTTTCTTGATATTGATAGGTATTTTCAGCCGGGAGACGCTACTGGTCATTTATCCCTACTTGCTGATAATGTCGGTGGTGACGGCAGCCGTGGCATGGTATCTGCATTCCAAGCGGAAACGGGTGGACGACGGCATGCGTGACACGGAGGACGAGGACAGCAGTAACCCGTTGGAGTTCAAGGTAGCGCTGATTTTTGCCATGCTGTTTGTGGTGTTCACTATCTTGACCCACTATACGCTGGTGTATGCCGGTACGGGTGGACTGAACCTGCTCTCTTTCATTTCGGGGTTCAGTGATATTACTCCTTTCATTCTGAACCTGCTTCAAGGAACAGGCAGTGTGGCGGTGCTGGTGATTACGGCTTGCAGTATGCAGGCTATTGTCAGCAATATAGCGGTGAACATGTGCTATGCGTTATTTTTTGCCGGCAGGAAAAGCCCTTTGCGCCCGTGGATATTGGGGGGATTTGGTTGTGTTATTGCCATAAATATCTGTCTGTTACTTTTCTTCTATTTTCTCTAAATAGCTTTCTTTTTGCTTTTTTAACTCCGAAAGTCTCGTAAATGCATGAAAAGAGGCTATTTTTGTCGAATTCACTGTGACAAAACTCGAACGGGAAACGTCTAATACGAAGACAATAAAGAATAGTCACTAAAAATAAAAACGCAATGAGAATCAAATGGACTGTGCTGCTATGGATGCTGATGATTTCGGGCCTGGTTGCAGCGCAAAACACGGCAAACACTTCTTTTCAGGTTAAAGGAATTTTGCTAGACTCGCTCACCCAGGAGGGTGAACCTTATGCTACCATTAAAATCGTGAAGAAAGAGGCTCCTGCAAAAGCGCTGAAAATGCTGGTAACGGACATGAAAGGTCAGTTTCAGGAGAAAGTACCCGGCACGGGCAACTTCGTGATGACCATCACTTCCGTGGGACGTACTCCCATCGTGAAGGACTTTTCTGTGAAGGCAGGGGAAAAGCTGGTGGACTTCGGTACGCTGTATATCGTAGATGCCTCCAATGAGTTGGGACAAGTGGAGATTGTAGCTCAGAAGCCTCTGGTGAAGGCAGATATCGACAAGATAGAGTACAATGTGCAGGACGACCCTGACGCCCAGTCGAACTCTGTGCTGGAAATGCTTCGCAAGGTACCGTTGGTAACGGTGGATGGCGAGGACAATATTCAGGTGAACGGGAGCAGCAGCTTCAAGGTATACGTCAACGGAAAGCCCAACAACATGATGAGCAACAATCCGACGGAAGTGCTGAAGAGTATGCCTGCAAACAGTATCAAGCATATTGAAGTGATAACCAATCCCGGCCCCAAGTATGACGCCGAAGGTGTGGGAGGGATTTTGAACATCGTCACCGTGGGCAGCGGAGTCGAAGGCTATACGGCTACGTTCAGTGCCAACGTCAGCAATCGCGGTGCAGGCGGCGGGGCATTCGGTACCATCAAGAGCGGCAAGCTGACCGTCAGCGCCCGCTACAATTACAACTACAACGATCAGCCCCGCAACTATAACAGCGGTAGCCAGCATGTGACACCGGAAGCTGTTACGGAGAATTCTTCCAATCTGGACTATGACGGCAGCAACAAGGGACACGGTTCTTTCCAGTCGGGCAGCATGGAGGCCAGCTACGAAATAGATACATTACGCTTGGTTACCATGTCTTTCGGACTTTGGGGTGGTGGGAATAAGAGTAACGGCTCTACGGACTACATCGCCACTTTCCCGGAGAGCATGAACGCTGCTCCCATTTACAGTTATTCTGCCTTTAACCGCAGCAAGTCTTCCTGGTATTCTATCGACGGAGGTGTAGACTACCAGCGTCTGTTCAAGGTGAAGGACCGTATGCTGACGTTTTCTTACAAGATAAACACCCGTCCGCAAACATCGGATTCCTATACGGAATATGAAATAGACAATGGCTATAACCCCGATTGGGCAGACTATCTGAACCGCTTGAAGAACCTGCATAACGACGGTGAGCAGAATACCACGGAGCATACGTTCCAAGCCGACTATACCACGCCTATCGGTAAGCTGCATACACTGGAGGCAGGCGCCAAGTACATTCTGCGCAACAACTCTTCGGAAGACGACCGTTTTGATGCGGACGATACCGGAAAGTATGAATACAACAAAGACCAGAGCTCGCACTACAAGCATTTAAACGATATCATTGCCGCCTATCTGGGATATGGGCTGAAGGTGAAGAGACTTTCGGGCCGTTTGGGATTGCGCTACGAGCATACCATCCAAGACGTGAAGTATTTGGTGGGCCGGGGTGAGGATTTCACAAAGAACTTTGACGACGTAGTGCCTTCCGCTTCCATCGGCTACAAGCTGACGGATATGTCCAATCTGCGTTTGGGATACAACATGCGTATCTATCGTCCAGGAATCTGGTCTCTGAATCCTTATCTGAATGATACGGATCCCTCCTACATCAGCCAGGGTAATCCGGAACTGGACAGTGAGAAGAGCCATGCTTTCAACTTGAGTTACAGTAACTTCACACAGAAGTTCAACATCAATATCTCGGCCCGCTACTCGTTTACCAACAACAGTATTGAGAATGTGACAAGGCTCATGCCCGATACGGAGATTGAGGGATTGAAGAACCCCACGGGCAAGGATGTGCTTTATTCTACCTATGCCAACATCGGCAAGACCCGTTATGCCAGTGTGAACGGTTACGTCAACTGGAATGCCACTCCACGTACACGTATCTACATGAACATGAGCGGCAATTACTCTTATCTGGAGGGCAGTGAAGGCATGCGTAACGATGGCTGGAGCCTCTTTGCCTACGGCGGTGCACAGCAGACGCTGCCCCATGACTGGCGCATCAGTCTGAATGTCTTCGGACAGACGCCGTGGATTATGCTGCAAGGTAAGGGCAGCAGCTTCTTTGATTATGGCTTGAGCGTCAACAAGTCCTTCCTGGACAAGCGCCTCACCTTGTCTGCCTTTGCCAGCAACTTCTTCAAGAAGTATATGGACCAAAGCTCCACCACCGAAGGCAACGGTTTTATACGTGAAAGCAACTATAAGTACAGCCGCCAACGTTTCGGCATAAGCGTCAGCTACCGTATCGGTGAGCTGAAGGCAAGCGTGAAAAAGGCTGCGCGCACTATCAGCAATGATGATGTGAAGAGCGGTGGCAGCGGTTCCGGTGGTGGTGAATAAGTTGTAAATACATTGTCAGGCAAATGACTCGTAGGACACAACAGATGGACGGGATTTAGGGTGTTGAATTGCTAAAAATCCCCTTCTGAAACTTGTACCTCTCTATTCTTCAGAGAATACAAGTTTCAGAAGGGGATTTTTTATGATAGTAACTTACTTGCTGACTGTTGAGAGCCCCAACTTCTTCAGCCCTTTCTGCACATCCGGATGGCTCATGAAGAGCTTCCACAGCAGCCCTGACCGATAATTCTCAATCATGACGGCTATCGGGCCCTGGTCAATGGCGAGGTAGCGCTGCGGAAACCAGTTGTCCGTTTCGCTGAAAGCATCGTAGAAGCCATAGGGGCCGAAGACCTTATCTCCCATCTCGTAGAGGTGGCGCATCACTTGCAACGACTGTTCCGGGGTATAGACGATGGATGACAAGGCGGCAGTTGGAGAGATGACTCCCTGGTCGTCGCGTTCGTTGGGAGCGTGGGCGGCATATCCGTTGACGGAGTAGCTGGCTGTCAGTCCCCAGCAGTCGGGCCCGAAACCTTTGTAGTGCTTGGGGTTGCGGACACAGTAGGCACGGTTCACAAGCGTCAGGTTACGCATCTCGTCGAAGTAGTTGGCGCAGTATTCATCCTTCAGCCCGATGGGGTCGAGGCCGAGGAACGAGTATTGTGCCCAGAAGAGCGGTCCGGCTTCTGTGCCTTGATAGCGCAGATGCAACTCGATATTCTCCACTTTATGAGGGTCTACAATGGCCCCGTTCTGCGCCCAGCCCTCGTGATAGACTGCTGCAGGCACGCCGTGGGTAGGCGAGGCGGCGGCAAGGATATACATGATGAGGCATTCATTGTAACCGTGTACGGGAAAGTTCATTTCCCAACCGTATTCCGGACTCCAGTGCCAATAGAGCACGTTCTGGCCGTTTTGGCGGTAGAAGTTCCAGTCCACTTCGCGCCACAGCTTGTCGATGCGGGCGGCGAGGGCTTGCTCGGCGGGCGAACCGTCGATGTAGTACTGGTGGACGGAGAGCAGGGCCTGCATGATGAAGGCTGTTTCTACCAGGTCGCCGCCATTGTCTTTCTGCCCGAAAGGTTTCACTTTGCCCGTATCGCCATACCACCAGTGCGGGTAGGTACCGTGGAAACGGTCGGCGGTTTCGAGGAAGGAGACGATTTTCTCCATTCGTTCCAGCCCTTCCTGGCGGGTGACATAGCCGCGGTCTATACCGGCAAGTATAGCCATGATGCCGAAACCGCTTCCACCGGACGTGATTACGTTCTGGTCGTTCTCCGGATAGACACCGTCCATGTGGATGCGTTCGCGTGCCAGTCCGCTGTTGGGCTCGGCACCTTCCCAGAAGTAGTTGAAGGTGCGACGCTGCACGGTGTCCATCAGGGCATCGTCGCTCAGCCGGTCTTCTTTGGCGGCGGGGCTTTTGCATTGCGTGAAACCGAGCAACAGCAGGAACAATAATAAACTGTATTGTATTTTTATTGTACCAATGCTTACTTGTTTTTTTATCATTTACTTATCTATATTCATTGCACGGTCAATTCAACAAGTATAGGACAGTGGTCGGAAAGGTAGCTGTTCTCCGGTTTGTCTTGGATAACGCGGTAGCGGTCTATCTTTGCGCCTTTGGTCACGAAGACATAGTCCAGCAGTACGCGTTCCTTCACCGGCAGGCGGCCGAAGTCATGGAAAGACCAGGACGGACCGTAGGTGACGGCAGCTGTCTTTGCGGCATTTTCCATTCCTCCCTTTTCCAGCGTTTGCAGAGGTTCTTCACCGGGCGTACAGTTAAAGTCACCGGTGATGATGGCGGGCATGCCCGGTGCTATCTCCTTGATTTTGTCGAGAATGAGTTGCACGCCCTCTTTGCGGGCTGTCTTTCCGTCGTTGTCCAGATGGGTGTTGAAATATACAAACTTTTGTCCGTTGTTCTTTTCCTGCAGTATCGCCCAGGTGGTGACACGGTTGTAGGAAGCGTCCCAGCCCTTGATGCCGATAGTTTTGGGTTGCTCGCTGAGGGAGAAATTGCCGTATTCCGCCAGTGTAAACCGGTCGGTCCGGAAGAATATCGGGCAGTATTCGCCTGCTTCCTTGCCGTCGTCGCGCCCCACGCCGAGTGCTGTGTATTGCGGCAGCCCGCGTTTCAGGTCTTCCATTTGGTTGTGAAGCACTTCCTGCATGCCCAGCAAGTCGGGGCTGTAGTAGGCTATCATACGGCAGGCGTCACCCTTGCGGTAATTCCAGTTGTTTACACTGTCCGAAGGAATATCCAGGCGGACATTGAACGTCATCACTTCCAGCGGCTGTCCGTTCTGTGCGGAGGGCTGGCTCTTGCAGCTGCCAAGGAGCAGAATGCTGCAAAAACAAAGGAGTAAAGTAGTATATCTCATGTTTTCTTGTTTTTAGAGTGCAATATTAAATATTTTATTTTATTTCAGTGTCAGTCGGGCTGTCTTTTCTGCCTGGCTGCTGCCACCTATCATCACATCGAAATCTCCCGGCTCGGCCACGTGGTTGAGGTCGTAGTCGTAGAAGCGGAGCAGCTTAGGGGTAATCTTGAAGGATACGGTCTTGCTTTCGCCCGCTTTTAGGAACACCTTTTCAAAGCCTTTCAGCTCGCGTACGGGGCGGGTAATGCTGCCTACGAGGTCGCGGATATAGAGCTGCACGACTTCTGCGCCGTCACGCTTACCGGTATTGGTCACGGTGACTACGGCAGTGGTGGAGCCATTTTGTCCCATGACCGGGGTACTGAGGGCGATGTCGCTGTACTGGAAAGTGGTGTATGAGAGCCCGTAGCCGAAGGGATACAGCGGTTCATTGTCCACATCTAGATAGTTGCTGCGGAACTTCTCGAACCAATTGCCGGCAGCCAGCGGGCGACCGGTATTCTTGTGGTTGTAGAATAAAGGTATCTGCCCTACGTTCTTCGGGAAAGTCATGGTCAGCTTACCGCTTGGGTTCACGTCGCCGAACAGTACGTCGCCGATGGCGTATGCCGCTTCACTGCCACCGAACCATACGTTCAAGATAGCGGGCACATGTTCCTGCTCCCAGGTGAGCGTCAGCGGCCGGCCGGTGAAGAGGGTTAGTACAACGGGCTTTCCGGTCTTCAGCAAGGCCTCCAGCAGGGTGCGTTGCACGTCGGGGATGCCGAGGTCGGTACGGCTCGAGCTTTCACCGCTCATTTCGGAAGACTCGCCCAGGGCGGCTACAATCACGTCGGCACCGGAGGCCACCTTCAAAGCTTCGTCCAGCAGTTCCTTATCCGTACGGTTGTCCCGGCTCAGCGATCGGCCGAATAGGGTGGCGCGTTCCTCGTAGGCTACATCACCGATGAGGTTGCTGCCTTTGGCGTAGGTGATGTTCACCCGGCCGGCTGTCATCTCCTTCAGTCCTTCGTACAGAGAGGGATAGTCATCCAGGCGTGCGGCAACACTCCAGGTACCGGGCATGTTGCTGCGGGTATTGCCCAGAGGGCCGATGACGGCGACGGTGCCTTGCTTCTCTAAGGGAAGGACAGGACGAGAAGACTTCTTGCCTTGTCCCTCAAAAGGTTCGTTTTTCAGCAGCACAAAGCTTTCGGCGGCAATCCGGCGTGCGGCGTCGCGGTGCTCGCGCGTGAAGATGTCGCGTGCGGGACGGCTGAGGTCGCAGTATTTGTAAGGGTCATCAAACAGCCCTAACTTGTATTTCGCTTCAAGGATGCGGCGGCAGGCTGCATCCAGCGTCTTCATGGTTATTTTACCTTCGGTGAGCGACTTTTTCAACGTGCCCACGAAACCTTCGCTCACCATATCCATGTCCACACCGGCGTTGAGCGCACGGGCGGAAACGGTCTGCAGGTCACCGATGCCGTGCTCCACCATTTCGGAGATACCGGTAAAGTCGGTCACCACAAAACCGCTGAACCCCCATTGTTTGCGCAGCACGTCTGTCATCAGCCAGCGGTTGGCTGTGGCGGGCACACCGTCCACTTCGTTGAAAGAGGCCATTACACTGCCCACTCCGGCATGGACGGCTGCTTCATAGGGGTACATGTATTCGTTGAACATGCGGTTGCGGCTCATGTCTACGGTGTTGTAGTCGCGTCCGGCTTCTCCGGCACCGTACAGTGCGAAGTGCTTGACGCATGCCATGATTTCGTCGTTCCGTGTCAGTTGGTCGTTCAGGTCTTTTCCCTGATACCCCAACACCATGGCGCGGGCGATGGCGCCTCCGAGGAACGGGTCTTCGCCCGACCCTTCGGATACACGTCCCCAGCGCGGGTCACGGCTGATGTCCACCATCGGGCTGAAGGTCCATGAGATGCCGTCGGCACTGGCTTCGATGGCGGCGATGCGGGCAGACTGCCCGATGGCTGCCATGTCCCACGTGCAGGAGAGGCCGAGAGGGATGGGGAAGATGGTCTCATAGCCATGTATCACATCCATGCCGAACAGCAGGGGGATGCCCAGGCGGGAGTTCTCTACGGCCAGTTTCTGTACGTCGCGTATTTTGGCCACTCCTTTCAGATTGAAAAGCCCTCCCACGAGCCCCTGCTCAATCTTCTTGGCCACGTCGCTGCTCTTTGCCTGACCGGTGGTGATCTCTCCGGTCACGGGCAGGTTGAGCTGGCCGATTTTCTCTTCCACAGTCATCCGGCGCATCAGTGCGTCGATGAAGCGGTCCATGTCCTGCGGAGACTTCTGCGCCTGCACGGTGGCGGTGACGCCTATTAAAGCGGTCGCGAGCAGCAGACTTGTTCTCTTGAAAATTTTCTTCATATTCATATTGAATTAATTGTTTGTAAGTATGTTCCCTTCATTGTTTTTAGATTGCCGTCACTCTATTGCAGTAGCGCTATGACTTCTTTGCAACGGTGCTGCAATTTCTCTGCAGTGATACTGCAAACGGTTTGCAGCGCTACTGCAACTGCTTTGCAGCGACACTGCAACTGTTGTGCAGTGCTACTGCAACACCTTTGCAGTGCCACTGCAAAAAGTTTGCAGCTCTTTGCAGTAGCAATGCTTTGATTGCAAGTAAGTTATGAAACAGACCTTTTGCCATTGATTGGGTCGGCTGTTTCCTTTGGCCGGGTATCAATAGTCGGGGTTCTGCACCAGTACTCCGTTCGATTTGTCTATCTCTGTCTGGGGCAGAGGCAGCAGCGCATTCTTGTCCTGGTAATTCTTTCCGGCAGCTTGCAGCACTTCTTTGGCAATGCCCCAGCGCACGAGGTCGTAGAAGCGGTCGGGTTCCAGTGCCAGCTCTACGCGGCGTTCGTGGCGAATGGCGTCACGCAGCACAGACTGGCTGGCAGATTCTACCTTCGGAAGCACGTCTGCCAGTGTGCCGCGTGCGTGTGCCCGTACCTGTTCCAGATAACCGTTCGCCTCGCCTGTCAGCCCTTTCTCGTTGGCGGCTTCGGCAGCCATCAGCAGCACGTCCGGGTAGCGGATGAGGCGGATGTTTACCCAGAAACCCATGCGGGTGTACTTGCGGCGCAGTGTCGGGTCCGTGTAGGCCTTCTTGTTGAAGTAGGCACCCATGGCGGTGGATACGGGTGACTCGCCATAAGGCTGGTTGGTATTCTCCGGTGTGATGGGCTCGTCCGTGCTGCGGCGGAAGTAGAGCAATGTGGCGTTCCGGCGCGGGTCGCCCGGTTCAAAAGCTTCTCCCATCAGTTTGGTGGCCATGTGCCAGCCCCATCCCAGGTCCCACTCGCCGGCTCCGCGCACCCCTTGCACCTGGCAGAACTGGCTGCCGATGCTGGCGTCCTCTTTCATGGCATCGGTGGCTTCGCATTGCAGTTCGAAGATGCTCTCACCGCAATTCTCCCCTTCTACGGTGAAGACTTTGTCGACCGGTGTATTCAGGTTGTAGATGCCCGATTTTATCACTTCGGTGGAGGCTGTGTACATATTGTCCCAATCGTTTCGCATCATATAGGTGCGTGCGTGCAGGGAGCGTGCGGCGCCCCAGGTCAGCCGTCCCGTGTAGTCGCTGTCCCACCGCAGGGGCAGGCATTCTTCGGCTTCGGTCAGGTCTTTGTCAATCTGTTCGTATATCTTTTCCGCCGTGGTCTTGGGCACGTTGGCATCGGAGGCTTCCACTACCTTGATGGTGACCAGCGGCACTTCGCCAAAGGCGCGTACCAGGTTGAAGTAGCACCAGGCACGGAAGAAGAGCGCTTCGCCGCGGTTGCGGATGGCTTCGGTGTCGTCCTTGTGTCCGCTCTTCTCAATGTCGTCCAGGATTTCGTTGCACTGGTAGATGATTTTGTAGTTCTGTCCCCAATAGGCGCTGAGCGGCCCGTTGGAGGCAGTGTATTCGAAGTCGTCCCACATGGCGGCCTCGTTGCTGCCGTCGCCGGCGTCACTGCCTTTCTCGGAGTCTTCGCTGCGCACCATGTGCACCATAAAAGCTGGAATACCGGCAGTGATGTCGTACGAGCGCATCAGGTAGTAGACGTTGAATATCTTTCCGCCGACAAGGGCGTTGGGAGAGTCATCTTCCGTGAACTGCCCCAGCGGATCGCGGTCCAGGAAGTCGTTGCAGGATGTCAGTGAGAGGGCTGTTGCACCCACCAGCAATGTAAATATGTATTTTATCAGTTTCATAAATTTATATTTTTCATTCCCCGTTCCCTTTGAAGGAGTCGGGGGAGGTTTGAAGTTACTCTTTTTTAGGGGAGAGGCTTTTAGAACGTCAGATTAAATCCGAACGTATAAATCGCCGGCATCGGATAACTGCCGTCGTCCACCCCGAAGGCGATGGCGCTTCCGCCCAGTTCCGGGGTATATCCGGTGTTGTGCTTCCACGTCTTCAGGTTCTGTATGTTCACGTAGAGCTTCAGCGCCTGCATGCCTATCTTCGAAATCAGCGCCTTGTCGAAGTTGTATGCCAGCGACACGTTACGGATGCGGAAGAACGAGCCGTCCTCTATGTAATACTCGGAGTTCAGGTTGTTGATGGTATGCTTGGTGTTCAGAAGCGGCTGGGTGTTGCTGGTCCCTTCACCGTGCCAGCGGTCCATGCGTTGCTCCATAAAGTTGAACTGGCTCCAGTTGTAGTTGTCCCAGGTACGGTAAATCTGATTGCCGCCTTGTCCCATCATGTCTACTGCCAGCTCCCAGTTCTTGTAGCCCAGGCCGAGCGTGAAGCCGTAGGTGACATCGGGTGTAGGATTACCAATCATCGTACGGTCTGCCGTGGTGATTTCACCGTCACCGTTCACGTCGCGGAACTTCAGGTCGCCCGGGGTGACGGTTGCCAGCGTGTTCTTGGGAGAGTGCTCAATCTCCTCCTGGGTCTGGTAGACACCTTCCACCTTGTAGCCGTAGAAGTAGCCGATGGGGTATCCGGCCATTGTGTAGCTCTGCTGCTTGTCTCCGGCTATGATGGAATAGCCTTCCTGCACGAGGCTCAGTACCTTGTTCTTGATGGTGGCAAGGTTCATCCCCACGTTGTAGTTCCAGTCGCCTATCCGGTCGCGCCAGCTTAGGGCCAGCTCTACGCCCGAATTCTCGATGGAGCCGAGGTTTCCGATACCCGGTACGGTTCCGGAGATGCCCGGCACTTCGGCCAGCAGGTCTTTGGTTTTCTTCTTGTAGTACACGCCTTCAAAGTGCAGGCGGTTGCGGAGGAAGTTGGCTTCTGCACCGGCTTCCCAGGCTTCCACCTTCTCCCAGCGCAGTTTGGGGTTGGGCAGGTAGGCAAGCTGGTAGCCCGGATAGATGGCAGACGGGGTGCCGAACACGGCGGAGTAGGCATTCGTCAGCAACGGTTCGGCGGGATAGGCACGATCCAGGTTCTGGTTGCCCAGTGTGCCCCATGAACCTTTCAGTTTCAGCATGTCCAGCCAGGTGATGTCCTTCATCCATGCCTCCTCGCTCATCAGCCAGCCCAGGCCGACGGAGTAGAAGTTCTGCCATTGGTTGCCGGTGTAGGAAAAGGCGGAAGAGCCGTCCCGGCGGTAGGAGCCGTTGAACAGGTACTTGCCCTTGTAGTTGTAGAGGATACGTGCCAGTACGGACACGGTGGAACGTTCCCACTGCGTGCTGCCGTTGGTGGCGGTGGCTGCGTCGCCGATGCTGATGTACCATTTGTCGGGATTGTCCGGGATGACCAGACCTACTCCCTGGGTACGGGCGCCGTTCAGATTCTCGAGCTTGTTGTAGTAGGTGGTGAAACCGGCTGTGGCCGTCACGCTGTGGTCTCCCCAGGAGTTGGTGTAGGTCAGCAGATAGTCGCTCTGTACCTTCATTTCCGTCTCTTTGGCTTGGGACACTCCGGTCTTTCCGTTGCCCAGCGTGGCTATGTCTCCTTCGACGCTTGCGTCATATACCTGGATAACCGGGGTGTATGTCCGTGTGCTGTTCGAGGCATAGTCCAGGGAGAACATGGCCTTGAACTGGAAGTGTTTTAGGAAATCCCATTGGCCGTACACATTGCCCGAGCCACGGTAGTTCTCGGCTTTCGTGGTATTCGCCTTCAGGTCCACGTCCACCATCGGGTTGTTCATCTGTGCCTTCTGGAATCCGGGCAGTGAAGTGTAGAGGCCGTACTCGGAATTGAATACATGCGCCACCGGAGCTGCGCGCAGGGCCGTAGCCACACTCTTCGTGTCGGCGGGCAGCATGCGTGCCCCGTTGAATTGGAAACCTACCTTGAGGTTGTCCGTCACTTTATAGTCGTTGCTGATGTTCAGCGTGATTTTGCTGTACTTCTCGTGCTTGATGTTGCCTTGCTCGTAAGCATAGCCCGCACCGAGATAGAAGCTGTTCTTGTCCGAGGCACCCGTGATGCTGATGTTGTTGGTGGTGATGAACCCGGTCTGGAAGATTTCATCCTGCCAGTTGGTGTTTCCCGTCCAGTCCGAGAAGTTGTATTCCGGGTTGCCTTCATTCCTCAACTGTTCGTTGTACAGCAGTTTGAAGCCTTCGGCATCCGTCAGTGCAATTTTGTCGGTGACGGACTTGAAACCGAACGAGCCGTTGATATTGACGCGTGTCTGTCCCTCTTTCGCCTTCTTGGTGGTGATGATAATCACGCCGTTGGCACCGCGCACACCGAAGATGGCGAGCGACGACGGGTCTTTCAGTATCTCCATGGATTCGATGTCCTGCGGATTCAGGAAGTTGATGTTGTCGTTGAACAGTCCGTCCACCACATAGAGTGGCTTGTAGCCGTTGATGGAGTTTGTTCCGCGTACACGGATTTCCGGGTCGGAGCCTGCCTTGCCGGAGTTTATCACCTGCACGCCGGCAATCTTTCCTTGCAGTGCGGATACGGGGTTGACCACCGGCTTGTTGGCGATTTCGTCGCCTTTAATGTTGGTGATGGAGCCCGTAAGGTCTCGCTTCTTGGCGCTGCCATAACCGATGACCACGGTTTCGGCCAGCATCTGCGAGTCGTCTTTCATCTGGACGTTGATTACCGACTGGCTGCCTACCTTGACAGCTTGCTTCACCATGCCTACATAGGAAAAATCCAATGTGTTCTCCGGGGTGGCCTGGATGGAGTACCGGCCGTCTATGTCGGTAATCACGCCATTGGAGGTTCCCTGCACCAATACGGTGGCACCAATCAGTGGGTCACCCAGGGTATCGGTCACGGTGCCGGTTACTGTTTTCTCCTGCGCCGATGCGGCGACACTTGCCAGCAGGCACACCGTCAGAAATAGGTTTTTCAGTCTTCCGATTTTCTTCTTGGGAAGGTTTAGGTTCTTTTTCATTACATTGATTTTTTAGTGGATAAATCATTCAGTTTCTCCTCTGAACAATCAAAATGCAAAAAAGATTTGGTGACGGTGTTAAAAAAGGGCAGCCCGGTTTTCGCGGACTGCCCTCTTACCTAAAAGCAAAACTATACCTATTTCAACTCAAAACTCGTAGTCTTTACATCGCGGCTGTTGGGTCCAATCATTACGTGGAACTCGCCGGGTTCGTATACATACTGTATGTCGTAGTTGTAGAACTTCAGCAATTCGGGGGTAATGGTGAAGGTCACCTGCTTGCTTTCGCCTTTCTTCAGGTGGATGCGCTCGAAGCCTTTCAGCTCTTTCACGGGGCGGGTAATGCTGCCCACCAGGTCGCGGATATAGAGCTGTACGATTTCATCTGCATCGTAGTTGCCCGTATTGGTTACGGTTACGGAAGCGGTCAGCTTGCCGTCCGCATTCAGTTGCTTGGAGCTGAGCGTGATGTCACTGTATTGGAAGGTGGTGTAGCTCAAGCCATAGCCGAAGGGGTACAACGGGTCGTTACTCACATCCAGGTAGTTGCTGCGGAACTTCTCGAACCATTTGCCTTCTTTCAGAGGACGGCCGGTATTCTTGTGATTGTATGCCATAGGCAACTGTCCCACATTCTGTGGGAAAGTGGTGGTCAGCTTACCGCTGGGGCAAACGTCTCCGAACACTACGTCGGCAATGGCGTCGGCAGCTTCACTACCTCCGAACCATACATTCAGGATGGCGGGAACATTTTCATTCTCCCAAGTCAGCACTACGGGACGTCCAGAGAACAATACCAATACTACGGGCTTGCCCGTTTTCAGCAATGCTTCCAGCAGGTGGCGCTGTGCGTCCGGCATTTCCAGTTCGGAACGGCTGCTGCTCTCACCACTCATCTCGGAAGACTCGCCGAGGGCTGCTACGATGACATCGGCTTGTGCGGCTACTTTCAGGGCTTCGTCCAGCAGTTCTTGATCATTGCCACGGGGCAGTTCACGGCCGAACATCGTGGCGCGTGTCTGGTAGTCGGCATCGTACATCAGGTTGCTGCCTTGTGCATAGAGAATGTTGGCCTTGGAGCCGACAGAATTCTTGAAACCTTCCAGCAGGGTGCTGTATTTGTCTGCTGTGGCTGCCACACTCCAAGTGCCCGGCATGTTGGCACGGGTGTTGGCAAGTGGGCCAATCAAGGCGATGTTGCCTTTGCGTTGCAAGGGCAGTAGGTTGTCCTGGTTCTTCAGCAGCACGAATGTCTCTGTGGCAATCTGGCGGGCAATGGAGCGGTGCTCGGGAGTGAATACTTCTTTTTCGGCACGCTTCACGTCGCAGTATTTATACGGATTGGCAAACAGTCCCAGCTTGTATTTGGCTTCTAGGATGCGTCGGCAGGCTTTGTCAATGTCGGCCTCAGTCACTTTGCCTTCTTTCAGGGATTTCTCCAGTGTGCCGATAAATCCGTCGGCTACCATGTCCATGTCTGTTCCGGCGGTCAGGGCACGTGCGGATACTTCCTGCAGGTCGCCGATTCCGTGGTCTATCATTTCGGAGATGGCTGTATAGTCTGTCACCACGAAGCCGTCGAAGCCCCATTGGTTGCGCAGTACGTCGGTCAGCAGCCAGTGGTTGGCAGTGGCGGGTACTCCGTCAATTTCATTGAAGGAGGTCATGGCACTACCTACGCCAGCCTCTATGGCAGCCTTGTAGGGAGGGAAGTATTCGTTAAACATACGGTTGCGGCTCATATCCACCGTGTTGTAGTCGCGGCCGGCCTCTCCGGCACCATACAGTGCGAAGTGCTTTACGCAAGCCATTATCTCGTTGTTGGCACTCATATCCTTGCCCTGATAACCGCGAATCATGGCTTGTGCAATGGCTGAACCCAGGAAGGGGTCTTCACCGTTGCCTTCGGATACGCGTCCCCAACGGGCATCGCGGCAGATGTCTACCATCGGGCTGAATGTCCAGCAGATACCGTCCGCACTTGATTCGATGGCAGCTATACGGGCCGATTTCTCTATGGCTTCCATGTCCCAGCTACACGAGAGTGCCAGGGGAATGGGGAATACCGTTTCGTAACCGTGAATCACGTCCATACCGAACAGCAAGGGGATGCCCAGGCGGCTGTTCTCTACGGCCAGTTTCTGTACTTCGCGGATGTTTTTCACACCTTTCAGGTTGAACAGACCGCCGACTTCACCGTTGCGGATTTTACTGGCAACGTCGCTGCTCTTGGCTTGTCCGGTAACGATGTTTCCCGTCACCGGCAAATTGAGCTGACCGATTTTCTCGTGCAATGTCATTTTGCCCATCAACTCCGTAATGAACTTGTCCATGTCCTGCGGAGTGCCTTGGGATGTGCTTTCTTTGGGCGTTGCCGTCACGGTGAGGGCAGAGAAAGCCAAGGCTGCTAATAATGAGTATTTCTTCATGCTATATAGAAAATTATTTAGATGCGATTTGTTGGAAGCCTAGCTTCTGCAGACCTTCCTGGATTTCGGGACAGCTCATGAAGAGTTTCCACAACAATCCGGTGCGATAGTTCTCGATCATCGGGGCAATGGTGCACTGGTCGATGGCCAGATAGCGGGGCACTGTCCAGTTGCTTGCTTCGGAGAAGGCATCGTAGAAACCGTACTTGCCCCAAATCCAGTCTCCTTTGGAATAGAAATACTTCAGCGCACGCATGGATTCCTCCGGTGTATAGGGGAAGCTGGACAAGGCTGCCGTCGGTGTGATGACGCCATGATCATTGTCACCCGGGCAATGGGCTGCATAGCCTTGGGTAGAGTAGCTGGCTGTAAGTCCCCAGCAGTCCTTGCCGTAGCCTTTGAAGTTCTTCGGGTTCTCCACGCAGTAGCGGTAGTTGGAGAGGGCATGGTTGCGCACCACGTTCCAGTAGTTGGCATAGCGGTCACTGAGATTACGCGGGTCCAGACCGATGTACGAGTATTGTGCCCAGAATAAGGGGCCGCCCAGTTTCTCGGCTCCGTTGTGTTTCAATTCCAAAGGCAGGCCGTAGGGGGCAGAGTCGGACTTGATACCGCCGCCGCGTGCCCAACCGTTGTGGTAGGCCGAAGCTGGAACGGGATAAGTAGGGGAGGAGGCTGCGAGCACATACACAATCAATGCCTCGTTGTAGCCTTCCAGCGGAAAGTTCATTTCCCAATTGTATTCGGGAGACCAGTGCCAGTAGATGACATCCTTGCCATTCTGATACCAGCTGAACTCCATCTCTTTCCACAATTGGTCAATCTTTTTTGCCAGTTTCTTTTCCTGCTCGTTACCGTCGCGGAAGTATTGGCGCACGCAAAGCAAGCTTTGCATCAGGAAGCAGCTTTCCACCAGGTCGCCGCCATTGTCCTTTTGTCCGAAAGGCTTCACCTCTCCGGTCGGACCGTACAGCCAGTGGGGCCATACGCCGTGGAAGCGGTCGGCGCGTTTCAGATAATCGGCAATTTGGGTCAGGCGCTTCACGCCTTCGGCTCTGGGGATAAAGCCACGCTCTATACCTACCAGCAGACCGGCAACACCGAATCCGCTGCCACCGATGGTGACGACGCTCTGGTCTTTCTCGGGATATTCTCCGTCTAGGTGAATGCGTTCGGGTGCCAGTCCGGAAACCGGTTCCGCACCGTCCCACATGTAGTTCAAATGTACCTTTTGGATGTAATCCAGCATTTCGTCATCCGAAGCGAATGATTCGGGACGTACTTCCTCTATGTCGGGCTTTTCTTCTTTTCCGTTCTCTTTCCCGCTTTCCTTCAGGTCGGAAGAGCAGGACGCGCAGCTTGCCAGTGTGGAAATTAGGAACAAAGCCAGCACATGTATCATTATTGGTTTTTTCATATCTTTATTTTTTGTGTTTAATTTTTTGTCGTCTTGCACAATGGCGAGCGTCCGTTTTCGTTCAGCGCTTCGACAGTGAAGTAATAGTCCGTGTCTGCATCCAGTCCGCGGAAGTCATATTCCGTCTGTCCCAGTACCGTGATGGCATTGTACATCTTGCCTTCGGCAGTGCCGTAGTAGATGTTGTAGCCATAAGCGCTTGCTTCGGGTTGCCAGGAGATAAGGGCATTCCGGCGGTCTTTCTTGTCACGTTTCACGGTCAGTCCTTTTATGGTTTGTGGGACATCACCGTCACCGTTTCCGAAGACGCGGAAACCGGACAAGGCGACATTTCCCGTAGGCATGTGTACATTCTCGTATTTCAGATAACGGGCATGCAACGGCTCGTTGAGTTCGATGTAGTCATGCGGACAATCCTTGTCACTGTCACTCTTGTCTATGACTAATGTCCATTCTTTTCCATCCTCGGAAGCAAAAATACGGTATTGGTGATAGATATCCATGGCACGGTTGTATTGGACCGCTTTATGGTCGTAGAAGTTTAATTGCACGGCACGTATATTCTTTGTACTGCCCAGGTCTATCCTAGCCCATTCGCCGGGATTACCGGAGCGTGCTGCCCAGTAGGTACGCATACTTTCGTCTGTCAGGTTGGAAGCTACGTGGATGCTGTCTGTGGAAGAAACCTCTACTGGCTTGCCGTAGGACAAAAGCATCCATCCCGTAAAGCGGTCTTCCGGATTCTTTATGTCCATCGGTTCCGCCCAGTTGGGGTAGTCACCGAAGGCAGTGGATGAATACATGGTACCATCCTTGTCGAAAGCCACAGGATAAAGACCGATGCGGCGTTCGAACTTATATTTCAGGGAGAGCATGCAGGTGGCGACATGCCAGTAATTGCCTTTCACGTCGCGGAACGTGCCTCCGTGACCGGCACCTTGCACATATCCTCCCGGCTTGTAGCACATCGGGTTATGCTTTTGATAGACAAACGGGCCCAGTGGGGAATCCGAAACATATACGCCGTCGGCATATACCTTGAATTCCGTACCCGGAGCGCCATATTGGAAATAATATTTGCCATTGTGCTTAGTCATGTAAGCACCCTCTGTAAATGGACGAAGCGTGATTTCGTCGTCATTGTTCATGCCGAAGCGTTCCCAGCCGTGTTCTTCAGGACGGAGCATCATGACGTCGTGAATCTTACTGATGGGGTAGAAATCATTCCGGTCCAGTTCCACTGCCTTTAGCGGGTATTCATTGCTGGAGCCATAATACATATATAGTCTGCCGTCATCGTCCAGGAACATGCAGGGGTCCCATGTGGGAAGCACATTCTTTTCGATGGCACGTTTGAAACGTCCCGTTTTGGGGTGTGTGCTGTACCACACGGCTAGACCTTCGTAAGTGGAGCCGGTATAGAACAGTGTATCACCGCTTACATAGGCTGCCGGCGCGCACTGGTCGTCATCTGTAGGCTTGCGCTGGAAGCTGGCAGGAACGAAATCCCAATCCACCAGATTCTTGGAATAGTGAAAACCGCCCTGGTTGGTGGAGAACAGAAAGTATTCTCCCTTGTATTCTACCGCCATTGGATCGGCGGAGGAACGGAACGAACCATTGGGGCGCACATTGTTGTTGAAAGGCTCGAAATTGTAACTGATGTTCATCGGATTGCAGAAGGTTCGCGACAGAGGCGCATGCGGGTCATACCATCGGGTCGCTTGAGCCGGACGGCGGATTGTGGTAGCCTGGTGTACCTCATTTTCCATTATCACCTCAATATCGGTTTCATCCAGTGCCAGGATTCTGTTCACTATCTTTTTTCCGGGATAGTAGACATACAGATGTACGTCATTCTTCGCTCCTTTGATGGCAAAGCTGCCGTCGTGGGCAGTGGTATTGTGCATGGGACTTGCAAAGAACATGACTGTAGCACCTTCAAGCGGTTGTCGGTTACTGTCCAATACGTATCCTTTTACAATACGGTCTTGGGTCACAGTAATGTAGTAGTCGCTAACCTGCCCTTTCACAACTTTAATGGAATCATCCGTGGTTGCCTTTGCCGTCAGAGCGGCAAAGGCTATTCCACAGCTGATTAAGATTTTTCTTATCATGGTATGGATTTGGAATAAAGATTGCTTTGAATTAGTCAATCGGGTCGAGCTTCAGGTCGGGAAGATCATCAAGCTGATTGGATGGAAGAGGCCAGTACGTCTTGGCTTCAGTCCAACCTTTCGGTCCGAGTTCTGCAGCTGCCTTTCCGGTACGAACCAGGTCGACATAACGGTTGCACCATTCATTGCAAAGTTCCATACGGCGTTCATCCAATACGTCATCCAATGTGACACCGCTTTTGGTAGGCATTTCAGCGCGTGCACGAACCAGATTATAGCCGTTGTCACCGTCTTTTCCTTGGCGAATCTTGGCTTCGGAGTTCATCAGTAACACTTCTGCATAACGGAAGATGCGCACGTTGTTGTTGGCACCGTAGTCAGTACGCGGTAAGGTCATCTGATTGTAGGGAAGATACGCCTTTCCATTCCAGCAGTCAGTCATGGTGCCGGATGTTGCACCGACTGTCCAGCCTTCACGGGTTTTCTGTCCGGCTCTCAGGAAGGAGGTTTCGGCACGTACGGTTTCGCCGCGTGCATCGGCCCATGCCACGAACTCTGGTTCATAGCCGATGAAGTTCCATCCGCCTAAGCTCGGTTCGGCACTGTTGGGGCTTGTTATGGTAGTTCCTTGGAACGGGAACCAATTGTCAACGCCCAGATAGTCTCCTGAGCCGTTGCCATAGTCGGTCACTTGGCACTCGAATAAGGACTCGTCACACAACTTTCCTGGAATCTTGAACAGATTATAGAAGTCGGGATATAGAGAGAAGTTGCCGTTATTGATGATGTCGTCCGTCAAGGTTTCAACTTGTGCATAGTCTCCCTTCAAGAGGTAAATCTTGGCAGCCAGCATTTCGGCGGTAAAGGCTGTCACTGCGCCTTTATGCTCCATCTGGTTGGGACGCATACGGGGTAGTTTCTCCATTGCGTAATTCAAATCCTCCTCCAGCATATAGTCATATACTGAATTTACATTGGAACGACGGAAATCAGTCTGGTAGTTGTCTCTGTAGATTACAATAGGTCCGAAGTTGGTAACCAACTGATAGTAAGCCCATGCACGAATGGTGCGTACTTCTCCGCAATAGGTCTCATACGAAGTGTAGTCGTTGCTTCCGGGGGTTAGGTATTGGGCATAACCGTTAAGGGACTCCAGGGCTGAGTTGGCTGTACGGATAATTTCGTAGAAAGTGACCCAAACATTATTGAGCGCCCAGAAAGAGTTCGTATAATTGAAGTGGCGGCCGAAATCTACGGCTGCTCCCTGGTCATCTGTACGCCCTGACCATACGTCACCGTCACGAGTGAACATGATCAGTGCATTGGCCCAGTGCATGGCTGATGTGCGCACTTTGGAATACACGCCGACAACGGGTTGATACATGTTGCCCGTATTGGTGAAGTCCACGCTTTGTTCCGGTACCTTGTTTTCCGGATCGATGTTGATGAAATCGGAACAAGCAGTCGTACTACCCAGCAGCATCATTGCCGGGAGGATATATGCTAATGTTTTCTTTATGAATTTCATTGTTATATGTTTTTAGTGTTTTGGATAGTTTAGAAATCAATCTGCACTCCGAAAGTATAAGTCGAAGTCAAAGGGTATACTTCTGTATCCCAACCTTCGGCATCCGACAATTCAGGTGTGAAGCTGTTTGCCTTGAATGTTGTGAACGGACGGTCAGCTGTCAGAGAGAGGCGGATGCCCGGCATTACATAGCTGCCAACCTTAACATTCTTGAATGAGTAGCCCAACGTGATGTTTTGGATACGGAAGTAGTTGGAGCTTTCTACAAAATAAGAGGCATTGTTGCTGTCCGAGGTATTCCAAGTCTTGAGCAATGCTTTGGCAGACGGATGTTCATTGGTGGAACCCGGTCCGGTCCAGCGGTTTTCGTACTGGGCTTTGTCGAAGTTGTAGTCGGATTGTGCATAGCGCAAAGCACGTTTTCTGTTCCACAATTCTCCACCGGCTTGTCCGTAAGTAGTCAGGTTAAAGTCGAAATTCTTATAAGCGAATCCGAGGTTGAATCCGTAAGTGAAATCGGGGATATAAGAACCTAGTACCTGCTTGTCGCTTCCGTCGATGACGTGGTCTCCATTTACATCCTGGTATTTGAAATCACCTGGTTCGAGGCCATTGGCTACAGCAATCGGGTCGGCGGCACATTCTTCCGGAGTCTGGTAGATACCGATAACTTTGAAACCATAATAAGAGTTCATTTTCTCTCCTACCATGTTTACGGTCTTGCCACCCTTGATGATGGTCATGTTGTCTTTCAGGCTCTTTACCTCATTGTGCAGATAAGAGAGGTTGACGCCTACGTTGTAGGTGAAATCCTTACCGATTTTGTCGTTCCAGTTCAGTGAGAAGTCGATACCGCTATTCAGAATCTGTCCGTTGTTGCCTGCGAGGGTTTCATTTTGCATGGGTAGTTTCGGAGAGATAACCGCATTGTCAGTCAGACGGTAATACCAGTCGATGTCGGCACTCAAACGGCTGTTTAAGGTAGAGAAGTTGACACCTACGTTGGTTTCGTTTACGACTTCCCAACCCAGCCAGCTGAAGTTGGTGGAGTTGATGAAACCGTCAAGAGCAGTTCCCAATACGGCTTGTGTGTTCTGGATACTTGCGAAGCCTGCACTTGCGGCAATCTTGTCGTTACCCAGCTTACCCCAGCTTGCGCGGAGTTTCATGTAGTCGAATATATTTTGATTCTTCATGAACGGTTCTTGAGAGATGACCCATGCGGCACCGACAGAGGGGAAGTAACCCCATTTGTCGTTGTATTTGGAAGAGCCGTCGGCACGGAAAGTGAACATTAACATGTACTTGTCAGCGTAGTTATAGTTCAAACGTGTGAAGTAGGAGAGACCGCGGTATTTCCAGCCGTCATCTTTTACGGTAGCGCCTTCCTTGTTACCCAAGGAGATATATTTCCAGACATCCTCACCTTCGGGAACATTGGTAGCTGTACCTTCCAGTGACTTCATCTGTTCCTGACGCATGGATACACCCAGCATGCCGGTGAAGGAGTGCTGCCCCCACTTGTCGGTATAAGTGGCCACGTTGTCCCATACCCATTTGTTATAGTCGGTATTCTTTTTGGTCAGGCTGGTAGTGGCCTGTTGCTGGTGAGTGCCGATGTAATAGGTCGGTGTGAAGTCTGTACCACGGATAGCACGATAGTCGTAGCTGTAGCTCGTACGTACATTCAGCTTGTTGGGGAGGAGGTTGAGCTGTGCGTAGAAGTTGCTCAACACCTGATAGACATCATTACGGTTGTCGTAATAGTTGGCTGTGGCAACGGGGTTCTTGAAGTTGGAACCCAGACCCACCTGTTCGGGTGACGCATACTTGTCGGGGAAGATGGTGTCATCGCGGGTATTGTCGAACACGGGGATGATGGACGGAGTGTTGAATGCCTGTTGCCAAGCTGCATTCTTGGGCAGTTGCTGCTGTGAGCTGCTGAATACACCGTTGAATCCGAGCTTCAACCAGCTGCGTGCATCGAAATCCAATGCAGCGCGGAAGTTGAGACGGCGGTAGTAGTTGTCAACATCCATGATACCGTCTTGTGACAAGTAGCTCATACCGGCAGAATAAGTGGCCTTTTCCGTACCGCCGGATACATTGAGGCTGTGGTTGGTCATCATGGCTGTACGTAATAGCTCGTCATACCAATTGGTGTCTGCATTGAACTTCAGGGCATTGAGGTCACCTCCGAAGGTCTCGATAGACTTTTCGAAGATGTGCCCGTAAGAAGCAGCGTCCGCTTCCATCAACATGGTGGCATATTCGTGGGAGTTACACATTTCCAGCAGGTTGGTTGCTTTCTGGATACCTACGTAGCCATTGTAGGTTACTTTGGCATCCTGATTGCGTGCACCACGTTTGGTAGTAATGATTACAACGCCGTTGGCGGCACGAACACCGTAGATGGCTGATGCAGATGCATCTTTCAGAATGGTCATGTCCTGAATGTCAGAGTTGTTCAGGAAGTTGATGTCATCGTAGAACATTCCATCTACTACATAGAGAGGAGAGGTATCGCCAAAAGAACCCATACCGCGGATAGTAACTTTGGGGCCGTCGCCCGGTGTTCCCGAATTGATGATGTTAACGCCTGGTACCTTTCCCTGCAATGCTGCCATTGGAGAGGAGGTCGGAACATTAACTAATTCTTTTTCTTTAACGACATCAATCGGAGCTGTCAAGTCTTTCGCTTTGGCTGAACCGTAACCGATGACAACGACTTCATCCAGCAGTTGCGTATCTTCCCGCAGCCTTACATTGACAACGGATTGTCCCGCAGCACTTATTTCCTGCGGCAACATGCCTAGATAGTTAAACACAAGTGTTGCCTCTTCAGGGACACCGTTAAGTACATAGTTACCGTCGAGGTCGGTAGCTGCTCCAATAGTAGAGCCTTTTACTACAACCGTGGCTCCGATGATCGGTTCATTGTTCTGGTCAACAACAGTTCCTTTAACTGTCTTTGTTCCTTGTGCCAAAACTGTCAGTGGCAACGAGAACAAAATCATGAATAGAAGAAATAATGTTTGCCTTCTCATAACTAAATTTAAGAGTTAATAATTCTGCCGGCAAAGAAAGTAATAACGGCAAGTAAGGCAAAAAAAATCACTACCACGATAATACGCTTAGAGTAAAAAGGGGTACTGTTTTACTACGTTTTAGTGTAGCTTATTTCTAATAATCAGTTTATTATGATAGAATGGTTTGTAGCCGTATTATTTCAAGTCAATGAGAAAATCTACTAATCCTGTTCCGTCGGGGATATCCAGCTTCTTGCGCAGACGGTAGCGTGCTGCCTCCACTCCCCGGATGGTAAGGTTGGTCATTTGCGCAATGTCTTTCGTAGAAAGGTTTAGGCGCAGCAGTGCGCAAAAACGCAGATCGGTGGCGGTAAGGCTGGGATAACGTTCGCGCAGGTTGCGGAAGAATTTCTCATGAATTAGGTCGAAATTGTTCTGGAATACGTCCCAGAACTCTTGTGTCTCGATGTTTTCGTTGATGAGCTTCAGCAGAGATTCGAGGTTCTTGCGTCCATATTGCCCTTTTACCAGGAATTCTTGCACGGCAGCACGAAGTTTCTCCAAGACTTCGTTCTTGGCAAATACACCCAGCGCCATGCTGGCAAGGTCTTTACTCTTTGCTGACAGCTCGGCTTCCAGCAATTGTTGCTGCTGTAGAGTTATCAGATGTTCCTGCTCACGCATCTTGATGTTCTGCTGCATCTGCTCAGCTTCGTACTCTTTCCGTTTCTTTTCCATGGCACGGTTGGCGCGCCACTTGGAGAAGAAGTAGAGAAGTGCAATGAGAACTATAAGATAGAGTGCAAAAGCATAATAGGTGAGGTAGAAAGGACGGGCTATGGCGAAATGATATTCCACTTCACCGATTTTCTGTCCCAAATCATTATAGGCTTCTGCTTGGAATGTGTATTCTCCGTAATCCAGGCTACCGTAGCGGATTTCGGGCTCTTTTAGGTCTGATGTCAGAGCCATGCCTTGTCCTCCTTGCAGGACATAATGGAAATGTACGGACAATTTATTGTAATGCGGCAGGCTTACCGAGAACAGCAAATCCCGGTAATTGCTTTCCAGTTCGACATTTCCCTGCAGAGGCAGGCGTTTCTCCTTTTTATCTGAAGAAGAGCAAATGACAGAGCTCAGTGATAGGGCGGACTCCAACGTTGGACTGAGGCTGTCTGTGTTTTTGCTGTAACTGGCGATTCCGTTATTTAGATTAAAATAGACAACGTCATTGTCAACGAACACATTGTTGTAGTTCTCTATACATGGAGAATCAAACAGTTCGATGAGAATGCGTTGTTTCACGATGTACTCTCCTTCCGCGTACTCTACCAGTGCGTACTCATGTGAACCGGACAGCCAGAAGCGGTCGTTCGTGACGGATACCACAGAATGGGCATTCCTGATGTAAGGCAGAATGGTATTCAGCTTTTGGAAGGGGATAATCTGCCGGGTGATGTCGTCATAGGTATAGAAGCCATTGGGACTGGAAAAGACGATACGTCCCCGCATTTTCATTACTTGGATAGGGCCGATGATATATTCCGAGCCTAAATGGGAGATGTGCCGTACGCTTTTTACAGCCGACAAGTCATCGCTCAAGACTATTTTATAGACTCCCTGATACATGTGTGAAGCCCAGATGACACCGCTTTGGTCAACCTCCAAGTGCATGACCGGTGCAATGAAGCCGTCTACGACATGCGAAAAGGTCCATTGACCGTTCTTCTTTTTATAGATACGCAAATTGGCGTAGGATGATTCCAACAGTATCTCTTCGCCATAGAGGGTGCACTTAATCAGACACGTACTGCTGTTGGTATTGCTTATGACGGAAACGTTCCCTTTTTCGCCTATTAATAAGGTATGGGCATTGTTACCTGCAAAGAGTTGCCCGTCAATGTCCTTTACATACCAGTTCTGTCCTTCGCTATGGGGAAGCAAACGCATATTTCCGGTAATCTGGTGGTATTCGTACAAGCCCTGGTTGGTGGCCAGATAGAAACAGTCACCCCGGTGGGCTATGTCGTACACCATACCCAGCTTGGTTTCATGGTTGGCAGGGGTCAGTAGCATGACGGGGGAGTTGTGGTGGATGTATGCGATGCCGTCGTCCAATGCTGCCCATACGTTGTTGTCTTTGTCACAGAACAGTCCCAGGACTGTGTTGTTGTCCAAACGGTTATCCAGATTGAAGTGCCAGAGGCAATGTCCTTTGCGGTCGATGGCGTATATGCCGTTTAGGACTGTACCTATCATGAATATGGAGTCATTGGTCATGACGGCGCGGTTCACCCGCTGTTTCTTCAGCTCTGCATCAATGTCTGTTTTCCAGGGGGTGATGTCACCCGTGTAGCGGAACAGTCCGTTGTTCTCCGTGACCATCAGGAAGCTGTTGTTTCCGTCGGGCAGTAATGCCACTACATTGTCATCGTTCACTTTGCTGCGGGGAAAGAGGTGATGGAACTCCTTGCTGTCGAATTCATAGAAGCCTTCATCAATCATTTGTGTGTAGATATGTCCGTTTTGGTTGTAGAAGTAGAGCGGCTGTTGTTGTCTGTTGCGGAAAGCGCGTACCATTTTCCCGTCGTAGGAGAACCATGCGCTGAACGACTGGAAGTAGATGCGGCCGTCCAGCTCTACAATGTTCCATATCTCGTTGTTCTCCATGGGGAAATTCTTCAGGAATTTGCTCAAAGAATGGTACCGGAGAGTGCCTGCCTCCGAATACTTGAAATAGCCGAATTCCTCGAATGCCCCCACATAGATGCGATCTTCCTTGACGTATACTGAACGTACAATATGGTTTCCCGGTACTTTGTGTAGTGTCCAGCGATAACCGTCATATACCAGGAGTCCTTGGCTGTTGCCGAAAAACATTTCGCCGTTGCTACCTTGCGCACATGCCCAGTTCTGATAACCGGCTTCATAGTCTTTGGCAAGATAGTTGGTGACGGCGGGCATGAAGGAAGAAGCCCTGGCCTGGATGAAGAGAATAAACAATAAAAGGCACACTACCCAACGCTTGAAAAGCATCGGTCTTATCGTATTTTGTTTCATTTTTTAGGTTAATCGAAGTGTTTCTTGGAAGCAAAGATACAATAAGTATTCTAAATATTGTGTTTTGATGAGATAAAAAAGGTACTTGAAGCAGTTAGGGAGGATGCTTCTTAATGAATATCCTCCCCTCTTAGTTGTTTGTCTTTTGAAAATTATTATAGGGATTGTGCGGATGATAGGACTCGAACCTACACGCCTCACGGCACCAGATCCTAAGTCTGGCGCGGCTGCCAATTACGCCACATCCGCGGAATAATTCCAATTAGCGGTGGCAAAGATAGAAAGAATTTTCGTTTTGGCAAATTGTTTTTTAGATAAAGTCGTTTTAGGAAGTCACTTTCAGCATTTTTCTTGCTTCCTCAATGATGGTATCCAGGTCATTGTTCTCATCTTCTTTGCTCATATCCACCTTTTTGTCTGGGTCGATGCCGAACTCGATATGCTGTTTTTGGGCATCGAGGTGCGGGCTGGCAGAAAAGCGTACTCCCCATCCGTTGGGCAGTTCCGAAGAGAATGGCAGGCCCGACCCTCCGCCGGTTTTATCACCAACCAAGGTGACATTGGGAAAACAGCGCATGGAATTGACAAAATCATTGGTTGCACTATAGGAATGACGATTTGTCAGGACAATTACCTTTTTTTGCCAGCGGATACTGTTGGAAGGTTCTACATAAATGGGAGTCGGATCTGAAAAATCGCTATGGCCTTTGCCAGTTTTGTGCTGAATATATCCCGTCAGTACTTTTTTATTCGTGAAACGTTGTACCATTCGGGTGGCGTTTGTCAAGTTGCCGCCACCGTTGTTGCGCACGTCGATAATCAGGCCATTGCAAGCGGAAAGGTATAACAGAATCTCATCCAGGTTGCCGTTTCCGATGCCGCTGGAGAAATCACCGTAATAGATATATCCTATGTTGTCCTCCAAGATGGTATATTTGGCGCCTCCGGCAATGCGGTAGTCTCTTCCCAGGTACTTTTCAATGATACTTTCGTTGAAGTTACGGGGATAATCCAGATACCAGTCCCAGTAGCGTGCCATGTTGGAAGAAGAGTACAAGTTGACATGTCCGTCTTTCAACTCGGCAAGCATGTTACCTAATATTTCAAATAGACCGTCGTAGCTCATTCCCGGGGTGATGAGCGGTTGGTACTTGTCATGAATGGCATTCCAATCTATTTGCTTGTAGTCCAGGAAACAGTACTGTTCGTCTATTATTTTCCACAAGGCTTCGAAGTTGCCTTGTGGGGTATTGTTAACCTCTTCCTCACGAATACATCCGTTCAATAGGGGCAGTAACATGAGTAGGGCACTCCAAATTATTAAGATATATATTCTTTTCATGCACATTATCCTTATCGTCTTATCATTTATCACCTTGTCACTTTTTACTTTCTCTTGTTAGGAAACAGATAGAGTTCCTTTACGAACCCCACCATGAATACGTGCGAGTAAGTATGTGTCTTTATTTCGTTTACTTTGGACTGTTGTGCGTCCCATATGTAAGCAAAACGCATCCGGGCACGTCCCACCGGAAAGTCGGCGGTCAGCATTTGTCTCAGAGAGGGCTGGTTGTGCAGGGAGGTGAAGTTCACTACTCCGTCCCAATGTCCCAACGTAAATATCTCGTAGTAGGACTGTCCATAGTTGGGCATGAACATGATACCTGCCAAAGGAAGATTCACCTGATAGCGTAGTGTGATGGGACGGTTCTTGATGCGTAAGTTCCAAATAGCCATTCCCGATGCGGCAAGGTTGATATAGGCACGTGCTTGGGCGGGGTTGTTTCCGTTGCGCAGATTATAGACAAAGCCACCGTTGAAGTCGCCGACTCCTCCGGCAAGCAGTTTGAAATTGCCCGTGATTGGAAAATTATAATGCAGGCCGTAGTTCCAGTTGGCCAGTCCGGAGAATGTATTGTTATTGTCTACTTTATTGTGTGTGTATCCCAAGTCTGCCTGGAAGAAAGTTTGCAGAGATACGTTGCCGCCCATTAACCGTGTCATCCGCATGCTTTCGCGGGAGATACGGAAGTCGATTCCCTTGTACTCTTGAGGTGAAAGATAAGTGTCGAACACGTTGGTGAAGCCGATACCATACATGGTGGCACGAGTGATGATACGGTTGCGGTTGGTGGAGTCAGCCCGTAGCTCCCGGTCGATGCTGCATTGTGCTTCTTGTGCTTTCAGTCCGGCACTTCCCAAGAGCAGTCCGCATAGGATTATTATCTTGTATACGTACATATTAAATTCTCAATTACAAATTAGTAATCGTCAGCCAATTCCTAATCCTTCATTCTCATTCTTCATCAAAACAGCTTCATCTGTCCTGTCAGCTCGTCCAGTATGTCCCCTTCACTTTTACCGTGGTCGGGGTCCAGAATTTCCGGTTCTTCATCCGTTTCCTGCTCTTCGGTTTCCTGCGAGGGTTCCGGTTGACGGGTAGGCTCCAGTTCGTTGATGGTTTCTATAGTATAGGTGGTTAGGCGCTTACCTTTTGCTTTGAAGCCTTTCACGGCGATGAATTCGTCGGCTTCCACCACCATCGGCTCTCGGAAATTGTCGTGACCGCCAAACACCACTTCTAAACGTGGGTAGCACTCGTCTGTCAGCAGAATGAGGCTGCTGTTCTTGTTTTCTCCTAAATAGTTTTGCTTGCGGGCGGTTGCTTCGAAGCAGAAACGCTTGATGTAAGGATAGTTCTGCTGGTCGGCATCGTAGAGTACGGCGGTCCATACTTTGTTCGGATCGTATTTCTCCAATACGCGTATGCCGTCGTCATAGTGATTGTTCAGGTCGAAGTTGGTGGCATAGAACTCTCCGCTGTTCTGTACGACAAGGATGGTGTCTTCGCTCTGGAATTCTCCGAGATATTCTCCGCGACCGTCGTAGTTGAGGCGCAGCACGTCACGGTCGAACCAGACTTTCCGTCCGCCCAGGGTGGAGCCTCCGCGCTGTTTCAAGGCTATCTTGTGTACGGGGAGTTTCGTGAGTATATTTCCCATGGCCTGCCGTCCCTTGATATTGATATTGCTGAAATCCTCCTCGAAGATGATGCGGCGTACGCGGGGATTGGGTTTCAGGGTTACCTTGATGATTTCGGCTTCGCCGTTGGGGTTGGCAGTGAAGTAGGTGATACGGGAGTCGGGGGTGCCCTGCGTCACATCGTATTCGCGGTCACGCACCACGGAAGTGACGGCAAAACGCTTGATATAGCTTGTCCCCTCCTTACCGTCACGGTAGCAGACATTGTAGATGGTACGTTTGTCGTTCTTCTTGAAAATGTTGGCATAAAGTATATTCTTGCCTACGAACTTCTTGTCGGCCACTGGGGTAATGATATATTTTCCATCGCGGAAGAAGATAATCACGTCATCTATGGGCGAGCAGTTGCCTATGAATTCGTCTTTCTTCAATCCAGTTCCGATGAACCCCTCTTCGCGGTTGATGTACAGCTTTTCGTTGGCTTCGATGACTTTGGTTGCCTCGATGGTGTCGAAGTTACGCAGTTCCGTGTGGCGGGGGAAGCCTTTGCCGTACTTGTCTTTCAGCATACGGAACCAGTCGACGGTATATTCCACGATGTTTGCCAGATGGCGGTCTATCTCCTCTATGTCCTTCTTCATGCGTGCTATCAGTTCCTCTGCCTTGTCGGAGTTGAACTTGAGGATACGTGCCATCTTTATCTCCATCAGCCGGAGGATGTCTTCCTTGGTCACTTCGCGGATGAAAGTCGGGTAGTAGGGAGTCAGGCGCTCATCGATATGTTCGCAGGCGGCATCCATGTTTTTGGCTTGTTCAAACTCCTTATCCTTGTAAATACGTTCTTCAATGAATATCTTTTCGAGTGAAGCGAAATGCAGGCTTTCCAGTATCTCTCCCTTACGGATTTCCAGTTCCTGGCGTAGCAGTGCCAATGTGTTGTCGACTGATTTGCGCAATACATCACTCACGGTGAGGAAGTGGGGCTTTTGGTCGTCGATGACACAGCAGTTGGGAGAGATGCTCACTTCACAGTCGGTGAAGGCATAGAGGGCATCGATGGTCTTGTCGGATGATACACCCGGGGCTAGATGCACTAATATTTCCACACTGCCGGATGTCAGGTCCTCTACCTTACGTATCTTGATTTTTCCTTTTTCGCTGGCCTTTACGATGGAGTCGCATACACTGGCCACCGTTTTCCCGTAAGGAATTTCCTTAATGGCAAGTGTCTTGTTGTCTATCTTTTCTATTTTGGAGCGCACGCGTATCGCACCGCCACGTTCACCGTCGTTGTATTTGGATACATCGATACTGCCTCCCGTCTGGAAGTCGGGGTACAGCTTGAATTCTTCGTTGTGCAGATAGCTGATGGAAGCATCGCACAGCTCATTGAAGTTATGTGGTAATATTTTGGATGACAGGCCTACGGCAATACCTTCCACACCTTGTGCAAGCAGCAGTGGGAATTTTACCGGTAGTGTAACCGGTTCTTTGTTTCGCCCGTCATAAGAGAGTTTCCATTCGGTGGTCTTGGGGTTGAATACCACGTCCAGTGCGAACTTGGAGAGACGTGCTTCGATATAACGGGGGGCAGCGGCGCTGTCACCCGTCAGAATGTTACCCCAGT
The DNA here is from genome assembly GCF_003602965.1 of Bacteroides sp. AF25-5LB. Classification (NCBI taxonomy): domain Bacteria; kingdom Pseudomonadati; phylum Bacteroidota; class Bacteroidia; order Bacteroidales; family Bacteroidaceae; genus Bacteroides; species Bacteroides sp. AF25-5LB. The sequence goes on from NZ_QTMC01000003.1 coordinate 165,796, forward strand.
TTCCCTGGCAATCCACGAGCAAGTCCTTTTGTCCCAGTTGTACCAGAGCATCGCCGATAGAAGCATCACCGTGAGGATGGAACTGCATGGTGTGTCCCACGATGTTCGCCACCTTGTTGTAGCGTCCGTCTTCCATACGGCGCATGGAGTGCAGGATACGTCGCTGTACGGGCTTCAGGCCATCCATGATATGGGGTACGGCACGTTCCAATATAACATATGAGGCATAGTCCAAAAACCAGTTTTGGTACATGCCGCTCAATTGGTGTTTTATATTGGCATCCTTTGCGTCCGCAGGTTTGTAATCCGAGTGTTCTTCGCTCCCGGCCGGGAGTTCCTTGTCCAAATCATCTTTCGGTGCTTCAAAATCTTCGCTCATATTTGTTCGGGAATTGTCTATTCTATGATATTACTGATTTTTCAGTTGCAGGCAAAAATACTAATTTAATTCTATTATAGGAAACCGGTACGATAGTTTTTTAACTGTATGCCTCAACGCGCCGGTGTTTGCTTGGCTACATTCAATGCTCAATTTGCTGTGAGCCGGTATTCGGTCCGTGGACCACCAGTTTTCTATCCGGTTGGATTTCTGCCGGGTCAATGAATACCATTCGTTCATCACCAGTGGTTTCGGTGCGTCCATGATAAACGCAATAAAGTCGGTTGTGAATATCAATGAGCATACAATGCCCGGTTCCGGTCACGATGCCGCCTTGCTCTGTGTTCTTTTGTAGCACCGGATTGTTGGCAGCTTTTGTGAATGGTCCTAAGGGGGTCTGGGAGGTAGCATAACCCACCGCGTAATTTTTTCCTCCGAAAAAGTTTGCAGAGTACAGCATATAATAGAGATTTTTGTGTTTCACGATATACGAGCCTTCTGTCCAGCGTCTGTTGACTTCATGTGAAGTCACCGAGCGGTTCTCCCATTCCGCTTGAGGGTCGTCCATTGTCTGGGGCGGGCAAAGCAGTGCTACCGGTTCTCCGATGATACCGGAGAAATCTGGTTTCAGTTCCACGCCGTAAATCCAACTTTCCTCAATCTCGTCAAACCAGCCCTTTTCTTTAGCCCATGCTGAAACTTCGCTTTCAACGGCATGTTTGTAGCAGCAGCGGGAGTAGTAGAGGTAGGTCTTTCCGGTAGCATCGTCAAAGAGTATGTTTGCGTCGATGATAGGATAGCCGGGGTCGAATACCGGTTGGTTGAACAGGTCTTTGAAAGGGCCCGTAGGCTTATCGGCTACGGCTACACCGATACGGAAGTTCTCTTGCTCTTTAGTGGGATTTTCTTTCCAGTTGGCGCTGAACCATAGGTAGTATTTGCCGTTCCGTTCATACACTTCGGGTGCCCAGAAACAGTCGGTGGCCCATGAGTCGGAGGTGCCGCCTTGATAGATGGGACCCTCGTCTGTCCATGTCACCAGGTCATCGGAGGAGTATACTTTAAAACCGTTCGATACTCTGCCCGTTCCGTACATATAGTATTTGCCGTCGGAAGCTTTCAGCAGGAATGGGTCTCCGAAGGCCATGGGCAGGGGATTCTGATATGCTACTTTCTTGTTTCCGCATGATGTTGACAGTAAGGCCAGTAAAAACAGTGTCAATGTGAAAAAAATGTGTTTCATCTTGTTATAATTTTAATGGTGAAGTAATGAAAAGTGTTTGTATCCGCAAAGTAAACATAATATAGGGAAAGCAGCAAGGAAATTAGATAGAATGCAATCTTTTCATTATTTTTGTGCATCATTCCAAATAATTCTTTGATGGAACAGTCATTTTCGGATATATCGCTATACCACGAGTACCGGTCGGCGAGGGAGACAGAACATTTGGTGTCACAGAAAACCTGGGACGACCTCAATCTGGATGATTTTTTCGAATGGGCTGACCGTACTTCTTCTTGTGTGGGCCGACAGTACCTTTACGACGTGTTGCATTACAACCGTCTTTCGGAGATTTCGGAACAAGAGGAGGTGATTCGCAAGCTTTCTGCCGACAAGGAGTTGCGTGCAGGAATCCGGTCGGAGTTGCGGAAGCTGGATACGCCGGATGCTTATACCATTGCATCGTTGTTCTCCATTTCCCATCCCGTGTATTCCCGCCGCTTTTACCGTTTGCTGACTATCTTGCAATTCGTGCCTTTTGTTTTGTTGGGAATGGTTTACATTACGTCTTCGCTTTATGTTCTGGGGATTTTGTGCACATCGGTATTGGTGAACATGGTACTGCACTATCACAGCAAGGCTCGGATTCAGGGCTATTTCTTTTCCATTCCTCAGTTATGGCAGTTGCTCAGGCAAGCGGAGAAGTTGGCACAGATTCCGTTGTGTGCATCCGTGCATCGGGATATCCAAAAGACTTTGCAGGCATTGCATCCGTTGCGAAAGAAACTTTCCACTTTCCGTTTCAGTATCAGACTGGAGAGCGACATCGCCATTTTCGCTTATTTCTTCACCGAGATAGTGAATGTGTTTTTTCTGCGGGAAGTTATTCCGGTTTCCAAGGCTTTCTTTCTATTGCAGGGTAAACAGGAACAGATTGAAGAGGTTTTCCGCTATTTCGGACTGGTGGATGTGCTTTGCTCTGTTTCCGAGCTCCGGGATGGGCTGCCCTATTATGTTTTACCGGAAGCTTGCGGTGAGGGTGAAACATTTCATGCAGAGGGGCTTTATCATCCGCTTATAGAACGTTGTATCCCTAATGACATTACACTCTGTGGCAAATCTGTCCTTGTTACCGGTTCCAATATGTCCGGTAAGACAACTTTTATCCGTGCCATTGGACTTAACCTGTTTTCCGCACAAGTGCTCCATACTTGTTTTGCCCACAGTTTCCGTTTTCCTATGGATGCTGCATTATATTCTGCTATCCATCTGGAGGATAGTCTGATGGAAGGAAAAAGTTTCTTTCTGCAGGAGGTGCAAATTGTTCGAGAGATGCTGGAAGCCGGAAAGGAGTGTTGGCGGTTTTTCCTGCTGGACGAGTTGTTCAAGGGGACGAATACGGTGGAACGGATAGCTATAGCCAAAGCTGTGCTGTCTGCTTTGGCGCACAAGAACAGTATTGTGTTTGCTTCCACTCACGATGTCGAACTGGCTTCCTTACTTGAGGACGAATATGAATTGTTTCATTTTTGTGAGTGTGTTGCCGACAATACATTGTCTTTTGATTATAAGTTGAAGCCGGGACCGGTGACGGAACGTAATGCCATCCGGATTATCGAGATGTGCGGCTATCCGCAGGAAGTGGTCAGGGAAGCATATCGGCTGGTTGGAAAGGGTGAAATGTAATATTTAATGTCTTCTTGTAGGTGGAAGTAATGAGGGTAAGTATTTTGCTTGTATCTATTTTCAAGTGTAGAAACGCTCGTATCCTACCAATAGGGAATTGTAATTTTATGCTTCGGTGCGTCCGTTCAAAAGGTGGAATAAGATAAATTAATACCCTCTGTGTCCTACTTACGATATAAATCCCTATCTTTGTGGCGCTTTTTAGCTGAAAATAAGATTCAAATTAATTTAGATACAACAGAAAATGGCACAAGAAGACGTTTTTAAGAAACTCGTATCACACTGTAAGGAATATGGTTTTGTGTTCCCTTCCAGCGAGATTTATGATGGACTGGGAGCTGTGTATGACTATGGTCAGATGGGTGTGGAACTAAAAAATAACATCAAGCAATACTGGTGGCAGAGTATGGTACTGCTGCACGAAAATATTGTCGGTATCGACTCAGCAATCTTTATGCACCCCACCATCTGGAAAGCCAGCGGACACGTAGATGCTTTCAATGACCCTTTGATTGACAACCGCGATTCCAAGAAACGTTATCGTGCCGATGTGTTGATAGAGGACCAGCTTGCTAAGTACGATGACAAGATAAACAAAGAAGTGGCCAAAGCTGCCAAGCGTTTTGGTGAGGCTTTCGATGAGGCTCAGTTCCGCAGTACCAACGGGCGTGTGTTGGAACACCAGGCCAAGCGTGATGCCTTGCATGAACGCTTTTCCAAGGCTTTGAACGATAATAATCTGGACGAACTCCGTCAGATTATCCTTGACGAAGAAATCGTTTGCCCTATCAGTGGCACAAAGAACTGGACAGAGGTGCGTCAGTTCAATCTGATGTTCTCAACAGAAATGGGCTCTACCGCCGATGGTGCCATGAAGATATACCTTCGTCCGGAAACGGCACAAGGTATCTTCGTAAATTACCTGAATGTACAGAAAACCGGTCGCATGAAGATTCCTTTCGGTATCGCCCAGATTGGTAAGGCTTTCCGTAACGAAATCGTAGCCCGCCAGTTCATCTTCCGCATGCGCGAGTTCGAGCAGATGGAAATGCAGTTCTTCGTGAAGCCGGGTACGGAGCTTGACTGGTTCAAGACCTGGAAGGCTACTCGTCTGAAATGGCACAAGGCGCTGGGCTTTGGCGACGACCATTACCGTTTCCACGACCACGACAAACTGGCACACTACGCCAATGCTGCTACAGACATCGAGTTCCTGATGCCTTTCGGTTTTAAGGAAGTGGAAGGTATTCACAGCCGTACTAATTTTGACTTGTCCCAGCATGAGAAATTCTCCGGTAAGAACATCAAGTATTTCGACCCTGAAACCAACGAAAGCTATACTCCGTATGTCATCGAAACCTCGATAGGCGTAGACCGTATGTTCCTCAGCATCATGTCTGCTTCCTACTGTGAAGAGAAGCTGGAGAACGGTGAAACGCGCGTAGTATTGAAACTTCCCGCTGCTCTGGCTCCGGTGAAGCTGGCTGTGATGCCGTTGGTAAAGAAAGACGGACTGCCCGAAAAGGCACGCGAAATCATTGACAACTTGAAGTTCCACTTCCATTGCCAGTATGACGAGAAAGACTCCATCGGCAAGCGTTACCGCCGTCAGGATGCCATCGGTACTCCGTACTGTGTAACTGTGGACCACCAGACATTGGAGGACAATTGCGTGACCTTGCGTAACCGTGACACCATGAAGCAAGAACGTGTGGCTATCTCCGAACTGAACAATATCATTGCAGACCGTGTAAGCATTACATCACTGCTGAAAACGTTGCAATAAACCGGTTACGGAATAGACTGATGCGTGAACAAACTGAAATAGTAAATAGTAAAATAGTAAAATAGTAAATGAAAAAGTCCCTTTTGTTTTTGCCTTTCCTGCTGTTGCTGGTGGGTGCTTTTATTTCTTGTGAAGAAGTGGAGGAGGCTGGGAAGTATGATAACTGGAGAGAACGCAATGAGGCATTTGCTGACTCGATAAAAAGGCTGACTGGCGAGAACTATGTTGCCACAGCAGAGCAGGCTGATGCTATGGAACTCGGGAAACTGTATGCCATACAGACGACTGCCAGCACTACCGAAGGTGCCCAGTATGTATATTGCAAGAAGCTTGTGAAGAATGAAACAGGGGAACGTCCGTTATATATGGGATACCATTCTACTGTCAGTGCTTTTTATTACGGAACTTTAATTGTCGGTGATCAAATTGACGGAAATTTTGATGGGTATAGTGCTTTGGATACTAATATTCCATTGAATTCGTTGAAAGCACCGACAGCTTTTGATTCCCCAACCACTTTTGGTGTTGCAAATGTAATTCCCGGATGGACAGCAGCCTTGCAGTTAATGCGGGTAGGCGAGCGTTGGATGCTTTATATACCTTGGCAGAGCGCCTATGGATCCAGTGGTAATAGTGATGGAACAATCCCTGGATATACCGCATTGACGTTCGATTTGTTGCTGGAGCGCATCGTAGAATAACCGGTATAAATAATAAAAAAGTGGTGAAGATTTTTCTTCACCACTTTTTTATTATTTATAATAGAGGAGTCTATATTTTCTTCTTGATGGCCTTTACCCAAATCTTGTATCCATCCTCATTCAAATGCAACCCGTCGTTGGTTAGTTCGCTGCGCAGTACATTCGTTCCCTTCTCTGTAAACAAGGGGAAGAGGTTGATATAAGCGATGTTTTTTTCTTTGGCAAGTGCTTCCAAACGAAGGTTGACTTCGGGGATTATATCGGTTTTCCCAGTCAGGCTTTTGTACCGGCCGAAACTTTCATTGAAAGGAAGCAGGCTTTGCAAGTATAGTTTCGTATCGGGAGATTCTTTCTGAATACGTTCCACGGTTGTACGAATCATACTTACAATGCTGTCCGACGTCAAATTGTGGGAAATATCGTTGACTCCGATAAGTAGGAACAGCTTGGCGGGATGTCCGGGGAGTATCTGGTGCAGACGGTCGTAGATACCCATCACTTCGTCACCGATAATGCCACGGTTGCGTACGTTCTTCTTGCCGAGGCGTGCCGACCAGTCACCACCGCCTTCAGTCAGGCTGTTGCCAAGCATGACGATGTCTTTGCTTGTAATGGCAGGCTCATCCATAAACTGTAGGAAGCGTTTGTAGTAATGGTCTGTATAGATGTGCGGAACGGGACAGATGGAAGCGGCTACAGCGTTGGCAACCAATGAACGCAGACGAACCACGCTATGCCCGTCTTCCGGATGCACGGCATTGATAAGCAGTATGACAGAAGTGTCATTGTCTGGGTCAATAACGATGGAAGTACCCGTATATCCGGTATGGCTATAGGTGTTCGGGCCGAACAAGTCCCCGTTGTTAGAGGCGTATGCTGTAAAGCAGTCCCAGCCGAGAGTACGTCCCAGACTGGCTGTGGCGCGTGGCACGGTACGCATGTTTTTTACACCCAGCGGGCTCAGGATACGGCGGCCGTTCCATTCGCCTCCGTTCTGCAGGGCTGCGCAGAGCACGGCAATATCTTCGGCACAGGAGAATACTCCGGCGTTGCCGCTGATGCCTCCGTTCATGATACGGGCCAGCGGGTCGTGTACTTGTCCGCAGAGGACTTGCCCGTCAGGTTGTTTTTCGGTTGGCGCGATGGCATTGTGCCAGTTTCCTTCGGTGATACCTGCCCAGTTTGCATCTGTTGTATTTATCCATTTGCCATTCTTGTCACGTTGGCAGGGCAGATAGTCGGTATGCTCCATGCCGAGTACATCAAATATGTTTTCACGGGCAAAATCACGCAGACTTTGGCCGCTTATTGTCTCGATGATATGCTGCAGGGTGATGAAGTTGAGGCAACTGTATTGGAAATCTGTCTGTGGCTTGAAGTCACGTTTGCAAGTAGCGATGTATTCCATAAGACCATCCGGATTGGGGGAACCGTATTGCTTTTCAAGTTCGCCTACCGGTGCGTATGGGGGCAGTCCGGAAGTATGTGTCATCAGGTCGGCAATGCGGATTACCTTCTTCTCTTTGCCGTCTGCACTCTCCCAATTCTTAAAATTGGGTATGTAGAGGCTGACGGGGTCCAGCATGCGGAGCTTGCCGTGTTCTGCCAGTATCATTGTACATACGGCAGTCGACATGGATTTGCTGCATGATGCCATATCAAAGATGGTATTGGTAGTCATTGGCTCTACACTGGGGTAGATGCGCTTGTTACCATAGGCTTTCAAGTATGCCATTTTCCCATTGCGCACTACGGCAAGTACGGCGCCGGGAATATCCTTGTTGGCGATAGCCGTTTCAATCGCTTCATCGGCATACATCAGTTTGCGGGAGTCCATTCCCACCTGTTCAGGAGCTACACGCTGCAAAGGCTGCGCAGTGGCAACTTGCAGACAAAGAGAAAAAAGAAAAAAACAGATTGCTTTCATAATAAAAAGATTTGCCCCGCCCCCCCTATGAAAGGGGTTTTGACACATTCTTGAAAGGGGAAGGGGATAATTAATCGGGTTAATTGTTCTTGAAACTATTCTTCTTCCTCTTTAGTGGCACGAGGGGCTCTGTACGCATCCACTGCCTTCTTCACCGAGCCGTGCATCAACAGCAGTGCCTTGGCTTTGCCATAGTCCAGTCCGAGTTCCTCTACAATCATACGGGTACCACGGTCCACAAGCTTTTTGTTACTGAGCTGCATATTCACCATTTTGTTGCCTTTCACGCGTCCCAACTGTATCATGACGGAAGTAGTAATCATATTCAGTATCATTTTCTGTCCTGTTCCCGATTTCATGCGTGAGCTTCCCGTCACATATTCAGGCCCTACAATCATTTCGATGGCTACATCTGCCTCTGCTGCCATTGGAGAGTCCGGGTTGCTGGTGATACAGCCGGTCAGTATGCCGTGTTCGCGTGCCTCGTGCATGGCACCAATCACGTAGGGGGTGGTACCGGATGCAGCAATACCGATGACCGTATCCTTATCTGTAATATTGCGTTCCGTCAGTTCTTCCCAACCGCGGTGAATGTCATCTTCGGCATTCTCTACCGGATTTCTCAATGCAGTGTCACCACCGGCAATCAAGCCGATAACCAGCGTGGGGGGCATACCGAAAGTCGGTGGAATTTCCGAAGCGTCGAGTACGCCCAGACGTCCACTGGTACCCGCACCCATGTAGAAGATGCGTCCGCCTTGTTTCATGCGGGGCACAATCTGGGTTACCAACTTTTCTATTTGAGGGATTGCCCTCTGTACGGCAAGCGCCACTTTCTGGTCTTCGGTATTGATGTCTTCCAGAATTTCACGGACTGATTTCTTTTCCAAGTCATTGTAGAGCGATGGTTGCTCTGAGATTTTTACGAACATAAGGCTATTTACTATTTGACGATTTACTATTTACGATTTGTCACTTTCAGTTGTGATATTTGATGAGTCCTTCCATGGGGCTCTTGATGATTGCACCCAGTTGGATACCCATTTCTTTGGCAGCTTCTGCCAGAACTTCCTTGTAATAGAAGGCTACTGAACCGATGAAATGTACTTTTTGATGCTGATAGTCTTCATATTGCATGACGTTGCGTTTAAGGAATGCCTTAAAGCTGTTCAGTACCAGAGCGCGTACACAAGGTTCACCCAGATTCTGTGCAAGAAACGGTGACAAGCTTGCCAGGAAACGGTTGGGGAAAGGTTTACGGTAGACACGGTCGATGATATCAGCAGGTGTCAGGTCGAACTGTTTGAGGAATTTTTCTTTAAGTTCAGGTGTCATCTGATTTTTCAAGATATCGCCTACTAGTAGTTTGCCTAAGCAGGCTCCGCTGCCTTCGTCTCCCAAGATGAATCCGAGAGGAGATACATTGGTGACAATGCTTTTCCCGTCATAATAACATGAGTTGGAACCGGTTCCCATGATGCAGGCAATGCCTGAGTCATGTCCGCAGAGGCCACGTGCGGCAGCCAGCATATCGGTATTGACTTCCACTTCATTTTTCACATTGAGGTGTTTGGTAATGGCACGGTGCACCATACTTATCTTGTCGGGAAATCCGCATCCTGCACCATAAAAGTATACGGCATCTAGTTCACTTGTTTTCAGCTGAGGTAATAGAGCTGTTGCTATTTCATTACTGATTTCCTCTTCCGACTGAAAGAAAGGGTTTGTACCCTTCGTGAATATCTGTTGGATAAGTACTCCATTCTCTACAACACACCAATCGGTTTTTGTAGAGCCACTGTCTGCTATTAAAATCATATAAAATAGTTTTTAAGGATTAGGGATTAGGGATGATGGATTAAGGATTAGGGTATTGCATATAATAAAGGTGATATCATTAAACATTAATCCCTAATCCTTCATCTTTATTCTTATATCTTGATATATATTTTTCGTTTGTACAACTGGTAGCCGATACACCAGTTAATGGCGATAAACAGCAAGGCAAAGGCAAGGGAACCGGCGGTTTCACCGAAAACGGGCATGAGGACTATATTGTATAAGAATCCGTGTATACTGATGCTGCCGTCTCCCCACGGGAAGCTGATGCTACCGAAAAGTATGCTAAGTACGCCGCCCAATACATACATGAACAGCGGATTCACACCGAATGCCTCGAAAAACATGCTCCACTTCTTATAGCCTTTCACATCAATAATCCAGATAAGCAATGCCAGAAAACTGGATGCCAGTCCGCAAGTGACGAGTACGTAGGTAGGAGACCATATTTTCTTATTGATAGGACAACCGTAGTTTAGCAGGAAACCGGAGAAAGTAAGGATAACACCTACTAGAAACAGTGTGATAAGCTGCGAATTGAGAAATGAGGCACGGTTTTCTGACTTGTTGCCGTCCAGCATCAGCCGTCCTACACAGAATCCCAGCAACACGTGTGCAATGGCAGGGATAGTACTTAACAAACCTTCGGGATCTATGCCGTTATCCTTGTACATGTGTGCAGGGGTTAGGATAGCACGGTCTACCACGGAAAGAATGTTTGTTTCATTATAGGCAAAACCGTTACCACACATCAACAGTATGAAGTAACCTATCAATAGGCTGGCGATCAGATAAGGTATATGTTTATGCTTCATGGTTAGTGCAATGATGGAGGCTGCACCGTAGCAAAGGGCCAGCCGTTGCATGACACCCAGGATACGGATACGGTCGAATGTCCAGACGGAAGCCCATAGTTTCTCTCCGAAACTGAGGTCGTCCGGAGCGGAAGCCCAGTAATAACAGAAACGCGAGAACCAGCCGATGGCCATGCCTATGAGGAAAATGACGATGGTACGTTTCAGTATCTTCATGCCGGTGGTGTGGCTGAACTCGAAGTTGTATTTCTTCAGGGAAATGTACGTAGAAATTCCCATGATAAACATAAAGAAAGGAAAGACGAGGTCGGTGGGAGTCAGGCCGTTCCATTCTGCATGTCGCAAGGGGGCATAGATATGTCCCCACGAACCGGGGTTGTTTACCATAATCATACCTGCGATGGTGACACCACGAAGAATGTCGAGTGCAAGGATGCGTTTGCTTACTTTTGTACTGTTCATTGTAATATTTGTGTGTTAAGTTATCAATCCTAATTATCAGCCGCCTTTGTACATTCGTCTACCAGATAAGCGATGGATACGTAGGGGATACCTGAGTTTGTTGTCAATCCGATTTCACAAGTGCGGCTGTTGGAGTAGCCTATACTCACTCCGGATGCTTCTATTTGCGGTCGGAGTTTGCGTAGGGCGTACGAGTTCAGCTCAGGATAGGTGAATCCCCGGTCTCCGGCAAAACCGCAGCAACCTACTTCTTCCGGTACGATGACTTTACTGGAGCAGAGACGTGCAAGGGCTATAATGGTATCTGCCAGTCCCATTTTCCGCATGGAGCAGGTGATGTGGACTGCTACGGGGCGGTTGATGGGTGTGAAAATCAGCTTGTCACGTAAGAATGTATAGATGAATTCCGCAGGTTCATATAGTTTCATCTTCTTGATGCACTCGCGCATGCGGTGCAGACAAGGGCTTTGGTCACAGAGGACGGGGTATTTACCTTGTTCGCTGGCTTCCCAAAGTGCGGCCTCCAGTTCGGCTGTCTTGCGGTCGGCAATGTCCAGCATCCCTTTACTTTCCCAAATGGTGCCACAGCAAAGTTTGTCCATGTCTTTCGGGAAGATGATTTCGTAATCGGCTTTTTGTAACAAAGACACCATTTTGTTTACCAATGGCTGCTCTACGGGAGACTTCTTGGCCAGACCCATAGTCTGGTTGATGCAGCTGGGGAAATAAACTACGGCCTCTCTTTCCTTGCCCCCTTTTCCGTAGGGAGGGGGAGTAGTTACTTTTGCTTTATTATAAGGACGGAGGGGTTTTGGCATAGCCGGCGTCCATAGAGGTATGCCTAATGCATTGTGCAAGCCTTTGGTAATATTGCTCATCGCCTTTGTCCCTAATAGTGAATGTCCGAAGTTGGCTAAGGACAATACGGGACGCAGTGTACTCTTGACACCAGCGAAATGATTGGCGACAAAGTCTCCGGTTTTGTATCCCAGACTGCCTTTGGGCAATGCTTCCTGGCGGATTATATGGGTAAGGTCACCCGTATTGATACCCATCGGACACGACATGGAGCAGAGACCGTCTCCGGCACAAGTCTGGTTGCCGGGATAGCGGTATTGCTTTTCGAGCAGTGCAAGGCGTGTCGGGTCCTCACCACTTTGTTTCAACCGGGATATTTCGCGCTGCAACACGATGCGCTGGCGCGAGGAAAGGGTAAAGCCGCAGGAGAGACAGTTGACTTCGCAGAAACCGCACTCGATACACTTGTTTAATTGAGAATAGACAGTTGATAATTGAGAATGGGGTACAGCGTCATTGTCAATTGTTCCTTTTCCATTTTCCATTAATAAAGGCAGCGGCTTGAAGTTCTTGATATGGCATTGCGGGTCATCATTGAATATGACACCGGGGTTTAGCAATCCTTGTGGGTCAAACAGCTCTTTGACGGCTTTCATGGCTTTGTAGGCGTCATCTCCCCATTCATGGCGGACAAAGGGAGCCATATTCCGGCCCGTACCATGCTCGGCTTTCAGGGAACCGTCATATTTATCTACTACCAAGTTCTTGATGTCATTCATCAAATCTTCGTAACGTTTCACTTCTGCTTGGGTACTGAAGGATTGGTTGATGATGAAGTGGTAGTTGCCTTCGAGAGCATGGCCGTAGATGCAGGCGTCATTATATCCGTGGCGGGCTATGAGCTGTTGCAGTTCTGCCGTTGCCTCCGGAAGGTCTTCAATGTGGAAGGCGATGTCTTCGATGAGGCAAGTGGTTCCCGGCTGGCGGGTACCTCCTACAGAGGGGAAGATGCCGGAACGGATGGCCCAGAATTTGGAATATTCCTCCGGACGGTCAGTGAAGCGTACCGGAATATAAGTTGTGAAGGCTTGCAGGCATGTTTCGATGGTGGATATGTTTTGTCGGAGTTCTTCGGGGGTACGGGCTTTGGTTTCAGTTAGCACTGCGGTTAGCCCGGTTTCGTCGCCCGGCTCTACGTCGGGGAGGGTGGAGGAGGCAACTTCACCTTTGTATTTCAGGAATATGGGGTCGTTGACGGAAGAAAGGCTCTTGTAGTCCAGCATTTCAGCCCCTTTTACTGTCCATTCACCGGTTTTGCCGACCAGCTTCTTCATGGCTACCACAGCGCGGCTCGCTTCTTTTATGGTCTTGAAGTAGAGCATAGCACAGGCTTTGTAGGGATAGTCATATTCGGTCTTCATCGTCACTTCCGAAAGGAATGCCAATGTACCTTCGGAACCTACCATGAGGTGGGCGATGATTTCGAACGGGTCATCAAAACGGACAAAAGGCAGCAGATTGAGCCCAGTTACGTTTTTGATGGAATATTTGTAACGGATGCGTTCAGCCAATTTTTCGTTGGTACGTATTTCGTCACGCAGTGCGCAGATGCGGCGGATAAAGTTGCGGTGGGTCACTTCGAAGGAGGCGCGGCTGGCGGGATTTCCGGTATCCAGCAGGGTACCGTCCATTAGGACGATGCGAGCGGAAACAAGCACTTTGTCGCTGTTGGCATGCGTGCCGCAATTCATGCCGGAAGCATTGTTCATGACTATACCGCCCACCATGGCGCTTTTTACCGAGGCGGGATCCGGTGCAAACTTGCGGCCGTAGGGGGCCAGCAATTCGTTCACACGTTGTCCGATGATGCCCGGTTGGAGGGTTATCTGTTCATGGTCGGCAGATATGCTGTATTTTTCCCAATTCTTGCCGGCTACGATGAGGATGGAGTCACTAATGGCTTGTCCCGACAAACTGGTTCCTGCCGCTCGGAAGGTGACTGGTAACTCGTGGCGGCTAGCCAGTTTCAACAGTTGTGAAACTTCGTCCTCGTCTTTTGAACGGATTACAATCTGAGGAATTAGGCGGTAGAAACCGGCATCCGTACCCCAAGCCAGCCGGCGAAGTTCGTCGGTATAAATTCTTTCCTGCGGAATGATTTGGCTTGCTTCCTGCAGGAAAGCCATGTAACTGCGCTCTTTCATATCTGTTTTTTTACTATCGTATCATTTCTCTTCAAAGTAGGCTATAAACAGGGCTGATGGGGATACCCTCAGTATGATTGCTATCTTTCCTCTTTGTTCGTCTGTAAAACTATTTATATAAATAATACTTTTTCGACAACTTACGAAAGTCTTCGGCATCCTTATACCAGTAGTCGCGTATATCTTCCCAACGGTTCCGCTTCGAAAAGCGTTCGCGTATCTGCCGCGAACCACTTACCTTGTCGAACATCGAGAAACGTCCCTTGTCGGCATGGTCAAACACGGCACGGTCCGGATAGAGGGCGGCGACTTCCTGCATGACCAGGAATTGCAGGTCGCTCAACGGTGCTTTGCCGAAATCCATGATGTGCACTTGCACACCTTGCAGCAACTCGCCTTTGCCTACACTGTAGAACGGTTTCAGGTACATCGGTCTGAAGATAACCCCCGGTACGTTCAGACGGTTCAGGTTTCCGGCCAGCTTCTCTGCTTCCACCCACGGTGCGGCAAACATCTGGAACGGAATGGTATACCCCACACCAATGGACATATATCCCAGCTCTCCCAGGATTCCGCTGACGGGATAGAAGAATGCAGAATGTGGATGTGGAATGTGTGGAGAGGAAGGAACCCATTGCAGTCCGGTTTGGGTATAATCCATCTTGCGTTTCCAGCCTTTCATCTTCACTACGTGGAGATTGCATTGTTCCCCATCCTTCAACATCTTCTCGCCATTGAGCATCAGTGCCAGCTCACCGCAAGTGAGAGCGTAAAGGTACGGAATTTTAAACTGGCTTACAAAAGAAATGCAATCATCTTCAACTAAGTTACCCTCAATTTTCAATCCGCCTACAGGATTGGGCCGGTCCAGCACGATGAATTCCTTGCCGTTTTCGGCAGCGGCTTCCATAGCCAGTCCCATGGTGCTGATGTAGGTAAAGGAACGGCAACCGATGTCCTGGATGTCATATACCAATACATCTACGTCTTTCAGCATATCCGGTGTGGCCTTGCGAGTCTTTCCGTAAAGCGAATATACGGGCAGTCCGGTAGTCGCGTCTTTGATGTCCGTTACATGGTCGCCTGCGTGCACATCACCGCGTACGCCGTGTTCGGGGCCATAGAGTGCCACAAGATTTACGTTCGGGGCCTCGTGCAGTATGTCGATGGTAGACTTCATCCGGTTGTCCACTCCCGTCGGATTGGTAATCAACCCTACACGTTTACCTTCCAAGCATCGGAAATTCTGTTCTTTCAGTACTTCGATGCCGGTCTTTATTCTTATCTTCTGTGCCTGCATCGCACCTCCGCAGAGGAGGCAGAGCAAGGATATTATAATAATCTTTTTCATCGCTAATCATTAAACATTAATCACTTTTTCCCATATTCCGGGTCTATTCTTCTGTCTGCAAAAATGGTGACAACAACCGTGGCGAAACAGCATATCATCACCAACCAGAAGAAGTCGATATATCCGATAGCCTCCTGAATGTATCCCGCAAACATCCCTGGAATCATCATGCTCAGTGCCATGAATGCGGTACAGATGGCATAGTGGGAGGTCTTGAATTCGCCTTCGGAGAAGTACATCATGTAGAGCATGTAGGCCGTGAAACCAAAGCCGTAGCCAAATTGCTCGATGGCGATGGAGGTTGAGATGGCAAACAGATTGTCGGGCTGGGCAATGGCAAGATAGACAAACGTCAGGCATGGTAGAGTCATACATCCTGCCATCCACCAGATGGATTTTTTCAATCCGATGCGTGATGCGAATAATCCTCCCAGAATACCGCCCAGGGTGAGGAATATGACTCCGATGGTGCCGTATACGATACCTACTTCTGCAGTCGAGAGTTCCAGACCTCCCGATTCTTTGGAGGCCACCAGGAAGGGCATACACATTTTGATGAGGAATGCCTCAGGCAGGCGGTACAGCAACATGAACACGATGGCCAGCAATGCACCTGGTTTGGTGAAATAGGTGGCGAATGTTCGTCCGAATTCTCTGAATATGGCTCCTGCAGTGGCGGCATCGGCTGCCAGTGTAGACTTGTCCGAAGCGGGTTTGGGGACTGCAAAGAGGTGATAGAACGTCACCAGGCTGAACAGAACGGCTGTAACCAGCATCGTGATGGTCCATGACAGCGGAATGTTTTCGGTTCTCAGTTCGATGGCGCCGGCAATGGCTACGAGCACGCCTTGTCCGAAGATAGAGGCGAGCCGGTAAAACGTGCTTCGGATGCCAACGAAGGCTGCCTGGTCACTCTGTTTCAGTGCCAGCATGTAGAAGCCGTCGGCGGCAATGTCGTGTGTGGCAGAGGCAAAAGCCGTGATGATGAACAGCATCAGCGTGATGCTGAACATGCTGATGGGGGTTGTTCCGGCCGCCATAGTCGCCTCGTCCGGCCGTGGAATGGACAGCGTCAGCAGGATGAATGCCACAGACATCAGAATCTGCATGGAAAGGGTCCACCATCTTTTGGTCTTGATGATGTCGACAAACGGGCTCCAGAAGGGTTTGATAGTCCATGGCAGATAGAGCAGGCTTGTGAACAAGGCCATTTCTCCGTTCGGTACGCCCATTTTAGTAAACATCATCACGGAGATGTTGTTTACGATAAAATATGGAATGCCTTGTGCAAAGTACAAGGTGGGTACCCATGCCCATGGCGATATGTTTTTTGTATGGTTCATGATATTGATTTATTGTGTTCTATTCGATTATTCATACAGCTTGTCAATGCTGGCACCTATATAGTAGTGCAGCAGTATTGCATCATACTTATACCCTTGCTCGCCCATCACGGCTGCACCTATTTGGCAAAGTCCCACACCATGCCCCCAACCGGCACCGGTGAGGATGAAGCGTCCGGGAATGCCTTCGGCGGACAACTCCTCTTTGTCTACCACGAAGGCAGAGCTGTAGAGGTGTGAAGTGGAGAGCGTGCGGCGGATTTCCAGTTCCTTGCCGATGGTGAGTGTGCGTTTGGTTCCCACAATCTTCAGTTTCCAGAGGCGTCCGCTGGTTCCGCGGGCTATGGGGATAAGGTCGATGATTTGTCCGTAGTCAATGCCTGAACGTTTCAGAATGAGGGCTGAAAGCTCTTCCTGGGTATATTCCACTTTCCAGCGATAGAAGTCCGTAGTCTCCTGGTCATAGTTATTGAGTACCTGTGAGAGGATTTTCTTGTCGGTGGTGTTGCAGAATGCTTCGGGGGAGGTACGAATCCAGCGGTCCGCTTCGACTTCCTGCGTCAAATCGGGCAGTGTGGCGTGCGTTTTGCTGTCTCGTTGTTGGGCAAGATAGGGGTATTTGATGTCTTCCCAGCAGTATTGGAACTCCTCGAAAGCACCGCCGCAGCATTTGGAGAAACGGGCGTCGCAAATCTTACCATCAGATGTCAGTACCTGGCCGCGGGTAGCGGAGATGGCTTGTTTCACAATATCGGTAGAGGCACGTGTAATGCCCTGGTAGCGTTGACAATGGTCGTCGGCGCATACATCGAAACGTGTGTGGTCTTCTCGGTCGTACCAGCGAATCAGCTCTTCGTCGGTCTGCGTAAAGGCCGAGTAGTTAGCTTGGGCTTCGGTGATTTCCTTATTCTTTTGTATTTGTGCCAGTAGCCAGCTTCGGGAGATGACAGCGTGTGCCTTGAGCAGCTCCAGAGAAGCGGTGGCACTCATCTCGGAGGAGATGACGCTGGTCAGATAATCTTCTACATGGATGACGTTGATGCCGGTGAGCTTTCCATTCTCAACGATGATTTTGAGGGCACCCAGAAAACGCTGGTCTTCTTTGCGCTCCCAATGGAAATTGATGCCGATGGTAACGTCCAATAGTTCGAAGGCATCGGTCTGCTCGTGTTGCGGTTCGAACAGCAGTTCGTCATACTGGCGGCCATTCCAGAGAATCTTGCCTTCGTCGTAGGTCACTACCTGCTTGCCGCTGACTTCCGTTCCGTCTATGCGATACGGGTTCAGCAAAACGAATTCTATCTGCGGTTCAAACAGAATGCCTACTTGTACTTTGGGCTCTTTCATAATGGTATTTCTTTAAAATTAGAGTTTTAGGATTTCAGAAGTCATATTTTTTCCCTGATACGCTGCCGTACCTTGTGGAAGTCTGTGGCAGAGAGGCATACTTCACTTAATATCTGTGCCACATCTTCCGCAGTGATTTTTAGGAAATCCTTTTCTACGGGGGTGATAAAGACACCTCCCAAGTCAACGGACGCCGGACTGCTCAATAGGTTGGCTTCTCCCTCGGCGGTGTAGCAGGTGGGACGGTGCTTCTCGCGCGGGAAGACAAAGACCACCCAACGGTCGGCCTCGTATAGGACCAGTACGTTCATCATCGGTTCGTCTTCCTCGGGTTTCACGTCCAGAGAGCGGTAAATGATGTCGAACAAGTCTGCCGCGTCCTCTTTGGAGATGGATTCAATCACAAGTGTGGCACGGGGAGCGTCATTGAGATACCATAGCGTAGCCTTTCCATAATCGGCTATCTTTCCGGCAACTTGTCCGCGCCAGTCTTTTTCGATAGGCATGAATCCTTTGTTTCCTGCTTGGAAATGAGCATGGTCGGGGGCGGAGGCGCCACATCGGGGACCGTTGTAGAAAATGGTATATTCCGTCAGCGCCTCGGCCAGCTCCAGCACATCGGTGAAGCGGGAAGCGATGCGTTGGGGAGTATGCGCCAGTTCCGGTATCGTCAGGTGGCGAGGGAAAATGGGGAACGGATTCACCAGAATATGGTAGTGCCCGCCAAATGGGATACCTTTCTGTACCGGTGGCAGGTTTGCCGGGCACAGAAAGCATTTTCGTTCCTGAATGGACTTGGCATCCACCTTGGCACCGGAGGAAACGATGCGTGCCGGGTTGAACTGTACCTTATAGGGTATGCCGTTTACATTCAGCTCTTTCACCCGCACACCGGAGAGGGCAGCATAATTGTTGCGTGCCGTCTCCCAGGATGCCAGTTGTCCGGTTAGAAGATTGTGTATCGTTTGATTCATGAGCTTGTCTGTTATTTGATGATTTACGGTGTGCAATCACTTTTTCTTGTTCATTGCTATGCGTGCTTGGAGTTCCCAAGTACGGATACGATCTTTGTAGAGGTTGTGTCCGTTCATTTTTACAATATCCAGTGAGGCGTCGGAATTGTCGTCCCAACGGCGGCAGAGGTAGACCACGTCGTACACACGTCCTATCTGGTATTGACGGGAGAAGTTCAGTCCTAGTGCATAATCTTCGCCATAGCTGGTATTGGGTACTTTCACTTCGCGCAGCACCGGGGTATAGAAGGCGCGTGGGGCACCCAGGCCGTTGATGCGGAGGGCGTTGTTGCGTCCGTTTGCCGGAGTCCATTCCTTGTGGTCGATGATGCCCGGAGCAATCATGTTCATGTTGAAGTCCGTCATCATATAGGTGCCTACCACCATGGCGCAGTTCTGTTCGTAGAAGGCACGTACCATGATGGCGAGTGTGTTTTCGTCTTTGTATACGTCGTCGCTGTCCAGCTGCACGGCAAACTTGCCACACTTGGGGTGGTGTACACCTACATTCCAGCAACCGCCGATACCGAGGTCGTTGCGTTCGGGGACGATATGGATGAGGCGTTCGTCGTCCTTGAATTCGTCGATGGCTTCCGTTGTGCCGTCTGTGGAGTGGTTGTCGATGATGATAAGATTATATTTGAAGTCTGTCTTCTGCATCAGTACCGACTTGATGGCATCGCGGATGGTACGGATACGGTTGCGCACCGGAATGATGACCGAAGCTTCATACTCAAAGTTACCGGCAGAGAACTCAATCTTCTTGAACTCCGGTGCCAGATACCCCCCGATTTCTTTCAGATGTTCGGTACATGCCTGCTCCATCTCAATCTGGCGGTCACGGTTTTTGGGGTCTACATAGTCGAAAATCTTTTCGCCGCTCTTGCGGGTATCGTTTTCCACCTCGCTGTATAAGTATTCGTTGATATGTACCAAGTCTGAATGTTGGCTCAATTTCAAGCGCAGGTCGTAAAGTCCGGCGAAGTTGTAGTCAGACTTCATGTGTCCGGCGGCTTCCTTTAGTTTTTCGGTGTTGAAAAGGAGCAGGGAGCCAAAGTTGAAGTCATCCCTCAAGGAACCGAATTGGTAGTCGATTACCGGAGCGTTGCTCTGCTTGCCGTCTGCTATTTGGTAGTGGTCGGCATATACCATACCGGCGCTTGAATCTTCAAGGATGTGTATCATACGTTCCAGTGCAAACATACCCATTTCGAGCGTAGTCTCTTTGGTATAAAGCAATGTGTATTCTCCCTTGGCTGCATTAGCAATAGCTTTGAGAGTTGCACTGCTGTAGGGCATGTCAACAAACAATATTTCGCAGTCCGGGAGCGATTCCAGAGTGGCATCGGTCGTGATTAACCGGATTTCTTCTATAAGTCCTGTCGCCTGTAGGCTATTCACTGTTTTTTCTACTTGTTCTTTTCCTGCGTAGGGAAGAAAGCAACTGATTTTATTCATGATATATCTTTTAATTTTTAATTCTCAATTTTTAATTCTCAGAAGTCCCACTTCCCCGCTGGTTGCCGTGAATAGAACTTCGTGGCCGTTCAACGGAACTACGGTACTGATGAGTGAATTTCCTATTTTATGTTTCCACAGTACTTTGCCTGTTTTTCCTTCCAGTGCGAAGATAAGTCCTTCTTTGGTACTGCCAAACATTACCCCCTCTTTTTCCACTTGCATGGAGGGGGCATGCTCATAACCGAAACCTATATTGGTTGCCCACAACTCCCGCGGAGTATCTCCTTGAGCTGCATAGCAAACAATGCTGTCGTTCATCGTTTTGCTATAGATACGTTCACCGTCTTCGGAAAGTCCGATGGTCTCGCGCACCATGGACTGGAAGGTGCGCCACACGGTATTGCCCGTATGGATGTCTATAGCGGTCATGGCGCGTTGCGGGTCGGTAATGAATACTTTACCGTCGGCAGCTACCGGCCATACGGCGGCAGGAGAGAAGTGCATGCGGGTCAGTCCGCCCGTCCATTTCCACAACTCACGTCCGTCAGTCTTGTTCAGGGCATACAGTGTATTGTCCCATGCGCCGAAGATGACCTTGTCTTCCGTCACCAACGGCTTGGTTTCGATGTAGCCCTTCACGCCGGTGTAGGCCCAGATTACTTTTCCCGTATGGATGTCTATGGCGCGGAAAGTGGCATCACTGGCACCGATGTAGGCGGTACCGTCTGCGATGGTCACGGCTCCGAGTACCGGTTCGGCAGCTTTTACCGTCCAGAGCAGGCTGCCGTCTTTGGCGTTCAATCCGTAGATGTGGCGGTCAGCAGACCCGAATACAACGATACCTTCGCTTACGGCCGGAGTACCGACAATGCGCTTGCCGGATTCAAAGCTCCATAGCTTTTTGCCGTTTTTCAGGGTGTAGGCTGTCAGCCGTCCCATATCGTCTCCTACGAACACTTTATCTTTTTCTACGGCGGAAGAGCAGTAAATGCCTGCGCCCGTCTGCACCATCCATTGCTCCTTTACTTGCGGATATTCCTTGTTGACCGAGAAGTCGGGATATTTCTCTGCCTTTCCGTTGCGGTCGTAATACTGCTTAGTCAGCGAGAATGCTGTCCACTGCTTCTTGGGCTCGCCGATACGTTGCGTGTATACCCGGATGGAATCCCCGGTTACTTCATAGATGCCATAACCCTGTTTCCCTTCTTTGTCGCGCAGGTTGCTGCGCATCAGTACGCCCGGAATGCCGTCATAACGTAAATCCCGGTTGCTGTGGTAGTGTCCGCCGATAAACAAGCGCACGTTGTAGGGGCGGACGGCATCCGTCACCTCATACCAGTTGTCCACATCACCTTCCATTAGCGGATAGTGGGTGACAAGTATCACCGGTTTGTCTTTGCCGTTTTTCTCCATTTCTTCCGTCATCCAACGGATGTCTTGCGGCACTACATGCCCGTAGGCCATACGCATCAGCGGACCGGAGTTGAAGCCGAGGAAAAGGAATCCCTTATGCTCGAACTCGAAGAGTTCGCCGCCAAAGATTTCTCCGAAAGCGGTACAGCCGGAGTCGCTCCATTTCGTTTCATGGTTGCCTAGGACTACGTGGTAGGGGACCTTCAGCAAGTCAAGGCACGATTTCACTTTTTCCATGGTAGTACGGTCGCCTTCTTCGGTCAGGTCGCCCGTCACCAGGACAAAGTCGATACTGTCGGTGGCATTAATCTGTGCCACGGAACGCAGCAGGTCCTCTGTGGGATTCGGATTGTTCGGGGTCAGATGAATGTCTGTCAGTTGGGCAAAACGGAATGTCCCTTGCTGTGCCTGCATCCCCAGGGGGAGCAGGCAAGCCATCAGGACGATTATTAACAGTCTTCTGTTCATAGATGATGATTGGTTGATATTATTTGTTGTCGTTGAAGAATGTCAGCACAGCATTCATGAGTGCCTCTCTTTCAGAATCAGTACGTATGGATTCAAAAGGGAATCCCAATACAAAAGTCTTGTAGTCGCCCTGGTAGGCCACACCGGCACTCAGGTTGTTTTCAGAATACCGCATCACGGTGTGTGCATCTTTGGTTGCCGGTTCAATGGCGTCCGGTGATTCCACCACATACGAATCGGCATTCAGCTCATTGTGATAGGTATAGTTTCCTGAAAGGGCGGGGAACGGAGAAGCTACGCTTTTCACCTTACCCATTGTAGCCGCTTGTCCCACACGCCACTTATATTTCAGTACTTCCATCGCAAATTTCTTGTCGGCTTCGTCGGCGGTTGCAAGGCGGTTGTCCCATAAATCCGTTCCTACAAAAGCGCCCGAAACAAAGATATTTCCACCTTGCTTACAATAAGCCGCAATAGCCTCCTGCATCGGTTTGCTGAAAGTCTTGAACTCCAACGGTTTTACGCCTCCCCGTCCCATCTTGGTCTGGCATTGCTTCCCAAGTATCAAGTCCACATACCTATACTCCCTCATATCCACCGGAATATTCTTCTCTCCCTTTCCTACGGGGGAGAGACTTTCATTACTAACCGATACAAACGAATATCCCGCTTTCAGGATAGCGGCACCATGTATGGCAGGATAATCGAACGTATTTCCTGCGATGACTTGGGTCTCGTAATTTCCATAACTGTCGCCGAAACCGGAGGCGTCGTCGTCCATCCAGGGAATGGAACGGCGGTATTCCTTCATCTTGCCAATGTAGCTGATGTCATGGATATAGGGGACCCCGTGGTCCTGCTCATCCAGAAATCCGGCAAGGAGGGTGTCGGCGGGGGCGGGGGCCGTAAAGTCGGCAGGGGCACTGATGCGGTCGAATCCGTTTATCACCAATACGGTACCTTTGGAATTGAACGCCCGTCCGGCGGAAAGAATTTCGGAAGGGAAACTCTCGCCGCCCTTGTTGACAGCGGTAACCTTGTAGCTGCATACCATGCCGGCGGGGAGCGTGGTTCGGTAACTGTTGCCGTCCACCAATACTCCGTTGTCGAAATCCCCGTCGCCGATACGGGTATAAACAATGTATTTCTCTGCTACGGCAGTTGGTTCCAACGCATCCGCTACGGGTTGCCAGGTCAGTTCCACTTCGTTCTCGCTGGTCATGCGCAAGGTCATGTGGTCTACCGGTAACGGTTGCACTACATAATCCATGTTGTATTGTGAGCAGAGGAACTGAAGCATACCTTTGTAGATGGCGCGGCTTACGGTGAAATGGAAACGCGGGTCCAGTCCGTAGCGCATGTCTGCAAAGTTTTGATGGGAAAGTAGTTCGAGTAGCATGGTAGGTACGCGGGGTACACGGGCCTCATAGTAGGATTGGTTCCATTTGCCCCGGCGTGTCCATTGGGGTTCGTAGAGGGTACGCACGTCACGCACGATGTTGGACTGAATCAAGTCTGTCAGGTCGTGGCTCAAGTAGCGGGATGCTCCGTTGGCGAATTTCTCATTGTAGGCGTTGGTATAGTAGATGCCGAGTGTCCCGATGATGGAATCGTTCAGTGTAGTTCCTGCATCGGAGTGGAAGGCAAAGGCCATGTTGACAGGGATGTTCAGCCCTTTTTCCGTCGGGTTCACGGCAGAGCCTCCGGAAAGGTAGTTCACCCAGATACCACGGCATTTATAGTCGTCGGTATAGTCATTCTTGCCGTTGCTTTCTGAATATACGCTGTCCGGTATGCCTGCCCATTGCAGCCAGTAGCGGGCGGCTTCGCAGAAACGGGGATAACCGCTGACTTCTCCCCGGGCTATGTTCCCCATGCCGCCGCCTATCTTCACGGCGTCGGCAGTGATGATTCTTCCTACTTTGGAGGAAAGGTTGCTCAGAACGACTTTGCATTCATTGTTCCGGCCGGCATTGAAGCCGAAGGTGCCGAGGTAAATCCAGGTGCCGCCTCCCATTTGCTGGTTTACCTTGAACTGCGTGGTGCCGCCTTTGTGATAGACGGTGTAAAGGGCATCGTCCGCGCTGTTTGGCAAGGTTTGGTAAGAGACGTATACGGCGTATTGTCCGGTCGAAGGGATTTCGGGAATCCATTCGGCGGTGCTTGCGTTTCCTTTCTTGATGGTTTCTATGGCGCGGTAGGTGCCTTCCTTGAAAGGATTCTCAAAGTCTATGTATTGGGGGCGCAGGTGGGCGAAGCCTTGTCCTTCTCCCTGACTCCAGAGCTTGTCACCGGAATTTTCTGTATAGACGGAACGGCCGGTCAGGCAACCGTCATTGTCTACGATGACTTCTGCCGTCTGGCAATCGCGTTCGCGGGGAAGCAGCACATTGGCACCGGCATTTTCCAGCATCGGCACGAGGAAAGGCAATACGTAGCTTTGGGTGTAGAGGTCTTCCACGGTCTGGAAGATACGTGCACGCTGCCATTCCCAACGGTCGAGTTTCGGCTCGTAGTACCAGCCGTGGCTTTGCCATAGGGCGATGTGCCGGTTCTGCAAGCCGTTGGTAGGGGTGTAGGGGGCGGAAATGTCGGTAACTAAAGGCTTGGAAGCGACGGGATTGAATGTCTTCGTCTTTTTGTCTTTTTTACTACGCAGGACTTGGGGAACCAGTTCTTCGATGCTGCGCTTGTTGGTACGGATTTGCAGCTTGTATTTGGTAAACTCCGCCGGTAGCAGGGCACTTACGCCCTGGTATATTTCGGCTACATTGTCCTCGCGGAAAGGAATATAGGCACAGTTCATGTTGGCAAACAGTTGCAGCGTATTTCCTTCCACGGCCACTGAGTCGATGCTGATACGTCCTACGGAAACTTCTTTCCGTGCGGTGGTATCCAGGAATTTCCCGATTTCCTGGCGGACATCCGTCGGAAGTTCTTGCGCACCTCCCCATTGGGGGAAGAGGGAGGCGGCAAGCAAACTTAGTAAAAACTGACGTCTTACGTTCATAGATGATGTATTAAGTTAATTGTTCTTTTTATCTTTCTTAATCAATAGACAGAGACCGATGAAAGTGAACAGTGCATTGAAAATCAGCAACTCGTAGCTGAATTGATAACCTCCGAACCAGGCTTCGGAATTTTTCTGCAGAATGAAGCAGAGAACCGGGGAGGCGATGGCAACCAGCGGGATGTACTTGTCACGCACTTGTTGTTTCATGAAGATGCCGAAAGCAAACAGACCCAAGATAGGACCGTAGGTATAGCTTGCCAGGATATATACAGCATCGATGACACTGGTGTTGTTCAGAAGATTGAATACGAAAATGGTGATTCCCATAACAACCGCCATGCCGATGTGCACTTTCTTGCGCATCTTCACAACCGTCTCTTCCGACTTGCCTTTCGTTCCCAGAATGTCTACGGTGAAGGAAGTGGTCAGCGCGGTGAGTGCCGAGCCTGCGGCTGAATAGGCAGAAGAAATCAGGCCGATGATGAACAGTATGCCCACAATGGCAGGGAAATAGTTGCCGGTGGCAATCAGCGGGAACAGTTCGTCACTCTTCTCCACCGCAATCTGCTGGTTGGCGGCAAAGATGTAGAGCAGCACGCCCAGCATCAGGAAAAGCAGGATGACGAAGAACTGCGAAATGACACTGGTAATCATGTTCTTCTGTGAGTCCTTGAAGTTCTTGCAGCTCAGGTTGCGCTGCATCATGTCTTGATCCAGCCCGGTCATGGCAATCATGGTGAAGGCACCGGCGAGGAACTGCTTGAAGAAGTACTGCTTGCTGTTCACATCGTCGAAGAAGAAGATGCGGGACATGTCACTGTCGGCAATGGTGCTTACCATACCGGTAAATGACAGATTGAGGTCGGAAGCGATATACCAGATGCAGAGTACGACCGACACCACCAAGCAGAATGTCTTCAGAGAGTCTGTCCAGATAAGAGACTTTACGCCACCCTGGAAAGTGTACAACCAGACCAGTGCCACCGTGATGGCCACGTTCAGCAGGAAAGGCAGTCCGAAAGGTTCGAATACCAGCAGTTGCAGCGTCAGGCATACGAGGAACAGACGGACAGCGGCACCGAGCATTTTGGAGATGAAGAAGAACCAGGCACCCGTGCGGTAGGAAGACATGCCGAAACGGTTCTCCAGATATTCGTAGATGGATACCAGGTTCATTTTGTAGAATAGCGGTACCAGCAGATAGGCTATGATGAGCTGTCCGGCAATGAAGCCCAACACCATTTGCAGATAGCCGAAGCTGCTGGCGGCAACCATGCCGGGTACAGATACATAGGTCACACCTGAAATGGCGGAACCGACCATGGCGAACGCCACGACATACCAGGATGACTTGCGGTTACCTACAAAGAAGCCGGCGTTGTCTGCCTTCCTTCCTGCAATATAGGATACCGTGAACAGTATCGCGAAGTAGGCGGCTATGGTGATGATTACGGATAGTGGAGTCATGAGGTTATTTACGATTTTATGATTTACGATTTTATGATTTACGATTTACGATTGAAATTACTTCTTTTGATGATATGTACGACTTTGATTATCCTATGTACGCTCTGACGTTCTCTTCCAATTCACGTTCATTTTTTTATCGTAAATCGTAAATCGTCAAATCGTACATCCCTTTATTCTTCGTAGAGCAGGTAGGGCTTGCGCTGTACCTTGAATTTCTCTACGTCGTCTTTCCATCTTGCCTTGATTTCTTCGGCGCTCTTCCCTTCCTTTATCATTTTGCGCACGTAGTCGGTGCCTATCAACAGTTCGAAGAAGGAACGGAAGAAGTGGTCGTCCATGTTCAGATTCCGGTAAGCGTCTATCACGTAACTCAAGTCAATACCGCGTTTCCAGATTTCCTCGTCGCTCATGTTGCTCAGGTTCACGCCGTGGCAAAGCTTGCCCAGCTGGGGCGGATTCTTGGCTCCGGGAACACTGCGCGGGGTGAAGCTGTAGCTGTAGCCCGTCATGTTGGGATGCCCGTAGACCTGGAAGGGGAGGTCGGTTCCTCTTCCCAGACTGACCGGAGTGGCCTCGAAATAGCAGGTCGAGGGGTACAGATAGATGGACTTCATGTTCGGCAGATTGGGGGACGGGGGAATCGGCAGCTTGTATAGGGTCTGGTGCGTATAGTTCTTGCAGGGAATGACGGTCAGGTCGCAAGTGCGTGACGCCGGCAACCAGCGTTCGCCGTTTACCATCAGGCCCAGTTCGCCCAGCGTCATGCCGTGCACCACGGGAATCGGCAGCCAACCTACACCGGATTTATATTTCATGTCCAGTATCGGGCCGTCCACGTAGTGTCCGTTCGGATTGGGGCGGTCCAGTATCAGCACCTTGCGGTTGTATTCTGCACAAGCGTCCATCAGCCGGCACATAGAGGCATAATAAGTATAGAATCTTAGGCCTACATCCTGGATGTCTACCACAAGGATATCAAACTTGCGCATGGATGCTTCGCTTGGTTTTCCGGATTTCCCGTCGTACAGCGAGAGGATAGGTACTCCGGTCTTCTTGTCTACCGAGCTGGACACGTGTTCGCCTGCGTCGGCATCTCCTCTGAAACCGTGTTCAGGGGAGAAAATGGCTACTACATTGAACTTGTTTTCCAGCAGAATGTCCAGCAGATGCTTGTCTCCTATCATTCCTGTATGATTGGAGAATATGGCAATTCGTTTATCTTTTAGGATTGGAAAATACTCGGAAGTCTGTTCATCACCTAAAATAACTCGTTCTTCTTGTGCCCGGCACAGTAAAGAACTACATAGCACAAAGGCTAAAAGCAGCAGTTTCTTCATAATAGTATTATTAAGGAGGACGTTGTTTGCAACAAAGATACGTTTTATTTTAATATCAAAAACACTTATTTGGGTATTTTTAGTATTATCAATCATAATTTGCAAATAGTCAACTGTTCACCTTATTAATAATGGTTGAACTGCATCAACTGCGTACGGAAATACTTTTTATAAAAAGAGTGAGGGCCAAGTTTGCCCTCACTTTGGTACAATCGGTGGGAGTGCCGGTTCATTCTTCTATTCTTACCAGATGATAAAGTGTTCCCCGGTTCGATTTCTTGTTGAGGATGTCCAGCTTGCGGAGCGTGCGCCCGAAAGCTGCTATCCGGTTGATGGCCAACTTATCCCTCGTTTTCTGTTGCAGGTCGTTGAAAATCTGCATGGCTGTGAGCCATTCGCCTTCTTCGCTCTCCTCCGCGCCACGGAAATGGCAAAGGAAAAGTTCTTCCAATGGGTCTACCCGCTCGAATTCCCGGTTGTACTCCTTTACGATTGCTTCGTCAGTGTCGTCCAGCCAGTAGCGTTCACCCTTCATGATGTCGTGCATGGCTTGGGCATAGAGCTGGTGATAATTGATAGTGACGTTTGTCTGGATAGGACCGGTCACTTCGATGCAGATGAAACGGCGACTTCCCGACGGGTCGGTCAGCAGGTCTTTCAGATTGCTGGTCCCGATGAAGGAGGCATAGCGGCGCATTTCCTGAATAGTGCTACCGTAGGGCTTTCGCAGGTTGGCAACCGGTTTTTGCAGGAGGTGCTTCAAGAAGCCTTGCTGATTGGCGTTTATCTGGTCGAATTCGTCGATGTTAATCAGAAAAAAGCGGCCAAGGCTGCGCTCCGCTTCCTGCTTGCTCTTGAAGTCGATACTGTCGGTGTAGCCGAAACGCAGCTCCGGTGGCAATAGGATACGGCAGAAAGTACTTTTGCGGTAACCTTGCGAACCTACGAGCAGGGGCGAGGTATTGTTGCCGTGCTGTTTGTCGATTCCCCGCCAATGTGCCACCATGCCAAGAAACCACCGGTAGAACAGTTCCCTCCAGTGGGGATTGTGGCAGGGCACGAGGTCGGCCAATGCGCGGATGCGGTCTTTGCCGTCCCAGCGTCCGGTGTTATAGAGATATTCTTCGATGGGGTTGTATAGCGGCACGTAGTCCGAAGACAGGAAGCGGGTGATGTCGCGGTCCCACACACGTACTCCCTCTTTCAGTGCCTTCATGGCGATGCTGCTGCGTACGCGCTGGTCGGCAGGTTGGAAGTAGAAGTGGATGGAGTCGCGCTGCCGGTATTCCAAGTCGCCAAGCACGGTGTTGTAGCGGAATTCGTAGCGGCGTTTCATGAACTCCTCCAGCCGGAAAGCAGTTTCCTGGTCTTTGTTCAGGCTGCTGCGGGTGCCGAAGCCTTTCAATTCCCCGTAAAGGTTATGCAGCGTCAGGCGTACAAGGGGTTCGTCTGCCTCCCGGTAGTAGTGCATCAGTGTCTGGCGCACCGCTTCTTCTTCAGGAATGCCGGCTTTGAAGCAATGTTCGGCAAGGCGGGACAGCAGCGGGCGCAGGTCGTCGCCCCGTCGCCAGTTGTCCAAATCGCGGAAGGCGCGGTCGAGGGCGGCCTCGAAGAGCAGGTTGCATGTGTCCGCCACTTCGTAGCCGGGAGTCATTCTCAGCAACGGATTGCTTTCCTGCTGTTTCCGTTGGCGGTAGTTGTCTTCCGAGGGCAGGGCGCAGGGCTGTTCCAGGCAGAAGGCCACGGCGGTGGGGCTATAATAGGGCTGTTCGTCCACGGTCATCCGGCAGCTTTGTAGGAGTGAAGGAGCCTGGAGGGTGATGGGGAAAGGGAGAAGGGGTTGGTAGCACTTCACTGCCAGGCGGTAGGCGTGGGCGTGGAATAAGGCGATATCGTCTTCATTCTTTGGAAGCCCTCCGTCGGGCAGGGTGAAGCGTACCCATATTTTGGCGCTTCGTCCGCTGGAGCCACAGAAGGCGGCAAAGGTTTGCGGCAGCAGGGCGGCTTGTTGTTTCACCAGTTCGGCTTCGGCCACCCCGGCCAGATTGTTTACTTCCAGTAGTACCAGCCCGTTGTAGGTCTTTATCCGGTGTTCTCCTGCTTTGGTGCGGGTCATTTCTACGGCGGGATAGAGACGCGGCAGTCTGTCGATATGCTCATATCGGGCGTTGGTCCCTTTCAAATGCGGGATGATGCTACGCAGCTCCGTAATGTATCCGGTCTTGTTCTCTGTTTTCAGCTTTTCCATCAACATGTCCGTTTCTTGTGTGCTGACGGCCTCTTTTCCGCTTTCGCGTTCCTCTCTGATCAGTGTGATTTTCATTCTTTATCGTGTATGTAATATTCTTGTAAAGATACGCCGGGAAAGGGGGGGATACAAGCTTTTCAAGGATTATTTTCCGATTGGCTTCTTTTTTGGGGTGGAATGTCTATATGTTTCTTTTATAAAAGGTGTTTGTTTCTTTGCTTATCCCCATAGTTTTGTCTATTTTTACACCAGAGTTTATGAACAGTCCACTAAAGTGGTCTTTCTTGTTCATATTAGTGAACGGAGCAGCTCACTACAGTGAACGGTTCTGCTCACGGGCTGGGCTGTGATATAACCTTTGTACTTCAACAGACTGCGTACGTACTTCGCACGTGTTCCGTGCAGTGCTTTATCGTATAATGTAACCCTTTAACGCAGTTTGAACTATGGCTATTTTGTTTGATTGGTACGAGAATCCGGACTCGTACGACAAATCTCCGGAAGATAAAATCCTTCATCCCCGTCTCCGCCTAAATGGGAGCAGGTCTACCGATGAATTGCGGCGGGACATCCAGGCACGTTGCTCATTGACAGAAACCGATGTGACGGCTGTGCTTGATGCTGTGTCGCACGTCATGGGCAGGGAACTTGCCGAAGGAAGGCAGGTGCATCTCGACGGCATCGGCTACTTTCGCGTGTCGCTCACCACGATCGAACCGGTAGTGGCTGCTACCAAGCGTAAGTTGACGAAGGTGAAGATGGCGGGTGTGAAATTTCGTGCCGACCAGAAACTGAAAAATGAAATTGGTACCATCAAGGCAAAGGCTTTGAAGGCAAACGAGCATTCGGCTAAACTGACGGATAAAGAGATAGACCGTCGGCTGACCAACTATTTCGCCACTCGCCCTTTTATGACACGGAATGACTTTCAAAGCGTTTGCGGCATGATGCGTACTACTGCCATGCGGCATATCCGTCGGCTGCGCACCGAAGGAAAGTTGAAGAATGAGGGAACAATGCTGCAACCGATTTATGTACCCGTTTCAGGATATTACGGTAAGAATGAGTGACTTATAACTTTGAACGAAGAAATCTTGTGGTGAGGGCAAATTTTGCCCTCACTTTTTAAATTTGCTCTCACCCACCTCTTGAATGCCGATGAATAGGGCGATGCGTGCGAAAGGTGAGGGTGGTGAGGGTGGATGTGTGAAATTTAGTTTAGTTTGATGGGCGGCTGAATATGGGTATTCCCATACGGTGTATATGTTCCAAAAGGTCGGCATTCTTTAATTTGCCATAGATGGAAAGGTCTACGCTGTAAGGCAAAAGCAGGTCATCTATTTCATCGGAAAGGCTACTTAAAGTATTATACGTAAGTCTGTCTCCCATCAGCGTGATGTCTATGTCGGAAAAAGGCTTGAAATTTCCTTTGGCTCGTGAGCCGTACAAAACAGCCTGCTCTATTTCTTCATGTTTCCGGAAGAGATTGCATAGCTTTTCCAGTTCATTGTCGGTCAATCCGTACATAGCTCAATCGAATAAGGATGGTGTATTCAAGGATTGCATTTTCTCTTCAGAGACTACATCGTTGTCATGATTGTGCGATGTCAGATTTCGGGCTTCTATAGTCTCCGTCCATTGCTTGTCATCAATCAATCCCATTTCAAGGGCTTTGCGTATGGCATCACGGGAGCTGCGGATGTCGGTATACCCCTGATATTCTGCATAGTCCTTCATCACTTTCCAGGCCAGTTCGTGGGTATATTCAAAACGCTGTATCCATCGTATGTCTTGCTGTACCATGATAGCTGTCTGTTTTTAAGTAAGCAAATATAAGCTTCTTTTGTGTAACGAGCAAATGGATGGGGGCTTTTTCGTGAAAGCTGTCTGGGGCTATTTTGGAGAAAGGCTGTTTTTAGGTGTGGAATAAGTTCCTGAATTTGTTGAGCCGATGTCGAAATAGTTATATATGTATGTTCTGGTTCCACATGCATTTATGAAATCAACCGTTACGCAAACTCGTTCAATTTCATGACTGTTCCGACTGCTGAAAGTAGTGAAATAATATCCTTGCATGTCTACCTCCCAATCGCAGTCAACACTCCAATGAAAATCATGCGCACCTTCAGGAATAGGATTCAATCCGCATTCACCTCCGCTTTGTGACAGATAGCCATATATAATGTCATGGTCATTTTCTTGTATTCCTGATACATTGAAAGTAATTGGTTTGGAAAACTGAACAGTGTATTCCTTTGTGTGTACTATTGCGGTTAAGGTCGTATAAATGGAACTGCCTCCGGGTGTCCCTAAATTATTCAGGGTGATAGCAGGTGATGCCTGATTTAATTGCGAATATAAATCGTTGCCAACAATCCAATCCACTGTTGCTTTTGTGGGAAAATTCTTGATACTGAATGTCCCGTTGTCACAGATTACGTCAGGGCCAATCAGTTGCATTGATGTCTTAGATACACTCAAAGGTAGCTCATTGGTAAAATTATCGGTTTGATTTTTATATTTGTAGCTCACTTTGACACTTGCGTTACCGGGTTGTGTCGGTACGATTGTTACCGTAGAGCTGTTCTGACCACTTACTATCTTAATATTCTTCCCGGTCCAATAAAATGTATGTGCCTTGCTGTCATTGATGGAATATATGTATTCTTTATATTGTTCAATATTTCTGTAGCCATCTATTTGAGGACCCATATTGGGAAAACTGATATTGCTTTTCCGAGCCATGAAATACTCTTTTGCTCCGATAGAATTTATGTAGAAATCATGGACTTCTACTCCGACATCGCTGTTCTTGAAGGCTTGCTTTGATTTCAAATTTATTTGGAATCTACTTTGTGTGACAGATGCACTTTGAGAGACTTCAGCGAATAGATTTTTATCGTAAGTCCACTTTATGCCCGTATCTTTGTTTATGGAATAATTGCACCAAAGTGTTATCGTATCTCCCAATTCAAATGTTGAAGGGGCATTGATTGGCATAGGTTTCATTTTGACATTGATGTTTCTTAGATCTGCGGTAAGTTCGATTGTACTTTTTTCAGGACGTACCATCAGGGTAGAATTACTACCTGCTTTAGTCCATAATACATTTATTGGAAAATGGTTTTTTCCTGCTGGAATTTGGGTTACCCATGTACTCTCGAATCGTTCTTGGTAGTTTGTTTTGAATCGTGCTTCTCCACCGACTGCTGAAATTCTTATACCTACAGATTGTTTTTGTATAGGAATACTTAAATCATAAGTGTAGTAACCATCACTAACATAGGGGTTCATTTCGCCCGTAATAGTACCGCTTATGTAGGAAGCACGTGTTGTGACATCAGAATAGAAATCCTTATCTTGTAACTCGTCTGTTTGTTCTTCTTTGTTGCAACTACTATTGATGAAGCAGATTAGTAGTACGAAAAATATGTTCTTCTTTTTCATGATATGTTTCTTGTTAGTATGTTATGAACGAAGGGAAAGTATATGATATTGATTTATGGTTCCTTTTAGAAGGTGCTATTCGTGTTTCTATACACCTTTTAAAGGGAATAACAAAAGCGTCCATACATTTGTATTTAGATACATGGAATGTATGAACGCTTTAATTAAATCCAAACGAGGTACAGCGCGATATGCTGTTTTTAGTTGATTACCAACCCGGATTCTGCTTCATGTTTTTATTCAGGGTCAACTGTGTAGTTGGAATCGGGTAGAAATAATGTTTGGCTTCATAAGTACGGATTTGTGCATCGGAGGCATCTATATATCCGTTCTTGGTCGCTTCTTCACAGTCAGGCACATTGCTTACGTTGGCGCCCAACATGGTGTTCGGGTACTTGGTTGAATCCAATTTGTCGAGCTGGTGCCAACGGATTAAATCCCAATATCGGTACCAGTTATCCATAATCAGTTCGCAACGGCGACAGCGGCGTATCTCCCAAATCAGATTGCTTACTCCCATATTATTGGCAGGATCGGCATCTGGAGTAGTTGTCATAGCCGGCAGGCCGGCACGAGCCTGAAGCTTGTTTATGGAGTTGTTGAGATCGTCTTGTGTGAGAGAACCCATTTCGGCTTTGGCTTCTGCAAAGTTCAGATAAATAACTGAAATCCAATAGAGCGGGCAGTCGGTGTATTGGTAGCCGATGTTGTTTCGGTCGCTAACACTCAATTCTTCGGGGTTATCATACTTGGCGATGCCATAACCGGTCGATGTGGTGAAGGCTGCTACACCGGCACGGCTGTAGGCGTGGCCTCTGAAAGAAAGTACCGGGTCAAGAATTTCGGACAGGCGCTTGTCGCGTACGGCCAAAACCTCTCTTATAGAGTAATTTTTGTCTGCATCCAATACGGCTGCATCGTCCTTGTTTTTCGAGGTTGTTGCCAACGGTTTTCCATCAAGGAAAAGGAAACTGTCGAATGCGTCCTTTGAAATGCCGTGCGTACCACTTGTATTGATTGTGTAGTCAATGGTGGAGTGCCTTAACGAACTTTGTGCATAAGGCTTGTAGAAAATCATTTCCGGATTGCTTGCCAGGCTGACAGAATTATAGTTGGCTTTGTAACTGTTACTTAGAGAGTAGTTTTTGGCCATAAGATATTCGCAGGCTGATACACATTCTTGCAAGTATTTGTTGGCGCGGCTCTCATCAGCGGCTTTGCCATTCTCTGCTTGAGTGCGATATTTGCAGTATGTACCTTCATATAAGGTGATGTCTGCTTTCATGGCATATGCCATGTCGGTGCTGAAACGTTGCCGATTGCTGTTTGCGGTAATGTGTTCGCACGCATAATTGATGTCTGCCAGCACATGGTCCATCACTTCATCCCGGTCGGTGCGTGGTCCGTAGAGGGCTTCGTTGTCGGCTGGGTCGATAACTTTGTCTATCCATTGAACATCGCCGTACATACGGACCAACTGATAGTATTCCCACGCACGGTTCATGCGTGCAAGACCTTCATAGTGGGCCTTTGTTGCTTCATCAAGAGAGGAAGACTGTACACCGGCAATGATATAGTTGGCGCGTCGGATTTCTGTGAAAGGGGCTGACCAGTTTGTGGAAGATGCGACCACGTTAGTGTAAGTCCAGTTATGGCTTTCTGCATCTACCTGGTCATCGCTTATTGTTTTGAAGTAGAACCATCCTCCACTGGCTCCGTTGCCAAAGCCGGTAAAGTTGTTATAAAAAGTATTGCACTGATTATCCAAATTATCGGTGTTGCTCCAGTATGCCGGAGTATTCGTGAAGGTATCCAAGGGGGATTTGTCCAGCAAATCGTTGCAACCGGTTAACATCGCCAGCGCTGTGACCCCATATATAAATAATTTCTTCATTGTTCTTAAGTTTTTGAGGTTGTTATAATGTTACCTGGACTCCAAATGAGAATGTGCGTGTAATAGGAGCTATACGTCCCCATCCACCAGCTGTAAGTCCATTGCCTGTACTGATTTCGGGGTCGACTGGAAGGTCATTCCCTTTGTGGAGCAGAAAGAGGTTGCTGCCACTGAAGTAGATACGTGCTTTCTCAATGTAGGCTTTGCGTGTCCACTCTTTCGGAAGGGTATATCCCACAGTTACGTTCTTCAGACGAAGATAGGACATGTCTGTCAAATAGCGGGATTGGGGATAGTAGTTGTTGCAGCCGTTAGCTATACCGGATACGGTACCTCCACTATTATTTGTACCACGATAAAGACGTGGATAACGGTTGCCTTGATTTACCTCATAACCGGTAATGGCGGTATAGTCTGAATTCCAAAGCACTTTGTTATAGCTTGTTTGGTGGGAATAGATGGCTACGTCGGCATGTACCATGGCGGGAAGGTTTAGGGAAGAAGTCGTCCAGTCCTCACGTTTGCCTACACCTTGGAAGTAGAGGTCAAGGTCGATACCTTTCCACGCTCCGCCTAAATGGAAGCTGTATTCGTAGCGTGGCATAGAGTTTCCGATGACTTTCAAATCGCCGTGGTCGTCTGCTGTGCCTTTTCCACCGTCAATCTTGCCATTGCCGTCTAAATCCTTGAACTTGACGTCTCCCGGGCCGTAATGGAAATTACCGGATTCCAGTCCTGCCTGGCTTGCAATGCCGTTTGCATAATTCCATGAGCCGTCTGCATTTTGGCTGGTGAAGTCTTTTTCCTCGAAGTAACGGTCGGTTTCAAAACCGAAAA
Organism: Bacteroides sp. AF25-5LB; assembly: GCF_003602965.1. Classification (NCBI taxonomy): domain Bacteria; kingdom Pseudomonadati; phylum Bacteroidota; class Bacteroidia; order Bacteroidales; family Bacteroidaceae; genus Bacteroides; species Bacteroides sp. AF25-5LB. Next base: position 202,257 of record NZ_QTMC01000003.1, read on the forward strand.
TGTCACCGTAGGTTTTACCGGTGTAATAGGTGCTGAGCAGTTTGGAATCATTGTCCCACTTTGTTACTTTAGTCTTGGAGTCACCGATGTTGAAGTTGGCATATACGTCGAAGTCGCCGAAGGTATGGCGCCAGTTCAAGTTCAACTCCCATCCACGTGTACGTAAGGTACCGGCATTTTCATAAGGAGCAGAAGCACCCAGAGTGTTCGGCAATACTTGTGCCGGTGCCAGCATGTCACGATTCTCACGTTGGAACCAGTCGAAACCTATAGTCAGTTCGTCATTCAAGAGACCCAGGTCAAGACCTATATTGAGGGTGCGGATACGCTCCCAGGTCAAAGTACTTGATACCAAATCCGGCATGTTATACATGGTCAGGAGATTAGCGTTGGCATTATTGTTTTCAATCCAATAGATATAGCCGGTACTTTTATTGTTCAACCGTTGGCTTATTAATTGTTCGAACATGTAGTCGCCCACAGCCTCGTTGCCGATTTCGCCAAAAGAAGCACGCAACTTACCATTGCTGACAATATGTTTCAGTGGGGCGAAGTAGGCTTCTTCGGAGAAGCGGTAGCCGATGGATGCAGAAGGGAAGAAGGCCCACTGGTCGGTATGGGGGAAACGGGAAGAACCGTCGTAACGTCCGTTCAGTTCCAATAAATAAATGCCTTTGTAGTCATAATTGATACGGCCGAAATAACCGGCAGAAGCGCGGGATGTATGATTCCAACTCAAATCTTGTCCATCCTTGCCAGCCATATTCAGTTCGGGGTATCCCTCTTGATCGTACATCACATTGCGGGTACCATACAGATATTTGTATTCCTCTTCTTCTGCGTTGACACCTGCCATTACATTCAGGTTGTGTTTTTTGGCAAATGTTTTGGTATAGTTTACGTATGCGTTGGCCGTCCATGTGTTCTGTTTGGAAAAGTCTCTCCAGATGCCGCTATTGCCTTTAGTGACGATGTAAGAGGGTACCGGTTTCCCGCTCCAATTGATGCCGTAAACGGAGTTGTCCTGCGAACCGCTGTTCATATTCTGAATGGCATATGTAAAGTCTGCATTAAGGGTCAGTCCTTTAACGATTTCAGCTTTCAAGAAGGTGTTCATACGGGTCAGGTCTGTTGTCACTTCACGATCGGCAGCTTGCTTCTGCATGGCCATGACGCGTGTGTCATAGCCGTCGATTGTGCCCGAAGGAATGAAATAAGAACCCCAACGCCACAAATATTGGTAGGTGTTGGCCCATGTGTCCGGGCGTTTATAGTTCTTACGACTATAGTTGATGCGTGCACCCACCTGTAGCCAGTCGTAAACATTAGTGGTGACATTGACTGAGGCATTGTACTTTTTTAGTTCGTCCGGGTGAATCTTCATCTGTCCTTGCTTTTCGTTGTAGCCGAAAGATAGGTAGTAATTGGTCTTACCAGATGTTCCTTGTATAGAAACATTGTGGCTCATGGAAGGAGCAGCTTTGTTGAAGTAGATGTCCTGTACATCCCAGTCAGCATAATAAAAAGGAGTGCCGTCCAATACGATATAGTCACCCACGTTACTATCGCTTTGGTAGAGGTTCATAGGACGGTAGCCGGTCTTGCCGCCGTTCTGTTGCTGCCACTTTTCGGCGTAAGGTAACAATTTGTCGAAATACATACCGAACAATTCAGGCATACCGGCACCACCGTTCATACTGGCTTCGATACCCATCTTTAATTGTGTGGGTACATCGGGATAGTCCGGCAGGTAAGTAGCTTGATCCCATGCAAAATTGTTGCTGTAATTGATGGTAACCTTTTCGCTAGGCTTTGCGCTCTTGGTATTGATTAGAATCACACCGAAAGCGGCGCGCGTTCCATAAATGGAGGAAGCGGAAGCGTCCTTCAGTACGGAAATATTTTCGATGTCTTGCGTATCGAGGAAAGAAATGTCATCCATCGGAACGCCGTCCACTACAATGAGTGGATTGCTGACTTCTCCATTACTCAATGTCCCCAAACCACGTATACGCATGGAGGCTGTCTCGTCGATGGCACCACTTGTGGTGAGAATGCTTAGTCCCGGAACAGCCCCTTGCAATGCTTTGGCTACATCTTGTTGTGGACGACCTGCCATTGTCTTGTTTAAGTCCACTGTAGAAACTGCTCCTGTCAAGTTAGCCTTCTTTTGTACACCGTAGCCTACTACTACTACTTCATCCAGCATCTCGGTATCTTCTTTCAGAGTTATTCTCATCGTTTTGGCTGCCTTCACTTCTTGTGTCTGATAGCCCACAAATGATATTTTTAGTGTTGCTCCCGGTGTTATGGTCAATGTAAACTTACCGTCTAAGTCGGTAATTCCGCCGTTGGTAGTCCCTTTTTCTACTACGCTGGCACCGATAATCGGTTCGCCGGCTGCATCGACAACTAAACCGCTGATAGTGATAGCTTGTAATTGTTCTGTTACGCCAAGCGAATTATCAGGATTGGCTTGTGCAGCCATCACGTTGCCGCTGCTTAATAACAGTGAGCTGATTGCCACTGCTGTGAGGAGTTTGCTATGTGTTAGTCCTCGTTTTTTGTGATCTTCATTCATAAATGATTGATGATTTGTTGTTAATTAAATACTTCTTAAATTTAGGGTAAGGGTAATAAGGACCGAATAGTGAGACTATTCAACTTGCAGGATTGTTTCTTTTTCCATAGGCATTTTCTCTTTTTAAAGGTTTATAACTTTATATTATCTCTTGTTTTTCTATTTGTTTGCCAAGTCCAGACGGAACTTAGTTATATATTATACAAGGTTAAAATCTTGTTAATTACTTAACTCTATTGGTTGTTTTAAGAGATAAAAAACTCGTTATTAACAAAGGTGAGAAATGATTCATTCATTTCGTCCTAACAAAGATACATTATTATTTAATATCAAGAACATTCCTTTGCATTTATTTAACTTTATATTTATACATTTGCAAAAAGGAGGTTATACACCTTATTATATAAAGAATTTAAGGTTCTTCTATATTTAAAGAATGGAATTCAATCAGGCCATTCATTGGTGTTTCTTCAATGATTTCCAGTTCGATGCCAAATTCACGGGCAACTTCCCGCAAAATGGTCGCGTAGCTGTAAGCCAATGAACCCACAAAACGAATAGGATAATTTTTGTAGTCATATTGGCAGACATTACGAGTAAAGAAATTTCTCAGATTACCGGTAATCAGCTCAAATACATAGTCATCATTGGTATAATCAGCCAAAAAATAAGATATAGTAGACAAAAAGCGATTGGGGAACGGGCGGTTATACACAGATTCCATAACCTCATTCGGACTTATACGGAACTTCTCAAAGAAATCCGCCGTTACATCTTTAGGAGCCAAACCTTTCAGTACATCAGACAAGAACATTTTGCCCAATACAGCACCACTACCCTCATCCCCCAGGATGTAACCTCCTGCCCGGACATTCTTTACAACGATTTTCCCATCATAAAAACATGAGTTTGAGCCGGTTCCCAAAATACAAGCAATGCCGGCCTCGCATTTGAACAAGCCACGTGCAGCTGCCAGCAAATCACTCTCTACCTGAATTGGAGTTTTGAATTGTGCTACCAATGAAGCTCCCAATACATTTTTCTTTTCATAAGAAGTACATCCGGCACCATAATAATAGACTTGTTCCAATTTCCTTTTGAAAAAATGCTCGGGTAATCCTAACCGCACACTTCGGCTAATCTCTCTTCTCGTTTGAAAGAAAGGATTTAAGCCCTCTGTGAAGGCTCGCTGTATCAGACGATTATCTTCAACCAGCGCCCATTCTGTTCTCGTAGAACCACTTTCTGCAATTAGTTTCATAGGTAGTTAGTTTTAGAATTGAATACAAATATATAGCTTTTTTTAATCTTTCCAAGGCTATTTCAAGAAAAAATCATTTTACTGGCCATACATCTCCCTTTTGCTCATATCCTCAATCATCCAACAAAGTATTCCCACTTTTCCAACGCAACCGCGTTTTAGTCAAAACAAGACGATAACAGACTAATAATAAGATACTATCTGACTGAATTCCAAGTTCCGTCTGGACTTGGTAAATAAATAGAAAAAAGAGAGATAATATAAAAATGTGAACCTTTAAATAAAGAAAACGCCTATGAGAAATTAAAGAAGCCTTCGGAAATAGTCTGACTAATCCGAACTATATGATTCCCTTACCCTAATTTTGAAAAACTGGTTTAATTAACAAAATCATCAATCACTTATGAATGAAGATCGCAAAAAACGAGGACTTGCCAATGGTAAGTTCTTTACGGCGGTGGCAATCTGTGCTCTGTTTTTAGGCAGTGGCAACGTGATGGCTGCCCAAACAGCATCCAACGACTCACAAGGAGTACAAGAACAGATGCAATCTATCTCTGTAACTGTCACAGTTGTAGATACAAAAGGTGAACCTATTATTGGTGCCAATGTCATTGAGAAAGGTACGACCAATGGTGGCATTACGGATTTGGATGGAGTTTCCAAATTAAATGTAAAGCCCGGTGCTATTCTGCAAGTATCATTTGTGGGATATACTACTCAAGAAGTTAAGGCAACTTCGGTAATGAAGGTTGTTTTGAAAGATGATACGGAATTGTTGGATGAAGTTGTCGTAGTAGGTTATGGTGCACAGAAAAAGGTGAACCTGACCGGTGCGGTGGCTAATGTAGATGTCCAAGAGGCGATTGCAAGCCGTCCGGTAACAGATATTGCAAAAGCTTTGCAAGGTATAACTCCTGGTTTGAGTATCACGACTAATGTAGGAGGTATTGGCGTTGATTCTAATATCAAGTTGCGTGGTGCTACTGGTTCTTTGAGTGCTACGGAAGGGACAAGTCCACTGATTTTGGTGGATAATGTGGAAGTTCCCAGTTTAAGTTTGGTGAATCCGGACGATATTGCCAGCATCTCTGTCTTGAAAGATGCTGCATCTGCTTCTATTTATGGTACACGTGCTGCCTGGGGGGTAGTCTTGATTACGACAAAGACTGGTAAAAAAAATGATAAACCGCGTGTTACCTACTCTAATAACTTCTCTTGGAGTACTCCGACTGTGATGCCACAAGTCGCTAAAACCTATGAGGGAGCACAAGCTATGTTACTGGCTGCCAATAGAAGCGGCGCTTCTACTGTAAGTTCGATAGGATATAATGTCGATGAAATTGCAGTTCAGAAGATGAAGGAATGGTACAACACTTATGGTGGAATGTCACAATCGGAATTAGGCGAAATGCAATTAGGTAGAGATTTTGAAGAACGTGGTGGCAAGTATTATTTTTATCGTCAGTTTGATCCGTTAGATATGTTTATGAAAGATTGGACTCCCCAACAGAAGCATAATCTTTCTGTCAGCGGCGGTAGTGATAAGACAACCTATAATATTAGTTTAGGCTATTTGAATCAACAAGGTATTTTAAAGGTTAATACAGATGAGTATGACCGTTATAATTTCAATGCCAATGTCAATACACAGATTCGTGACTGGTGGTCTGTGAGAGCAAATGTTATGTTCTCTCGTTCCACAAAATCAGAACCATATCAATACACAAGTGGTTATACAGACGTTTGGTACTATTTGTTGCGTTGGCCTTCTTTCTATCCTTATGCTGATTACCAGGGGATTCCTTTCCGTTCAGCTATGACTGAGATAGCACAGGCTAATCGTGAAAGTTTAACTAATAACTTTACTCGTGTTAATTTAGGAACTACTATTAATCCGATTAAGGATTTGGCCATTAATTTTGACTACACTTTCGCTCTACTTAATGATTATCAGAAGCGTAACGGTGGTGAAGTTGGTGGTTGGGATATGTTCAACAGTAGTAATCCTTTGACTTATAATTCAAGTTTTTATGGTGCTACCCATAATCGTGTAGTTGAACGTAGTCGATATACAATGTCCAATACTTTCAAAGCTTATGCCACTTATGAAAAATCTTTTGTACAAAAGCACAACTTGAAAGTGATGGTCGGTATGGATGCTGAAACCCGTGAAAAACTGGGTCATAGTTCAGACCGACGGACATTAGTGAACTTTGATAAACCGGAAATTAATCTGGCCATTGGTGATCAGTATGTAGATGGTACTACCTATCATAATGATTTTGCGGCAGCCGGTTTCTTCGGACGTATTAACTACGATTATATGGGTAAATATCTTCTTGAGGTGAATGCACGCTATGATGGTTCTTCTAAATTTCCCTCGGGAGATCAATGGGCTCTGTTTCCTTCTGTTTCTGCTGGATGGCGTTTAAGTGAAGAAACTTTTATGAAATGGACAAAACCAGTTCTTTCTGATTTTAAAGTACGCGGTTCTTGGGGTACAATTGGTAATCAGGATGTAGCTGCCAACTCTTTCCTTTCTGTAATGTCTGTAAATAAGTCCTCGGGCTGGGTGATTGATGGTAAGCAAGTACCTTATATTGGTATTCCTTCCGTTGTTTCTCCGTCATTGACTTGGGAACGTGTTACTACTATTGATCTGGGTTTTGATGCCCGTTTTTTCAATAATGAACTTGGTGTCAGTTTTGACTGGTATCAGCGTACTACTTCTGATATGCATTCACCAGGTGAAACATTGCCTTCTACTTTCGGAAGCACAACAATGCCTAAGGTTAATTCCGGGGAATTACAAGGACGCGGCTTTGAGTTGTCAATAGATTATAATAAAAGATTTGCTTGTGGGCTTGGTTTAACAGCACGTGCAACTTTATCTAAGATTCGCGAAAAGATTACGAAGTATAACAACCCGAATAAGAATATTTATGGTAACTACGAAGGCAAGATTATAGGTGAAATCTGGGGATATGAGACAGATCGTCTGTTCCAATATGAAGACTGCTATCAAGATGCAGATGGAAAATGGTTTATTGATACCAATAAAGTACCTTCGCAGGCATTGTATGAAACCGGTGCATTCAAATATGGTCCGGGTGATGTAAAATATAAAGATTTGGACGGTAATGGTGAGATTACTTATGGTGAACAGACTTTGGAGGATCATGGTGACTTGAAACGCATTGGTAATACTTTACCAAACTTTGAATACGGTTTCTCTGTAGCATTGACATATAAGGATTTTGACTTCAGCACATTCTTCCAAGGTATTGGCTCAAGAGATGTATGGGCTGTTGGGCAAACTGGTATTCCGGGATTTATGCCAGGCGAAGGGTGGTTAGAGCATCAGATGGATTATTGGACTCCTGAAAATACAGATGCATTCTATCCTACACCGACTTCTCACTCTTGGATAAACAACGGACAGAATTTCCTGCGTCAAACTCGTTATTTGCAGAACATGTCATATTTGCGTTGTAAGAATATTACATTAGGTTATACTGTTCCGGAAAAATGGATGAAAGTAATAACTTTTACAAGTGGTCGTATTTATGTTAGTGCGGAAAACTTGTTCGAGTTTGATCACACTAATATTCCGGTTGACCCTGAAACGACAGAGAAAGCTGCTGCTTCTAACGGTGAGTACAAATTTGGTAAGAGTTATCCGTTTATGAGATCTATTTCATTTGGTGTTCAACTTACATTCTAATAAAATTATGAAAACAAAAATATTTGCAGTTTTAGCATTGGCTGCTGGTCTCTCTTCCTGCTCGGACTTTCTGGATCGTCCGCCTATGGATCAGATAGAGAATAGTGCAGATTTCTATAATAGTGAGAATAATATTCGCTCTACGATATATGGATGGTATGATATTTATTTTACCGGTTATCAAAGCGGTTGGGTGAAATCGGATTTTTTCGACGGAACTAATGTTGCTAATTGGGTAGATGATTTGGCGCAGAAAGAAGCGACTTTCTTTACAAATACAGCCCCTGCAACTAGTGCCGACTGGTCTTTTGCAAACGTTCGCCGTATTAACCTTGTGTGTGACGGACTTGTAAATTCCACCTTGCCTGAGAGCGTTAAGAACCATTGGATAGGCGTAGCACGCTTCTTCCGTGGTATGGAATATGCTCGTTTGGTAAGGATGTTTGGTGATGTTCCATATTATGACCATGTTGTAGATAATACGGATGAAAAAGCTCTTTATAAAGGGAGAGATTCCAGAGATTTTGTAATGGATAAAGTGTTGGAAGACTTGGAATTTGCTGCAGACAATGTAAAAGAGGCTGATGGAACAGATGGGCTTTGTGTAAATCGGCATGTGGTGAATGCTTTTGAGTCTCGTATTATGTTATTTGAGGGAACCTGGCAGAAGTATCGTGAGGGAAATACAGAATTGGCAAAGAAGTATTTAGAGGCTGCAAAGACTGCCGCGAATAGAGTAATGTCTGCGCAAAAATATAAAATTTCTAGTGATTACAAAGCATTGACTATTTCACTGGACTTGGCTGGTAATCCTGAAATGATATTATATCGTTCTTATGTGGAAGGTATTCTTACTCATGCTGAAATGTCATGGCAATCAGAACAAACATTGGGCAATGGACCTTCTAAGGATTTGGTTGATAGCTATTTGACAACTAATGGGTTGCCTATTCATCAAGACGGAAATACAGTATTTAAAGGTGATAAGGTTTTCAAGGATGAAATGACTGACCGCGACCCACGTTTGGCAGCCAATATTGATCTTGAAGGTGTACGTTTAAATGGTATTGCAGGTGCGGTATATGGTATTGGAGGTTATTTTGGTACTCGTTTTGTTAACGAAGATTTATTCAATACTGCTGCAGGACAGAGTAATACTAATACAACCGACGCACCTATTATGAAACTGAATGAGGTGCTATTGAATTATTTGGAGGCTGCTGCTGAATTAAATGATATGGGAGCTTATACCTTGTCACAAAAAGATTTGGATATTACAATTAATGAAATTCGTAAGAGGGCTTCTGTAAACATGCCTGCTGTTACATTAAGTGGTAAGAACTTTAGTGTGAATGGGGTGATTATCAATGACCCAGATCGTGATTTAGGAAACTCCGAAGTGGTTGGTGACTATGAAGTTTCGCCTATCCTTTGGGAAGTACGTCGTGAAAGACGCATCGAATTGGTGTATGAAGGCATTCGCTTCGATGATATTCGCCGTTGGGGAAAATTGCATTATGCGGATATGAAGATTAACAAAAAGTTAAACTTGGGGGCATGGTTGGATAAGGAAGCTTATTTGAAAGAATATAACCAAGCTAACGGAACGTCATATACCATTGATGATTTGAAAGACATTCTTTTGGATCGTGAAGGTAATTCAGGTTATATCAAACCTATCCAGGTTTCTTCATTATTGCGTACTTATGGAGAAAAAGATTATCTTTATCCTATCCCGACAGGACAGATATCCTTGTATAACAGTAAGAGTGAACAACTGGGAGATTCTTCTATTAAGTTAGAGCAGAACCCAGGCTGGTAATAAGATGCATCACAATGGGAGCTGATTAATTGCTACCCATTGTGATGCATGTTTATTTAGTTGAATCTATAATGGCGGTATACTTGCCTTAATATTTGAAAGATTACAAATAGTTGAGTTGTTATAAACTTAAATTAATATTTATGAGAACATTAACGAAGCTTTTGTGGATTTTATTGCTAGGAGTTGTTTTTTCTTGTCAGGACAATGTGATTGACGCAATTGATGCGACGATAGATGAAAAAAACTTTGATACGAAAATGTATGAGACTTCTGTATCTGTGGAAGATGCAAGAAATGTTGCTGAACTTTTTACTGTAAAGGATGCTCCTCGGACTCGCGTTAGTAAATCTGTCAAGGAAATAATTACTATTGAGGGAGAAGTTAATAAGCCAAGTATGTATATTATCAATTATGATAATGAACAAGGCTTTTTACTTGTTAGTGCTACCAAAAACTTCCAACCTATATTGGCTTATGCTGAGAGAGGTAGTTTTAATGCTAATAATAGAATGCCGGATGGACTTTCTGATTGGCTGGGAGATATGAAGAATGTTATTGAGGAACGAGATAAAATGCCGATTGATAGTACTTTTCAATATAGAGCAATGTGGGAAGAATATATACCTGCTATGAAAGATAAGGTATATACGCGTTCTAATATAGCTGAGTTTGAAAATTACATAGCAGATTGTTGCCGTGAATGGAAAAAGGAAGGCTATGGATATATTCCGTTTGCTGGTGCTAGGGATTATTTGCCGGAAAGTATATACGAGCAATTTCGTGCTGTTGCGGAAGGAATGACTTATATTGAATATGATTATAATCAACATGCTTACTTGCGCTGGAAACAAAAAGGTTATGAAGAAAAAATGGGAAATATATTATCAACAACTTGGACACAAGAATCTGGTTTTAATGTTGCATTACCTCAAATAAGTGGTCAATATCCACCTGCTGGTTGTGCAACAATAGCAATGGCTCAAGTAATGAAATATAATGAGTATCCAACTTTTTTTAATTGGAATTCAATGCCAAATAGTTATGCCTCTTCTGTCACTGCTGCATTTATCAGAGATGTTGCAGATGCAATTAACGCAGATTATGCATTAGATGGGACTAGTGCGTCATTATCGGATGTGCGAAATGCATTAGTGTCCAAATATGGCTATTCGACGACAGCTCAAGTTGTAAATCATTCGGCAGCAAGAACTATCGGCAACTTGAGAAAAAAGCAGCCGGTAATTATGCAAGGCTTTACAGATGATGGTAAGGTGGGGCATGCGTGGGTTGCATGTGGATATCATGACATTGATCATTATACAGAATATGAACTATTAACAATGCCAGAGGAGTTCCATCCTGGAGGGACATTCGTTTTTCTTATTTCAGATTCTTATACAACTGATTTTGATATCCGTACTTATTTTTATATGAACTGGGGATGGGGAGGTAGTTATAATGGAATGTATCTTGATACTAATTTGTATTTGGAACGTTCTGATGGTAGCTTCTCTTGGAATCGTAATCGTAAAGATATAGTTGATATTGTTCCTAAGTGAGGTGTTATTGTCTTTTTGATTTTGTCATGAAATATATGAATAACAAATAGTATTTTGACTTAAAATGTTTTTTTTGAATTACTTATAGCAAAATTTGTTCATATGAATTAGCGAACTTACCCTTATAAAAGGTGATAAAAATGCAAGTTCTAAAAAGGGTGAGAGACTGACTTCAAAATGAAGTCAGTCTCTCACCCTTTTTAGAATGCTTTTTCCTTAATCAGGTATTCTGCAATCTGCACCGCATTCAGTGCAGCGCCTTTCTTAATCTGGTCGCCCACAATCCAGAACGTCAATCCGTTTTCGTTGCTGAGGTCCTTGCGGATACGGCCTACGTAAACCGGGTCTTTGCCGGCGAGGAACAACGGCATGGGGTATTCCTTTTCTGCCGGATTGTCCATCAGAACCAAGCCTTCGCCGTTGGCAAATGCTTCGCGGGCTTCTTCTATGGAGACGGGGCGCTCGGTCTCTACCCAGATACTTTCGGAGTGGGAGCGGAGAGCGGGAACACGTACGCAAGTAGCACTGACCTTTACGTCAGAGTGCATAATCTTACGGGTCTCGTTGAACATCTTCATCTCCTCTTTGGTATAGCCGTTTTCGGTGAATACGTCGATTTGCGGAATGAGGTTGAATGCCAGCTGGTAAGCGAATTTTTCAACGGTTACGGGTTCGCCTGCCAATACCTGGCGGTACTGCTCGTATAACTCATCCATGGCAGCGGCGCCGGCACCACTGGCAGCCTGATAGGTAGAAACGTGTACGGTCTTTATATGGGAAAGCTGTTCGATGGCTTTCAGTGCCACTACCATTTGGATAGTAGTACAGTTGGGGTTGGCGATGATACCGAGAGGACGTTCTTTGGCGTCGGCGGCATTCACTTCGGGCACTACCAAAGGTACATTGTCGTCCATACGAAAAGCGCTGGAATTGTCAATCATCACTGCTCCGTACTTGGTAATGGTTTCGGCAAATTCTTTGGAGGTGCCTGCGCCTGCGGAAGTGAAAGCGATATCAACCCCTTTAAAGTCATCATTGTGTTGCAAGAGTTTCACCTCGATCTGTTTACCGCGGAAGGTATATTTGGTTCCGGCACTGCGTTTAGAACCGAACAATACTAACTCGTCCAACGGGAAATTTCTTTCATCGAGCACTCGCAGGAACTCTTGTCCCACGGCTCCGCTTGCTCCAACAATAGCTACTTTCATTTTTCTTTTGTTTTAAATTAAGTTTATAAAAAAGTGAAATACTATCTCTAAAAAGATAGAATTGGTCGCAAATTTATAACAAAATGCTGTATAACACCGCATAAAGTGAAAAGTTTTTCGTTATTTTGCATTCAAAACCTAAAACTTATAGCCTATGGATTGGTTTGACTTCAGCTTGAAACTTCCCATCACCGACCCTACATGGATATTCCTCCTTGTACTCCTCATTATATTGTTTGCTCCTATATTGTTGAATAAGCTTCGTATTCCGCACATTATCGGAATGATACTGGCGGGGCTTGTCATTGGGGAGCATGGTTTCAATATTTTGGTGCGTGACAGCAGTTTTGAGCTTTTCGGCAAAGTAGGCTTGTATTACATCATGTTCCTTGCCGGTCTGGAAATGAATATGGGAGACTTCAAACAGAACCGGGGCAAAGCGCTTGTTCTGGGGCTCTTGGCTTTTATTGTGCCCATAGGCATAGGCTTGGTAACGAATATAGCTTTGTTGAAGTACGGGGTGCTGACCTCTGTCCTACTGGCAAGTATGTATGCGTCACATACGCTGGTGGCCTATCCCATCGTGATTCGTTACGGTGTGTCGCGGCATCGCAGTGTGAGTATTGCAGTGGGGGGGACGGCGGTTACGGATACACTCACTTTGCTGGTTCTGGCCGTTGTGGGTGGTATGTTCAAGGGGGAGTCGGACGGCTTCTTTTGGGTATGGCTTGTCATAAAGGTTATCTTCCTGGGTATTTTGATTGTATATCTGTTTCCACGCATAGGTCGTTGGTTCTTCCGGAGGTACGATGACAACGTGATGCAGTTCATATTCGTGCTTGCCATGGTTTTCCTCGGAGCCGGATTGATGGAGTTTGTGGGGATGGAAGGTATCCTGGGTGCTTTCCTTGCAGGTTTGGTTTTGAACCGGCTGATTCCGCATGTCTCTCCGCTGATGAACCATCTGGAGTTTGTGGGCAACGCCTTGTTTATTCCCTATTTCCTGATAGGTGTGGGTATGCTGATTGATGTGCATGTGATTTTCGGTCATGGCGATGCCCTGAAAGTAGCGGCTGTAATGATTGTGGTGGCATTGGCAGGTAAATGGATTGCCTGCTGGCTGACGCAGAAAATATATAAGATGGGAGGGATTGAACGGGAGCTGATGTACGGATTGAGCAATGCACAAGCAGCGGCAACGCTGGCGGCTGTGTTGGTGGGGTACAACATCATTCTGCCCAATGGGGAACGCTTGCTGAACGATGATGTTTTGAATGGTACCGTCCTGCTGATTCTTGTAACTTGCATTGTGAGCTCGTTCATTACGGAGCGTGCCGCACGGAAGATTGCCATGGAGGAGGCGCATCTGGAAGAAAACCGCTCCGTGGAAGCGGAGAAGATATTGATTCCGATAGCCAACCCCGATACGATTGAAGACTTGATAAATCTTTCTTTGGTGATACGCGACCCGAAGCAACGGGATAATCTGTTGGCACTGAATGTCATCAACGACGATAGCAGTTCTGAAAGTGCCGAATTGCGTGGGAAACGCTATCTAGAAAAGGCTGCCATGATAACGGCCTCGGCAGATGTGCCGTTGAGGCAAATCACGCGTTACGACTTGAATATCGCTTCGGGCATTATCCATACAGCAAAAGAATATGCGGTAACGGATGTCATTATAGGTCTGCACCGTAAAGTCAATATTGTGGATTCATTCTTCGGTATGCTGACGGAGAATCTGCTGAAGGGCTTGCATCGCGAGGTGATGGTTTCCAAGTTCCTGATGCCCATTAACACAATTAGGCGGGTGATTGTGGCGGTACCTCCGAAAGCCGAGTATGAGGCGGGATTCCTGAAGTGGGTGGAACATTTCTGCCGGTTGGGGAGTACTTTGGGCTGTCGGGTGCATTTTTATGCCAATGAAGAGACTACCGCCCATCTTCAAGGGCTGGTGAAAGCCAAATATGGACAGACATTGACAGACTTTTCCCGCCTGGACGATTGGGGGGATTTACTGATATTGACCGGACAAGTGAACTTTGACCATCTGTTAGTGATTATCAGCGCTCGTCGGGGCTCCATCTCCTATGACAGCTCCTTCGAGAAGTTGCCGGCACAAATCAGTAAATATTTTGCAAACAATAGTCTGATTGTGTTGTATCCAGACCAACTGGGTGAACCGCAGGATGCGGTATCCTTCTCAAATCCGCGTGGCAACAATGAGTCGCAGCATTACGAGAAGGTAGGCAAATGGTTCTATAAGTGGTTTAAGAAAAGCTAAAATGGAAGATTGGAAACAGCGAACACAACTCCTGCTGGGAGATGAAAAGATGGAACGGCTATGCAAGGCGCATGTACTTGTCGTAGGACTGGGTGGTGTAGGTGCTTATGCGGCCGAGATGCTATGCCGTGCCGGAGTGGGGCGGATGACGATTGTCGATGCCGATACCGTGCAGCCAACGAACATAAACCGTCAGTTGCCGGCTCTGCATTCTACCCTGGGGCAGAAGAAGGCGGAGATATTGGCATCACGTTTTAGGGACATTAATCCGGCTCTGGAATTGAGAGTGTTGCCCGTATTCCTGAAAGATGAGAACATACCGGAACTGCTGGATGCTGCGGCTTATGACTTTGTGGTGGATGCCATTGATACGCTTGCTCCAAAATGTCACTTGATAGTGGAAACCATGAGGCGGCATATCAAGATTGTGTCCAGCATGGGGGCGGGAGCAAAGAGTGACATTTCGCAAGTGCGCTTTGCCGATATATGGGATACCTATCATTGTGGATTGAGCAAGGCTGTGCGTAAGCGTCTGCAAAAAATGGGCATAAAGCGGAAACTTCCAGTTGTTTTCAGCACTGAACAGGCTGACCCGAATGCCGTTTTGCTGACGGACGACGAGATGAACAAGAAGTCCACCTGTGGAACAGTGAGCTACATGCCTGCAGTTTTTGGCTGCTATTTGGCCGAATATGTAATTAAAAGACTATAGTAATAGCACTTGAAAGAAAACTATCAAATAGTAAATAGTAAATTGTCAAATTGTAAATAGCCTAGTGATCCATTTAGAGAATATAACCAAGAGTTTCGGTAACCTGCAAGTGTTACGGGGTATTGACCTGGAGATAGAGAAAGGGGAGATTGTCAGCATTGTAGGCCCTAGTGGAGCGGGTAAAACTACCTTGCTGCAAATCATGGGTACGTTGGACATGCCGGATGACGGTTCGGTGGTTATTGACGGTACACAAGTCAACCGTATGAGGGAGAGGGAACTTTCCGCATTCCGCAACCGGCATATCGGCTTTGTGTTCCAGTTCCACCAACTTCTGCCGGAGTTTACGGCTTTGGAGAATGTAATGATACCGGCCTTTATTGCCGGAAAAGGACAGCAGGAAGCCAAGGAAGCAGCTACGGAAATTCTTGAATTCATGAGGCTTGCCGAACGTGCCTCCCACAAACCGAATGAGTTGTCGGGAGGTGAGAAGCAGCGTGTGGCGGTGGCCCGTGCTCTCATTAATCATCCGGCAGTGGTGCTGGCAGATGAACCTTCCGGCAGTTTGGATACCCATAATAAGGAAGAACTGCACCAGCTCTTTTTTGATTTACGTAACCGTTTCGGACAAACGTTTGTTATCGTAACCCATGATGAAGGACTGGCGCAGCTCACCGACCGGACGATACATCTGATAGACGGGGAAATCAATAAAATGGTCTGAGCCTGTCAGTGCGGTTTTTCCAAGTTCGATATGGTGGTTTGCCTCGTTGAGAGAGTGGCATGTTATTCAAAGCAGATGTAGTGGCTGATTCTCTCTAAGTCGGTATCGGAGAATTCCTCGTAAAGTGCAAAAGGTTTCAGGCTATGAAGGTCGCCTTTCTTCTTTCGGTATTCTACAAAGGCCTTTGCCTGGTAGAAGTTGATGTAAGGATGGTTGCGCAGCCTCTCTATGCTACTATGGTTCAGGTTGATGAGGCGGATGGCTCGGGTGTCGATGGAAAACCAAGACTGCAATTGGCTGGTGTCCAAATGGATTTCTTGTAGTTGCGTGATGTCGTAGAACCCTCCCAAGCGTTGCCGGTAACCGATGATTAGACGGGCAATGCCGCTACCGATGCCTGGTATTTTCTTCAGCTCTGTGGTGTCGGTGCGGTTTAGGTCGACAAGGATTCCAGCCGGATATTTTTCCGGTGCAATTCGGGAAGTAGCAGCGCTATTATTACTCGAAGGAGAGTTGTACAACTGGACGGTTCTTGTCTCTGTGTCTTCCGGAGTGATGTGGATATAGGGCAGGAGTGTCTGATATTGTTTTTCTGTCATTCCATATATTTTCCGGAAATTTTCTGCCTTATGGAACTTCCCTCCTTTACTACGGTAGCGGAGTATGTTCCGCGCCATCCATCCGGGCAGTCCCAGTCGGCAAAAAGTAACGGCGTCGGCAGTATTGGGATTGAAACGGACCAGGGAGACGGTTGTCGGTTGTTTTGGAGAGGAAGAATTAAGTCTGTTGTCCCATTTTTGTTCCTTTTCTTGTATGGATGCGATGAACGATTCGTATTCTGCCATGGCAGTGGCCTGCCGCCGGATTGCTTCATCGGAGAGAGGGCGGTGTTCTCTTTGGTATATATAAATATACCCGGAGAGAAAGACGAGAATGATGCCGGTAATCAAAACCAGTATTCCGCGCCTTTCTCCCTGGGAGAAATAAAGGAATTCTTTGAAGGGGTTCTGCATGATGGCCTATTTCAGAAAACCCAGTTCATTGATAAAAATCAGTGCAATTCCTATAGGAGCAATGTATTTCAGGATGAATATCAATAGCTTGTAGACGGATACTTTCAGAGTGCCGTTGTTGCTGACTTCTTCCCATACGATTTTCTTGTCCAGATACCAGCCTATGAAGATGGAAATGAACAAACCGCCTAACGGTAACATTAGCTTGGCCGTTACAAAATCGAACAAATCGAATAGGTTTAACCCGAATACGGTATAGCTCTTGCCGATACCGAGAGACAGTGAGCAGAATACTCCTAAGAAAATACAACCTGTTGTCACATATCTGGCTGCTTTGCTGCGTGAGAACTTGAACTCTTCATGCAGATAGGCGGTTACCACTTCGTGCAGGGAAATGGTGGAAGTAAGTGCTGCCAATGCCAGTAGGATATAGAACATCAGAGACAGCAGTATCGCCAGCCAGGGAATATTGCCGAACGCTTGCTGAAAGACATTCGGTAGGGTGATGAATAGCAGGCTGGGACCCGCATCCGGTTTGATACCCACAGAGAAGGCGGCAGGGAAAATGATGAATCCTGCCAAAATAGCTACCATAGTGTCGATGGCGGCCACGTTGAGTGCCGTTTTGGGCAGGTTCGTATCATTGCGGAAATAGGAGGCATATGTACAGAGACATCCCATCCCCAAGCTCAAGGAGAAGAATGCCTGGCCCATAGCTCCAAGGAACACATTGCCGTCCACTTTGCTGAAGTCCGGTTTCAGCAGGAATTCAATACCTGCTCCTGCTCCGGGCAGAGATATAGAGCAGATGGCAAGGATTATCAATAGGACAAACAGCATCGGCATCATGATTTTGGCTGATTTTTCAATACCTTTTTCCACTCCTTTGACAATAATGAGATGGGTGGCCAGCAGGAACAGCACCAGCCAGATGACCGGACGCCAGGGGTTGCTGACAAAGCTGTTGAAGGATGCGATGAAATCGGCTGCCGATTTCCCGGCAAAACTATTTGTGGCTGCTTCCCCGATAAACTCAAGTGTCCATCCTGCCACAACGGAGTAATATCCCAGAATAAGGAATCCTGCCAGTACGCCCATACGTCCTACCCAGCGCCAATGCGTGCCGGGTGCTAATTTTTGATAAGCCCTTGCCGTATTGGCACGCGAGCGCCTGCCGATGAGGAATTCTGCAATCATGATGGGGATGCCGAGAATGAGCACGCAAACCAGGTATACAAGGATAAATGCTGCACCTCCGTGATTCCCGGTCTCAAACGGGAAACGCCAGATGTTACCTAAACCGACTGCGGAGCCTGCCGAGGCAAGTATGACACCTAATTTGCTTCCGAAGTTGGCTCTGTCACTTTTTGTCATAAAACGTAGATTTTTCTTTCAATTCGTTATTAATACCACCTAAAACATGCAAATATAGAAAATGTTCTGTACTTTTGCGCACAGTTCGTTGATTATTTGGTATATGCTATATTATATTAAGAAATATCCGGTGTCGCTTTTTATTATTCTGACGGTGATTTATCTTTCATTCTTTAAACCGCCTTCTACAGAAATAAGCAAGATTCCCAATATAGACAAGGTGGTGCATATCTGTATGTATTTCGGCATGTCGGGAATGCTGTGGCTGGAGTTTCTTCGCGCTCACCGGAGAGACAACGCCCCTTTATGGCATGCATGGGCAGGGGCGTTTGTCTGTCCCGTTTTGTTCAGCGGAATGGTGGAGTTGCTGCAAGAATACTGCACGACATACCGCGGCGGAGACTGGCTGGATTTTGCGGCCAATACCACGGGAGCGGTGCTTGCATCAATGGTCGGCTATTTCATTTTAAGGCCAAGGATGAAATAGGATTATAAGTATTCAACTACGGAACTTAGCTTGATGCCGTTCGACCCTTTTATCAGAATTGTTTTCCCACAAGGTTTCTCTCTTTGCAGCTCTGCGATGAGTGCGGTTACATCGGGATAACTCTGATAAGAGTGGCGTGTGGCGGCAAACAATTTCCCAACAAGAGCTACGTCCTTGAATCCGCATTCTTCCAGATAGTCTGCAATCTTCTGGTGCTCGTCGGCACTGTCTTTACCCAATTCCCGCATATCTCCCAATATCAGCATTTTGTTTTTGGCCTGCATGTTCCGGAAGTTACTGATGGAAGCCATCATGCTTGTGGGATTGGCATTATAGGCATCGATAATCAGTGTGTTGTCCGCTGTTTTTTTCAGTTGTGAACGGTTGTTTTGTGGGGTATATCCGGCCAGTGCTTTATCTATTTGCTCCGGTTCCACACCAAAAAAATGTCCGATGGTGACAGCTGCCAGAGCATTGGGGAAGTTATATTCACCGATAAGTTGGGTTTGTACTTCGTGATATTTGCTTTCGTTTCCCGTTTTCCACTCGAAGGTGAGGTAAGGAGAATTGCCGGTGACGTGTCCGTTGATGTACAGCTCGTCCTCGCTGCCGTAGGCAATCTGGTGGAGTCCGTAGGCTATCTTTTTCAAGTAGGGGTTGTCGTTATGGATGAAGATGGTAGCTTCTTTCCGCGTCCGCAGATAGTCGTACATCTCTCCTTTGGTCTTGATGACTCCTTCAAAAGAGCCGAATCCCTCCAGATGGGCTTTTCCTACGTTGGTAATGATTCCGTAGTCAGGTTCGGCTATCTCTACCAGCTCCTTGATGTCTCCCGGGTGGCTGGCGCCCATTTCCACTACGGCAAGTTCGTGTTCAGGGCGCAGGCGGAGTAAGGTGAGAGGAACACCGATGTGATTGTTCAAATTTCCCAAGGTATAGAGCACGTTGTGAGTTTGCGAAAGTACGGTGGACATCAGTTCCTTGGTAGTGGTCTTTCCGTTTGTACCCGTAATGCCGATGATGGGTGTACGCATCTGCCGACGGTGGTAATTGGCAAGTTGTTGCAAGGTTTTCAAGCTGTTTTCCACCACGATGTATCGTGTATCGCCTGCGGGGGCATAGGCTTCTTCATCTACTATGGCATAAGCACTTCCGCTTTCCAGCGCCCGGGCGGCAAAGGCATTTCCGTTGAACGACTCGCCTTTCAGTGCAATGAATAAAGAACCTTGGGGGCAGTTACGGCTGTCAGTAGTGACACTGGTACATGTTAGGAATATCTGATGTATAGCTGTTATATTCATGACTTTATAATTAAATCAATCTGTGTGAATCTGTGTAATCTGTGGTAAACCATCGTGCAAAGATATAGTTTTAATCCTCTCCCTTCCCGGGTACAAGCAAAAAACTTATCAGTTTTATGAGTTTATGTATTTTGAAACCACTTTTTTGTTTACATTTGCAGGTACTATATAGAACAGACTGCCTATGGAAATTACAACTGCCCGATATATAAATGTCAACGGTTCGCTGCTTGACCTTTCTCAACCCCGTGTCATGGGCATACTGAACGTTACTCCAGATTCCTTTTATGCCGGTAGCCGTACACAGACAGAGGCGGAAATAGTACGCCGGGTGAAACAGATAGTTTCGGAGGGAGCGGCCATTATTGATATAGGCGCTTACTCTTCCCGTCCCAATGCCGACAATGTCTCTGCCCGGGAGGAGATGGAACGGCTGCGTATGGGGCTGAAAATACTTTTTGAGATACAGCCGGATGCTGTGGTGTCGGTAGACACTTTCAGGGCGGATGTGGCAAGAATGTGTGTGGAGGAGTATGGGGTTGCCATCATCAACGATATTGCGGCCGGTGAGATGGATGCGGATATGTTCCATACCGTTGCGGCGTTGAATGTGCCTTATATTATGATGCACATGCAAGGCACTCCGCAAAGTATGCAGCAGCATCCTCATTACGACAATCTTCTGGAAGAGGTTCTCTTGTATTTTGCACGCAAGGTGCAGCAATTGCGTGACTTAGGTGTGAAAGACATCATTCTGGACCCCGGTTTCGGCTTTGGAAAGACAATAGAGCATAATTATGAATTGCTGTCCCATCTGGAAGATTTCCGTATTTTTGAGTTGCCTTTATTGGTAGGTGTTTCACGTAAATCGATGATATACCGCTTGTTGGACATTACTCCTCAGGAGGCGCTGAATGGTACTACGGTGCTCGATACCATCTGTCTGCTGAAAGGTGCTGACATTCTCCGCGTACACGACGTGAAAGAAGCCGTGGAAACCGTACGGATTGTGCAAGCTATGCGAAATAATTCCTAGTCCCTAACCCCTAATCATTCGATATCGTGTTTTTTGAATTTGGAATAAAAGATTTTATAGATATTCTGTTAGTGGCTTTTTTGCTGTACTATACGTATAAGCTGATGAAAGCCTCCGGTTCTATAAATGTGTTTACGGGTATCCTGGTGTTTATCTTGATATGGCTGGTGGTATCGCAGGTGCTGGAGATGAAATTGCTCGGTTCTATCTTCGACAAGCTGGTCAGTGTAGGCGTGCTGGCGCTTATCATTTTGTTTCAGGACGAGATACGGCGCTTCTTGCTGACACTCGGCTCGCATCAGCATGCCAGTGCGCTGGTGCGCTTCTTCACCGGTAACAAGAAAGAGAAGCTGGAACATGACGACATCATGCCGGTGGTAATGGCATGTATCAGTATGGGGAAGCAGAAGGTTGGTGCCCTGATTGTCATTGAACATAATCTGCCTTTGGATGATGTGGTGCGTACGGGAGAGATTATCAATGCCGATATAAACCAGCGTCTGATTGAGAATATTTTCTTTAAGAACAGTCCGTTGCACGATGGAGCGATGGTTATCAGTAAGAAACGTATCAAAGCGGCGGGATGTATCCTGCCTGTTTCCCATAATCTGGACATTCCTAAGGAACTGGGGCTGAGGCATCGTGCTGCCATGGGGATTTCCCAGGTGTCTGATGCGCATGCCATCATTGTATCGGAGGAGACCGGAGGCATTTCAGTGGCTTACAAAGGACAATTCTATCTGCGTCTGAATGCAGAGGAATTGGAAAGTTTGTTAACAAAGGAAAGCTGAGGTGTGACAAAATCTCCTATTTTTACGTCATATAACTATGATATAAAAAACAATATCTTATAACTAATAACTGAAAAGGATGGATAGACGAAATTTCTTGCGGACGGGAAGTCTGGCGATGTTAGGTTCGCTGGCAGTACCCTCGTTGGCTATGCCTGCGTCAGTACGCGGAGCTTTAGGAGGAGCAGATAATCAGTCTGCCGTAGCTTCGGCAATGGTTCACTTCGGTGTGACGGAGGCTGACTTGAAGAAAGTGATGGCTGCCGCTCTGGAAAAAGGCGGCGATTATGCTGACCTTTATTTTGAACACACATTCAACAACAGTGTGGTTCTGATGGACGGCAAAGTAAACAACTGTGGAGCTAACATTGACTTCGGTATGGGCGTACGCGTATTGGCAGGCGACCAGACGGGTTATGCTTATGTGGAAGGGGTAACTATGGAAGAAATGCTGCGTGCTGCACGTACTGCTGCCCGTATCGCCTCTTCGGGCAAGGCCGGAAAATCTGTAGGACTGACGGAAAAGACAATTGCCAAAAGCCGCTATGCCGTCACTGAACCTTGGGAGGACGTGAGTGTCAAGGCAAAAATACCTTATTTAGAAAAGCTGAACGAAAAGATTTTCTCTTTGGACAATCGTGTACGTAAGGTGCAGGCTTCTCTTTCTGACAGTACATCGCACGTGCTGTTCTGTAATTCCGAGGGCGTGAGCTACTACGACTACCGTCCGATGGTTTCTTTTATGGCAGTCTGCATCATGGAAGAGAATGGAAAGATGGAGAACGGTTATGCCGGTCGTTCTTACCGCAAGGGTTTTGAATTCATGACGGATGACATCGTGGATATTATTGCACGTGAGGCGGTGGATAAGACTGCTATCTTGTTCAAGGCTGTGAAACCCAAAGGTGGCGAAATGCCCGTCGTGATGGGGGCTGGCGGTTCGGGTATCTTGTTGCACGAAGCCATAGGACATGCTTTTGAGGCTGACTTCAACCGTAAACGTACTTCCATTTTCTGCGACCTTTTGGGAAAGAAGGTGTGCGATGAGCATATCAACGTGGTGGATGACGGTACCATCGCCTTCAATCGTGGAGCCGTGAATTTCGACGATGAGGGTGTGGAAGGTCAGAAAACCTATATCGTGAAGGAAGGTATCCTGACCAGTTATCTGCACGACCGCATCAGTGCCAAGCATTATGGGGTGGATCCTACTGGAAACGGACGTCGCGATACTTTCCGTAATACTCCTATCCCCCGTATGCGTGCCACTTATATGGAAGCCGGCAATATGAAGGAAGCGGACATTATCTCCACCGTGAAGAAAGGTATCTATTGTGACCAGTTTACCAATGGCCAGGTGCAAATCGGTGCCGGAGACTTTACCTTCTTTGTGAAGTCGGGTTACTTGATTGAGGATGGCAAGCTGACGCAGCCCGTCAAGGATATAAATATCATCGGTAATGGTCCGAAAGCATTGGCTGACATCACGATGGTGGCAAATAACGATAAGATTGACAACGGTACTTGGACTTGTGGTAAAGACGGTCAGTCTTGTCCCGTTACCTGCGGTATGCCATCGGCACTAGTCAGCAAGCTGACTGTAGGAGGAGAAAGTTAATTATCAACTATCAATTAAAGACATGATTACAGACGACAATAAGAAATTGGCACAATGGGCAATGGAATATGCCTTGAAGAACGGTTGCCAGGCAGCCAAACTGGTGCTATATACAAATTCTAATTCTTCTTTTGAACTGCGTGACGGCAAAATGGACCGTTTGCAGCAGTCTACGGAGAATGGTTTGGGATTGAATCTTTATGTGGACGGACGTTTCGGCTCTTTTTCCACCAATCGGCTGGATAAGAAAGAATTGGAAACTCTTATCACGAATGGTATAGAGTCTACCCGCTATCTGGCGGTGGATGAGTCGCGTATGCTGGCCGACCCTGCACGCTACTATAAAGGAGGCAAGCCTGACTTGCAGCTTTTTGATAAGAAACTCTATGAAGTCAACCCGGATGATAAAGTGGCGATTGCCCGTGCTGCTGCAGAGGAGGTATTGGGCAAGGATGAGCGTATCATTTCGGTTGATTCTTCTTATAGTGATGGTGAGGGTTCTTCCTATCGTTTGATAAGCAACGGATTTGAAGGCGAGTCGAAGAGTACCTGGTTCTCTGTCTCAGCCAGTGTATCCATTAAGGGAGAAGGTGAAGCGCGTCCTCAGGATTACTGGTACGACTCGGCTCTGTTCTATGATAAATTGACGAAGACGGGAATCGGTGCCAAGGCATTGGAACGCGTATTGCGCAAGCTGGGACAGAAGAAAGCAAAGTCGGGTAAATATACAATGGTGGTTGACCCTATGAATGTGGGAAATCTGCTCAGCCCGATGCTAAGTGCATTGTATGGCAGTGCTCTGCAACAAAAGAATTCCTTCTTGATGGACAAGCTGGATGCGAAGGTGGCTTCGGACCTCTTCACGTTGCGTGACGAGCCGCATGTCATCGGTGCAAACGGTTCGCGCTACTTCGATAATGAGGGTGTGGCTACTGAACCCCGCACTGTCTTTGATAAGGGTGTGCTGAAAACTTATTTCATCGATACCTACAATGGTAAGAAGATGAATATGGCTCCTACTATCAGTACGCCTTCACGCCTGATTCTGGCACCGGGTGATAAAGACCTGAACGGGTTGGTGGCAGATGTTAAACAAGGCATTTTGGTTACGGGCTTCAATGGCGGTAACAGCAATAGCAGTACCGGTGACTTCTCTTATGGTATAGAGGGGTTTCTTATTGAAGACGGTAAGCTGACACAGCCTGTCAACGAAATGAATGTGACGGGTAACATGGTTGCTTTGTGGAATTCCTTGGTTGCTGTGGGCAATGACCCTCAACCAAACCGCTCATGGCAGATTCCTTCGTTGGTATTTGAGGGAGTCGACTTCAGCGGATTGTAATGCTAGTTCAACATCAAGCTCATATATGGGCTTGATGTTGCAAATATTTTTTCGGTGAGTTCACCGATTGTAAGTGCCAAGTGGCTGCCTGGCAGACGCTTGGCACTATTCATACATTTACCATTGTTGAGGTAGTAGTAACCGTTATTGGCACTGACTTGCTCATCAGTAAGATGAATGCTGAGTTCCAGTTCCGGATGGACCGTAGCATAGAGTTGCAGCATGGTTTTGGCATTGATGATGCGTGCCATGCCCAAAAGTTGGCTTTCACCGGTAGCGGGAAGAGTGAGAACCCGGATGGACGGGAGATTCAGGCTTTGGCAGATATGTTGAAGCAGTAAAGTTTTTGTTGCGGGAGTATCCGACACGATTTCTCCAATGCGCCAGTTGGCTTTCCCTATCGGATAGGTAATGGCCAAAGCCGTGATTTCCTCCCCATTGCTCAATGTGCAAACGAAGCCCTGTCCCAGTTGTAAATCGGCAATGATAACCTGGAAATCCTCTTCCGTATGCTGGATGCAGCAAGGGCGCTCCCGCAATTTCCGGTCGAGATATTCATATCTTTTTTCAGTATATTCGGCAGACATTTCCAAAGTAAGGCCCGTATCGGCTGTCGGTGTACCGGAAGCGATAAAGGTCTCTTCGGCATAGCGGAATACGGGGGCATAACCGCTACGGCCATAGTAGTCGAACAGCCACGGTTCTGCCGGTATTAGGGTGGATAAGGCGACATTATTGTGTAGCATCCGTGCAAAGGCTTGTGATAACAGCTCGTGCATTACGCCCTGGTTACGGTAATCAGGGTGTGTGCAGGCGCCGGATATATAGGCTGTATGAATATCTTCTCCTTCGAACGTCATAGGATAAGGCAACATTTGTAGGGAGGCAATCACTTCTTCGCCGCTTTGGATGGCAATATTGATATCATTGTTGTAGCGGAGCCGAAAATATAATTCAGTAAATTCCTCACTATCATTGAAACAGAGCTTCCATAGCTTCTTTACCTTTTCCCGCATCATCAATCCCTTATTCTTTTAATCCTTAATCCTTACTCTCACCACTTAATCGCTTCCACCGGCTCGTCTTTCAGACATGCCACGTATTTTTCCAGAATAATGGCAGGCTGGTACGAAAGTTTGGCCTTGCGCAATCCTTCAATACCCAAATCCTCTTCACGGTTGAGGTAGACATATTGTTCGGGGATGTGGTTGGCAAATTCATAGTTAATCATTGCGTATGCTCCGTCTATGCTGGTATCGGCCTTTTCCACATGTACCCCGAAGGTATCTTGGTTGATGGGCATTCCGAAAGTGAAGGCGGCAATTTTGCCGTCTACATGCAGGATGCCTCCGGTCAGTCCCAGTTCTTCAAAATTGTGGAGGGCGTAGACCAGTGCGCGACGTTCGTTGCCCGTTCCTTCATGCTGGTCGCAGTTGTTGGCCTTACACCATTCAGCTTCCAGGTCCAGACATTCCTGGATGCGGTCGGGAGTGATGGGAGTATATTCGTAATTATAGGTGCGTTTAAATTTGTTGACATGATTCCGTTTGGACTGGAATTTCTTTCCGGCAAGCGTAGCGAGCTCTGTACGCAGATAGAGGTAATCGGCATAATCCCGGTCTGCTGTGAACTGGAATTTTCCGGGCATGAAGGCTTCCAGTTCCGAGCACATGCCCGAACATATTCCCAGCAGGCAGAAAGGTTCTCCTTCCCGGTGTGCGTCTTCGACCAGTGCGTCCAGTACTTTTGTCAAATCTCCGTTGCCTATCGGCATCATGTACACCAGTTCGTCGCTTGCCCAGAATTTCAATAGGAGGAAGCCGTCCATGATGGCAAACTTTGTATTGTATAGAAAACGCCAGCTGCATAGGTTGGAGAAAGAGAGGTCGCAATTCCGTCGCGGACTGTTCTGTGTATAGGAGGTAATCAGTTTTTTGTCTTGTAATTCGATATCTTTAAATGAAATCATACGTTGTTTTTAGTTGGTTATGATTATAGATAACAAAAATAAGAAGATTTTGTTAGAGTAGCCCTAATAATCGCAGGATAGTTGGGGTCAGCAATGCTGTGAAGATACCGTTCAGGGTCAGGCCGAGGCTGGCGAATGCGCCGTATTTGCGGCTGATGTCCATGGCAGTGGAAGTTCCTACCGCGTGGGCGGCGGCTCCCAAGGAAAGGCCTTGTGCCATAGGACTGCCGATGTGGGTCAGTTTCATGGTCTTGAAGCCCAGTATTCCTCCCAGTAAGCCTACGCAGACCACTACGGCGGCGGTAAGTGAGGGAATGCCGCCCAGCGACTTGGTTACTTCCATGGCTATCGGCGTAGTGACCGACTTGGGTGCCAGGGAGTAGATTATCTCGTCGGAAGCCCCCATCAATTTAGCTATCAGCACGACAGAGATAACTCCCACAATGCAGCCGGCAAGTTGTGACAGCATGATGGGGAGCAGTTGTTTCTTAATCGTTTCCAATTGGAGGTATAGGGGGACGCCCAGAGCTACAACAGCGGGCTTTAGCCAGAATTCTATCAGATGTCCTCCTTCATTGTAGGTCTCATAACTGATATGTGTCATCTTCAGGAAGACAATGAGGATGGCGATTGTCAGCAGGATGGGGTTCAGCAACATGATGCCGGTCTTTTTCTGCAGGAGTTTGGCTAGAAAGAAAATCCCGAAGGTGACAGCCAATAGGAAAAATTCGTTTTCTAAAAAGTTCATTTGATTTTACGTGTTAGTTGGTGAACCCATCCGGTGACTACAATCACCAGCAGGGTGCTGATTATGGAAGCGGTTACTATCGGCCAGAACTCGGAGGCGATGACATCGAAGTAAAGCATGAGGGCTACACCGGGCGGTACAAAGAAAAAGCCCAGGTTGGCAACCAGGAAGTCGGACATACCCTGCACCCAGTGCAGTTTAATCCAACCCAATTTCAAGAATAGGGTGAGCAGCAACATACCGATGATGCTGGAAGGCAACTTGATACCTGTAAGGAAAACAATCAGTTCACCCAAAGCTAAGCATCCGAAAAGGATGGCGCATTGACGAATCATACTATTATAATACCTATTGTTATATGTTGAAAACGCTGCAAAGGTAGGTATTCTATGTATTGCTTGTTATCGTTATAACCTGATTTTTTTCATGTCGTTTGCAGAGTCGGGTAGGTTATTCCTGCCGGACGGGTAATTGTTTGTTGCAGAGGGGTACGTGCGCGTACACACGAATGCGGGGAACAGCTAATGTTAAATAATATAATAATTATGGACTGAACAGTAAAAAGACCGACATTTGCAATGTAGATATTGCAAAATTGTGTACTTTTGCGGCGTGAATAACACATACTGCCGATTCTTAATAGACAATTAAAATATCATGCAAAGATTAATTAATGAAATTGTTGAGCGCGCCAAAGCAAACCGCCAACGAATTGTTCTTCCCGAGGGTACGGAAGAACGTACATTGAAAGCTGCCAATCAGATATTGACTGATGGGGTGGCCGACTTGATTATCCTTGGAAAACCTGCTGAGATAGAGGCTTGTGCCAAAGAGTGGGGATTGGGGAACATCAATAAGGCTACCATTATCGACCCGGAAGATCATCCTAAGAAAGAAGAATATGCCCAGTTGCTTTGCGAACTTCGTAAGAAGAAAGGCATGACCATCGAAGAGGCTCGCAAGCTGGTTGTCGACCCGCTTTATTTAGGCTGTCTGATTATAAAGAATGGAGATGCTGACGGCCAGTTGGCAGGTGCACGCAACACTACGGGCAATGTACTTCGTCCTGCTTTGCAGATTATCAAGACTGCTCCGGGCATCACTTGCGTTTCGGGTGCCATGCTGCTGCTGACGCATGCTCCTGAATATGGAAAGAACGGCATCCTGGTGATGGGTGACGTGGCTGTGACTCCGGTGCCCGATGCAGAACAATTGGCACAGATTGCCGTATGTACGGCACGTACAGCTCAGGCAGTTGCCGGTCTCGATCCGAAAGTTGCCATGCTGAGCTTCTCTACCAAGGGCTCTGCCAAGCACGAAGTGGTGGATAAAGTGGTTGAGGCATTGAAGATTGCCAAGGAAATGGCTCCCGACATTGCCATCGATGGTGAGTTGCAGGCCGATGCTGCTTTGGTGCCGGAAGTAGGTGCAAGCAAGGCTCCGGGTTCTTCCATTGCCGGACATGCCAATGTACTGGTTGTTCCCAGTCTTGAGGTGGGTAATATTTCCTATAAGCTGGTACAACGTCTGGGACATGCCGATGCTGTAGGTCCTATCCTGCAAGGTATTGCCCGTCCGGTGAACGACCTTTCACGCGGTTGCTCCATCGAGGACGTTTATCGCATGATTGCCATTACTGCAAATCAGGCTATTGCAGCCAAAAAGAACGCTGAATAACTTCTAAATCTGATATATAATATGAAAATCTTAGTATTGAACTGCGGTAGCTCGTCCATCAAGTACAAATTGTTTGATATGGACCGGAAGGAAGTTATCGCCCAGGGTGGTATTGAAAAAATTGGTTTGAAAGACTCTTTCCTGAAGTTCACCTTGCCCAGCGGTGAGAAGAAGATTCTTGAAAAGAATATTCCCGAACATACTGTAGGTGTGGAATTTATTCTGAACACCTTGACAAACTCTGAATATGGAGCCATCAAGTCTTTGGACGAAATCAATGCCGTAGGCCACCGTATGGTGCATGGAGGCGAAAAATTCAGCGAGTCTGTACGACTGACGCCGGAAGTGCTTGCCGCCTTCACTGCCTGCAACGACCTGGCTCCGCTCCACAATCCTGCTAACCTGAAGGGTGTAAATGCAATATCTGCTATTCTGCCGGATGTTCCGCAGATTGGTGTATTTGATACGGCTTTCCACCAGACCATGCCGAAGCATGCCTATTTATATGCCGTGCCTTATGAGCTTTATGAAAAGTATGGTGTACGCCGTTACGGTTTCCACGGGACATCCCATCGTTATGTATCACAGCGCGTCTGCGAATTCCTGGGTGTAGAGCCGGCAGGAAAGAAGATTATCACTTGCCACATCGGTAACGGCGGTTCCATTACTGCCATTAAGGACGGCAAGTGCGTGGATACCAGCATGGGCCTGACTCCGCTTGAGGGGCTGATGATGGGTACCCGCAGCGGTGATATCGATGCCGGTGCTGTTTCCTTCATTATGGAAAAGGAAGGTCTGGATGTAAACGGTATATCCAACCTCCTGAACAAGAAGAGTGGTGTGCTGGGTATCTTCGGTGAATCCAGTGACATGCGCGACCTGGAAAATGCCGTAGCTGCCGGTAATCCGAAGGCTGTCCTGGCTGAAGAAATGTACTTCTACCGTATCAAGAAATATATCGGTGCCTATGCCGCTGCTTTGGGTGGTGTGGATATCGTAGTATTTACCGGTGGTGTCGGTGAGAATCAGGCAAGTGCCCGCTGGGGTGCATGCGAAGGCCTGGAATTCATGGGTATAAAGCTGGATGCTGAGAAGAACAAAGTACGTGGTGAAGAAATGGTTATTTCTACCGAAGATTCTCAGGTGAAGGTAGTGGTAATCCCCACTGACGAGGAGCTGATGATTGCTTCGGACACGATGGATATTCTGAAGAAGTAATATCGCTGTAATATCTCCCGGTTCCGGCTTCCCGGAGTCCGGATGTGGTTTCGCCCCTGCAAATATGTAATGTATTTGTAGGGGCGAAATGTTTTCCGAATCCTTTAAAATTGCTATCTTTGTTACTCGGTTAAAAACAATAAAGGCAATTTTCCGAATAACTTTAAATAAGAACTGCTTATGAAACGATTAATGTATGTGTTGTTCTTTGTACTGCTGACCAGCGGCATGGCCTATGCCCAGCAGGCGAAGTACGTGTTTTATTTCATCGGTGATGGAATGGGTGTGAACCAGGTGAACGGTACGGAGATGTATCTGGCCGAACAAGAAGGGCGCATCGGTGTAAAGCCTTTGCTGTTCACTTCTTTCCCGGTTGCCAGCATGGCGACTACCTTCTCTGCTACCAACTCTGTGACTGACTCTTCTGCTGCTGGAACAGCCTTGGCTACCGGTGTTAAGACTTACAACGGCGCTATCGGTATGGACGATAATAAGAGTGTGCTCCAGAGTGTGGCCGAGAGAGCTAAAAAGTCCGGTAAGAAAGTTGGGGTAACTACCAGCGTCAGCGTGGACCATGCTACTCCCGCCGCATTCTATGCCCATCAGCCGGACCGTGGCATGTATTACGAGATAGCCCTCGACCTGCCGAAAGCCGGTTTCGACTTCTATGCAGGCGGTGGTTTCTTGAAACCGACTACTACTGCCGACAAGAAAGAGGCTCCGAGCATCTTCCCTATCTTTGAAGAAGCCGGCTATACCGTTGCAAGAGGCCTTGACGAATACAAGTCGAAGTCTGCCCAGGCAGACAAGATGATTCTTATCCAGAAAGAAGGTGCAGAGCCTTCTTGCCTGCCCTATGCCATCGACCGCCAGGAAGGCGACTTGACGCTGGCCGAAATTACCGAGAGCGCCATCTCTTTCCTGACCAAAGGTAGTAACAAGGGTTTCTTCCTGATGGTTGAAGGTGGAAAGATTGACTGGGCCTGCCACGGAAACGACCCTGCCACAGCTTTTGAGGAAGTGGTGGATATGGATAACGCCATCAAGGTGGCTTACGAGTTCTATAAGAAGCATCCCAAAGAAACGCTGATTGTGGTAACAGCCGACCATGAAACCGGTGGTCTGGGGCTGGGTACCGGTAAGTACGAGCTTCAACTGAAAGCCCTTGCCAAGCAGAAGCAGTCTCAGGATATCCTTTCACGTTCCATCACGGACTTACGCAAGATGCGCAAGGTTATCAACTGGCCGGAAATGAAGGAATTCCTGGCAGAAAAGATGGGTTTCTGGAAAGAACTGCCGGTGAACTGGGAGCAGGAGAAGATGCTGCGTGATGCTTACGAAGAATCATTCGTAAACAAGCATGTAGTGTTTGAGGAAAGTCTTTATGCCAAGACTGAGCCCCTGGCCGTTGCCGCCAAGAAGGTAATGAGCCAGATTGCCATGGTAGGCTGGACCAGCGGTGGCCATACAGCCGGATATGTGCCGGTATTCGCAGTAGGTGCAGGCTCCAAGCTGTTCGTGGGTAAGATGGACAACACGGAAATCCCGAAACGCATAGCCAAGGCTGGCGGATACAAATAATAAAAAGTCACCACAGATTATGCGGAATTCTCACAGATTGGAAGCCCTGATATCAAGTATAATGGGATAATCTGTGAGAATCTGTGTATCAGTGGTGACTGTCAATTTATTCCTTAAGATCCTTCTTTATAATTTCATCCATCTCTCGGATACGTTTTTCCCGTTCCCTGGCGGATTTTACCTTCTGGTCCTTGTATCCGGTATCTGTCCGTTCGGAGACCTCTTCGCTCCATTCCTCGAATTCATCCGTTGCCGGACGTCCGTGCGGGTCTATGTTCTCTTCGGCAATCGGGTCGTTTCTGTAAATCATATCATCCATGACGCTAATGTTTTTAATGTTATGATGTTACTACAACCATGCCGGGAAAAAGTTCCGGTGACCTTCACTTTTTCGTAATCGTTTATAAGAATAAACGTTTTATAGCGCGGGCAGCAGGTACTTCCATATTAGATTCAGCTCTGCCTGCATGTCGGGGATGTTGGCGGTGACGGCAATGACGGCATCCTTGTCCGGCAACACCAGTATGTATTGTCCGTTGGCACCATCGGCACGGTAGGCGTTGTGGCGGCAGCGCCACATCTGGTAGCCGTAGCCCTGCAGCCAGTCGCTTGTCTTGGCGCTCATCTTCGCTTTCTTCAGCATCTCCGGTTTCATGCCGGCGGGCAGTGAGGGCACTTGGCAGGCAGATGCCTCCTTTACCCATTCTTCGGGCAGAATCTGCTGTCCGTTCCAGTTTCCTTTCTGCAGGAACAGTTGTCCCATCTTGGCAAGGTCTTCCGTTTTGAGGTACAACCCCCAGCCTCCGGTATTGATGCCTTGCGGGCTTTCCTGCCACCGGGCGTTGACGATGCCAAGCGGGCGGAACAGACGGGGATAGAGATAATCCACCACTTTCTCGCCCGTCACTTTCTGTACGATGGCTGAGAGCATGTAGGTTCCCAGGCTGTTGTAGGTGTAGAAGGTACCGGGCTTGTGCTCCACGGGGAAGGCAAGGAACTCCTGCACCCAATCGGCGTCCGCCTTTTTGCGTACCGTTCCGGTGGGGTCGGTGTCGTGCCCGCAGTTCATGGTCAGCAGGTCGCGTACGGTCATGGCTGCCAGATTTTCGCTGACGGTTGCCGGAAGCTTGTCGGGGAAGAAGGAGATAACCTTGTCCGTCAGCTTCAGCCTGCCTTCGGAGGCGGCAAGTCCCACGGCGGTGGCGATGAATGTCTTGCTGACGGAGTTCAGGATGTGAGGCTCATCCTCTTTCCCTTCGCCCATCCATTCTTCGGCAATGACATTGCCGTGTTGCACAATCATGATACTGTGCAGGTCTTGTCCGGCTTTCTTTACGGCATCCAGATATCTGTTCATGGCCTTGTCCAGCTTCGGAGTAGCGGCGGCGCGGGGCAGGCCCTTGGTCAGTTGGTTGATGGAAATCAGCTTTATGCCTTTGTCCTCAATGGCTTTCCGGACGCGGGGGCTTGTCAGCAGGTCGGTCACTCCCTGGCGGTCCAGCGCCACGTCCTCATATCCGATGTGGAAGACGGTTTTCATTTCATCGTTGTCCAGTGCCGGGTGGTCTAAGAAAAGGTAGCGCTGGCCCGGTTGCAACTTCTCCAATGCTTTGATGAAGCTGGCCTCCTTTTCTTCGGCGGTTCTTTTGGGGCCGTCGTACCCGATGTAGGTAAACCGGTAGTCCTTGGAGGAGTCCATGCGGTCGATGGACGGCAGGTTGTATTCTTTGGCGAGCCGTTGCACCAGCTCGTTCACTTCCTTGCTGAAACCGGTGGAGAGCATGTGTCCGGACAGATGGCTGAGTTGCGGAATGCTTTTCAGCGTCGTCTCTATCTGCGCGCGGAACTCCTGCTCTATCTCCTTGATGTCCCATTTCTGCTCCATGATGGACTGTCCCGGATAGGCGGGGTTAGGGAACATCATCGGGTAGAAATAGCCGTTCTCGTCCGTCAGGCTGGGGCAGTGGGTCAGCGGACGCCACTTCACGTTCTCCCACTCGCTGGTGATGACGAGGTGCAGGCCGACGTCCAGTCCCGGATTTTCTCTCAGCATCTTGATGGCTTCCGGATACCAGGCTGCTACGGGCATCACTTCCACGCTGCGGGCAATACCCGAGCGGTAGGTCTGGATGCAGGCTTCGTTGACGGAATGCAGGGCACCGAGATCGTCAATGCGGATGACAAGTGTCGGGGCGCCGGATTGTCCCCATACCGGCAATGCTCCTGCTGCGAGCAGGCATCCGGCAATCATGTTTTTCAGTCTTAAAGGTTTCATGGGTGGTAATGGTATGATGGTTAACAGTTTGGAAATGCGGGTTATAGCTTCGTCTCTCCCTCCACAAAATTCTCAAGGAAGAGGTTCTCGCCGTCAAAGACGGCGTACGAGAAGTAGTTTATCCAGTCGCCGAGGATGAGGATGCGGGCGGTACTGCTCAGCATCAGGTCCAGTTCGATGTGGCGGTGACCGTAGATGAAGTAGTTGATGTTGGGATGGCTTTTCAGGTATTCCTTGGTGTAGAGCACCAGGTATTCGTTGTTTTCTCCCATGTATGCGGGTTCTTTCCCGTCTATGCGTTTCAAGCGGCTGTGCTTGGCCCAGTTCAGTCCCAGCTCCATGCTCCAGCGGGGGTGCAGGGCAGAGAACAGCGTCTGTAGGGTACGGCTGCGGAACATGGCGCGCAGCATCTTGAACTTCTTGTCCGGGTCGCCTAGCCCGTCACCGTGGGCAAGGTAGAACTCTTTTCCGAAGATTTCGGTGGTCAGCGGTTCGCGGTGTATCATGACGCCGCACTCCTTGGTCAGATAGTCGCCGCACCAAAGGTCATGGTTTCCCGTGAAAAAGTGGACTTCTACTCCCAGGTCGGTCAGTTCGGACAGCTTGCCCAGAAAGCGGGTGTATCCTTTGGGCACTACGGTACGGAATTCGTACCAGAAGTCGAACATATCTCCCAGCAGGTATACGGCCGATGCCTTGTGCTTGATGCTGTCCAAGAAGTTGACCAGCCTCCGTTCTTGGGTTCGTCCGTGTTCGATGGCTCGTGAGCCCAGGTGAGCATCCGAGAGGAAATATACATTCTTCATTTTCAACTTTCCATTTTCAACTTTGAACTTTCAACTGATTTAAAGGAATCCCAGTTCCAGTTTCGCTTCTTCGCTCATCATGTCCTTGTCCCACTCGGGTTCGAAAACGAGATTGATGGTGGCGGAGGTTACGCCGTCGATGGATTCCACCTTCTGGCGCACATCTTCCATGATGAAGTCGGCTGCCGGACAGTTGGGGGCAGTCAGCGTCATGTCGATGGAGGCTTCTCCCTGGTCGGAGACGTCTATTTTGTAAATCAGTCCCAGGTCGTATACATTTACCGGTATTTCCGGGTCAAATACGGTCTTGAGCATGGAGACTATTTTCTCTTCTATTTCAAATTTGGTCATATTCGTAGGGTTTTATATATAGGTTTTCAAAGAACAAAGCTATGGAATTTAATTGAAAATGCAAAGGAACGCCCTCCTTTTCATTACTTCAGAAAGGGTTTGACGGTGGGGAAACACGCTTCACCCTCTGGGGGAACTCCCTTTACCCCTGGGGAAACTCCTTTTACAATAGGCGGTAAAGGTCTTTACAATATGGGGTAAAGGGCGTTACAATATAGGGTAACGGCTTTTACATACCGCGGTAACGGCTTTTACATTGGCTGGTAAATAGCAGGTAAATACAATGTGCTGATAGTTAGTGTTATGACCGCTTTTGTCTTTCGTATAGTATGTCCGTAACTTGGATTATTTATAGCAATCCTTCGTCGTTGAAGCTGTAATGGCTTCCGTCCGTGACGATGACGTGGTCGGTCAGGTGTATGTTCATGGTTTGGGCGGCTTTCCTCACGAGTTCCGTCAGCCGCTGGTCGTCGTTGCTGGGGTGCGGGTTGCCGGAGGGATGGTTGTGGATAAGGGCTATCTGTGTGGCGCGTTGCAGCAGGGCTTCGCGCAGGATACTGCGCACGTCGGCGGTGGTCTGGTCGATGCCGCCGCGGCTGATGCGTACCTTGTCTATCACTTTGGCGGCGTGGTTCATAAGCAGTACCCAGAATTCTTCTGTGGCAAGGTCGCAGAGCAGGGGATGGAACAGCTCGTAGATGTCGGCGGAAGAGCGGATGGCGGTACGTCCGGAGCGTTCCTGCAGCTTGCGGCGTTTGCCCAGTTCCAGGGATGCCATGACGGTGATGCTTTTGGCGGGGCCCATGCCTTTGAATCGGGAGAAGTCCCGCACCTCCCATTTGCCCAGGCGGTTGAGGTCGTTGCCGTAGGCGGCGAGTATGCGCTGCATCAGTGTCACGGCGGTTTCTTCCGTATTGCCGGAGCCGATGAGGATGGCTAGCAGTTCGGCATCGCTCAAGGCTTCCGCCCCTTTCTGCATCATCTTTTCCCGCGGGCGGTCCTCTGCAGCCCACTGGTTGATATTCAGTTTCTCCATATCATCCCTAATCCTTAACCTCTAATCCTCCTTATTTGTAAAAGTTCTTTTTGAACGCCTCGAACTCGTCCTTGCCAAGTATGCAGCGGTTCCACCAGGCGCGCAGGAACCCCGTCCCGTATCCGATGAGCTGGATGAAGGAGGCGGCAACGGAGTAGAGTCCGATGCTGAGGCTACGGTTCCGGATAGTGGAGCCCATGCATACCAGAAGCGCATAAAGAGTGATGGGCAGCAGGCTGTACGGGCAGAAGGGCGTTCCCAGCAGGAATATGGCCACTCCCAGGGTAAATGCAGCCGGCAGCAGGTGGACGAGCTTCAGCGATTCCGGATACTTCTTGTACAGATTGATGCGGGCAATCCCGGAATTGTGTACCTGCTTGAAGAATTTTCGGAAGTCTGTCCGTCGCTTGTGGTATACCCAGGCACCGGGGAACAGCCGGCATGTATATCCTCCCTTGAAGATTCGGATGCTGAAGTCGATGTCCTCCCCGAAGCGCATCCGCGAGAATCCGCCCAGGGCTTGGTACACTTCCTGCCGCACACCCATGTTGAAGCTACGCGGATAGAACTTGTCCATCTTCTTCTTCCCCCCACGGATACCGCCGGTGGTGAAGAAGGAGGTCATGGAGTAGTTGATGGCTTTCTGTATGTTTGTGAATGATTCGTGCGCGCGGTCGGGGCCTCCGAAGGCATCGACGGCTTTGTGCTGCAGCTCTTCTTCCACAGCAAGGAAATAACCTTCGGGCAGGATGCAGTCCGAATCCAGTATTATCAGGTATTCGCCCTTGCTTCGTTCCGCCCCGTAGTTACGGGTCTGCCCGGGGCCGGAGTTGGGCTTGTCATAATAATGCACGTCCAATAGTTCCTGATACTTCTCTGTGACCGGCTTGCAGGGGATGGAGGAGCCGTCCTCCACCACAATCACTTCAAAATCCTTGAAACTTTGCTGTGTCAGGCTTTGCAGCAGTTCATCCACCTCATCGGGGCGGTTGTATACGGGGATGATGACGGAGTATCTCATGGGTATGGCTTTATGTTTTGGTTGTCTCCGCAAAGATATATCATTTAAGCTTTGCAGATGAATAAATGGAAAAAAAATCCCCGGATGCCAAGTGGAGCACCGGGGATGATATGAAAAGGGCATTTGCCTGACTTCCAAAAGGGCTTATGCTTTTACGCGGCTTACGTAAGAACCGTCGCGCGTATCGATTTCGATAGTCTCGCCTTCGTTGATGAACAAAGGAACGCGGACCGTTGCACCTGATTCTACCGTAGCGGGCTTCAGCGTGTTGGTGGCTGTGTCGCCTTTCAGTCCCGGCTCCGTATAGGTAATCTTCTGCTGAACCTTGATGGGCACATCAGCATAGAGTACGGTTTCTGTAGAAGCGTCTGATACCACGTCTACTATCATTCCTTCGAGCAGGAAGTCAACACCGTTGATGAGGTCGTGGGCGATGGGAATTTGGTCAAAAGTCTCCTGGTTCATGAATTGGTAGTTGTCACCGTCATGATAGAGATATTGGTGGGGACGACGTTCTACACGTACGTCTTCCAGTTTCTCACCGATGTTGAAACGGCGTTCCAGAACGTAACCGTTCACCACGTCTTTCAGCTTGGTGCGCATGAAAGTATTACCTTTTCCCGGCTTTACATGCAGGAAGTCGATACAGAAATACAGCTTGCCGTCCATACGGATGCAAGTTCCGATTTTAATGTCTTGGGCATTAATCATACTTATAGTCTTTAATATTATTATATTGGTATTTACTTCGTTAGTGCTGGTTTGCGAGTGCAAAAGTAATGGAAATCGGTAAAAAACACAAAAACTTTTGAGAGAAAATGAGTTATCTCTTGGTTTATTTGAAAAAAGTATCTATTTTTGCAGCCCGAATTCGTGAGAATAATAACATAAAACAAGATACAGTAATGAAAAGAACATTTCAACCCTCGAACAGAAAGAGAAAGAACAAAC
Organism: Bacteroides sp. AF25-5LB; assembly: GCF_003602965.1. Lineage (NCBI taxonomy): Bacteria > Pseudomonadati > Bacteroidota > Bacteroidia > Bacteroidales > Bacteroidaceae > Bacteroides > Bacteroides sp. AF25-5LB. The sequence continues at coordinate 240,733 of NZ_QTMC01000003.1, forward strand.
ACGGTTTCCGTGAGAGAATGGCTACAGCAAACGGCCGCAGAGTATTGGCAGCACGTCGTGCTAAAGGCAGAAAGAAACTGACTGTTTCTGACGAATACAACGGAGTAAAGGCATAATAGGCCGTTCTCGTTCGTATTAAAGAAATAAGGGAGCTGCAAAAGACTGATTCTGGTCTTTTGCAGCTTTTCTTATGTATTGTGCCCGCTTCTCCGGAAAAAACTATTGCCAACTCCGTGTACTATGTGGTGAAAATTGTATCTTTGTCCCAAATAATGCATTATCGATTATGACAATAAAAGATTTTTTCTCTTTCCGGCAGAACCGGTTCTTCTGGGCGAACATCCTTGCGATGGCCGTTGTGGTAGTGGGATTGCTGTTCGGAGTGCTGAAAGGACTGGATATATATACCCGCCACGGCGAGGCTGTGATAGTGCCCGATGTGAAGGGCATGGGAGTGGAGGAAGCCGAGAAAATGTTCCGTAACCGCGGCTTGGTCTGCATCGTTTCGGATTCCAGTTATGTCAAGACTCTTCCTGCCGGCTGCATCCTCGAATATAATCCGGCAGCCGGACAAAAGGTAAAGGAAGGACGTACCATCTATCTTACAATCAATACGATTGAAGTCCCTCTGCACATAGTGCCCGATGTGGCGGACAACAGTTCGCTGCGGCAGGCGGAAGCGCGTATTCTGGCTTCGGGCTTCAAGCTGGCCGAGATACAGTATATTCCGGGTGAGAAGGACTGGGTGTATGGCGTGAAGTATAAGGGGCGTCAGCTTTCCATCGGCGAGAAAGTGCCCACCGGCGCAGTGCTGACGCTGATGGTGGGAGATGGAGGCGCCTTGAAGGCAGACTCCCTGGGAGTGGATTCTGTGGGAGGTACCGTTGAACCCGTGTTGTCCGAAGACTCCGCGGCAGATGAGTCCTGGTTCTGATAAACATCTGACTCCAATCGTAAATTGTAAATAGTCAAATTGTAAATGCCGTGATGATAGAAGAATTGCCGGATGATATAGATAATGATGAGCTGGACGACGTAGAGCCGGTGGGTGACGAGGCGCAACTCTATGAACACTTCCGTGTGGTGGTGGACAAGGGGCAGGAGATGATGCGGGTGGACAAGTATCTGTTCGACCGCTTGACGAACTCTTCGCGCAATCGCATCCAGAAGGCTGCCGATGCAGGCTTCGTAATGGCGAACGGCAAGGCTGTGAAAAGCAGCTATAAGGTGAAGCCGATGGATGTAATCACTGTGATGATGGACCGTCCACGCTATGAGAATGAAGTCATCCCCGAAGACATCCCCCTTGATATAGTATATGAGGACAAGTATCTGATGGTAGTGAACAAACCTGCCGGTCTGGTGGTGCACCCCGGTCATGGCAACTATCACGGTACGCTTGTCAACGCCATAGCCTGGCATATGAAGGATAATCCCGATTATGATGCCAATGACCCGCATGTGGGACTGGTGCACCGCATCGACAAGGACACCTCCGGCCTGCTGGTGATAGCCAAGACTCCGGATGCCAAGACGAATCTCGGCAACCAGTTCTTCAACAAGACGACAAAACGCCGTTACCGGGCGCTGGTCTGGGGAAATGTAGAGCAGGATGAAGGGACCGTTGTCGGCAATATCGGTCGTAATCCCAGGGATCGCATGCAGATGACCGTCCTCCCCGACGACCAGGGAAAGCATGCCGTCACCCATTACCGGGTGCTCGAACGTTTGGGATACGTCACACTGGTGGAATGTATCCTTGAAACGGGACGCACCCATCAAATCCGTGTGCACATGAAGCATATCGGACACATACTTTTCAACGACGAACGTTACGGTGGACACGAAATCCTGAAAGGAACCCACTTCGCTAAATACAAACAATTTGTAAACAACTGCTTCGACACTTGTCCGCGGCAGGCATTGCATGCCATGACGTTGGGGTTTGTGCATCCCGTCACCGGAGAAGAAATGTACTTCACTTCGGAATTGCCCGATGACATGACCCGGCTGATAGACAAATGGAGAGGCTATATCAGTAACAGAGAATTAGAATGAAACGCACGATTGCTATTGTAGCCGGAGGAGATACCTCCGAATTCCACGTCTCCCTGCGTAGTGCACAGGGGATTTACTCCTTCATCGACAAGGAGAAGTATACCTTATATATTGTAGAAATGCACGGACTGGACTGGCATGTACAGCTGCCCGACGGCGCTAAGGCTCCGGTAGACCGCAATGACTTCAGCTTCGTGCTGGATGGCGAGAAAGTGACATTCGACTTTGCCTATATTACCATCCACGGAACTCCGGGTGAGGACGGCCGTCTGCAGGGCTATTTTGATATGCTCCATATCCCTTATTCGTGTTGCGGAGTACTGGCAGCGTCGCTCACGTACGATAAGTTTGCCTGCAACCAGTATCTGAAAGGTTTCGGTGTGCGCATTGCCGAATCGTTGTTGCTGCGCGACGGACAGTCGGTAACGGATGAAGATGTGATGGAGAAAATCGGTCTGCCTTGCTTCATTAAGCCCAGCTTGGGAGGTTCCAGCTTCGGCGTGACCAAGGTGACGGCGAAAGAGCAGATACAACCTGCCATAGCCAAGGCATTTGCGGAAGCGCAGGAAGTACTGGTGGAGGCCTTTATGGACGGAACCGAGATTACCTGCGGCTGTTACAAAACAAAAGACAAGTCCGTAGTGTTCCCCATTACGGAGGTGGTGAGCCACAACGAGTACTTCGATTATGAAGCTAAGTATAATGGTGCGTCTGACGAGATTACTCCCGCCCGCATCTCGGACGATTTGACCCGCCGGGTGCAGACGCTGACTTCTGCCATTTATGATATACTTGGGGCCTACGGCATTATCCGTGTGGACTATATCATTACTGAAGGGGAAAAAATCAATCTGCTGGAGGTGAATACCACCCCCGGAATGACTGCCACCAGCTTTATTCCCCAGCAGGTTCGTGCTGCCGGAATGGAGATGAAGGATGTAATGACAGATATTATAGAAAACAAGTTTAAGGATTAATCATTATTCATTATGAATGCGAACGTGGAATTTGATGAAATCCGTCCTTATCATGATGAGGAACTTCCTCAAGTCTATGAGGAACTGATTGCCGATGCGGCGTTCCGACAGGCAGTGGATACAGTGATGCCTGGTGTACCTTTTGAAGTCTGGTCGCAGAAAATGCGCGCGTGTAAAACCAAACTGGAATTTCAGAAGACCTTCTGCTATGGGCTTCTGTGGAAGCTGGCGAAGGAGGCTACGGATGGATTGACTTTGGACTATACCGCGCTGCCGGCAGACAAGTCGGCGGCGTATACCTATATCTCCAACCATCGCGACATTATTCTCGATTCCGGTTTCTTGTCCATTCTTTTGGTAGATCAGGGTATGGATACGGTGGAGATAGCCATTGGCGACAACCTGCTTGTCTATCCGTGGATTAAGAAATTCGTGCGTGTCAATAAGTCCTTCATCGTGCAACGTGCATTGACCATGCGCCAGATGCTGGAGGCTTCCGCACGCATGTCCCGCTATATGCACTATACCATCAGTGAGAAGAAACAGTCTATCTGGATTGCACAACGCGAAGGGCGTGCCAAGGACTCCAACGACCGCACGCAGGACAGTGTGCTGAAGATGCTGGCAATAGGCGGTGAAGGCGACGTCATTGACCGCTTGATGGAAATGAACATAGCTCCGCTTGCCATTTCCTATGAATACGACCCTTGCGACTTCCTGAAAGCGCAGGAGTTCCAACTGAAACGGGACATTGAAGGCTATAAGAAAACGACGGCTGACGACTTGCTGAATATGCAGACCGGACTGTTTGGCTATAAAGGGCGGGTACATTTCCAGACGGGTGCCTGCATGAATGATGAATTGGCGAAGATAGACCGCTCGCTTCCGAAGCCCGAACTCTTTGCACGCATGTCTGCACTGATAGACAAACGCATTCATGCCAGCTACCGGATGTATCCCAATAATTATGTGGCGCACGACCTTCTCGAGGGGAAGGAGGATTTTTCCGACCATTACACTGCCGGGGATAAGCAGCGCTTCACGGCCTATATAGAACAACAGTTGGAGCGTATCTCCATTCCTAATAAGGACGTGGACTTCCTGCGCGGAAAAATGCTGCTGATGTATGCCAACCCGTTGAAGAATTATCTGGCGGCTATAAAAGAATGAATACATGAAGAAGTACTGTGATTGGTGGCTTTTGCCTTTGTTGGCCTGTCTGTTGACTGGTTGTGGCGATGATGATTATCATTATCCTTCCGTGAAGCTGGAGTTCCTAACTGTCTTTTCGGGGGCTGACGGCTATCTGCAGTCTGTTGTGACAGATGAAGGGGAAACCTTGCCGGTAGTGGAGGACAAGACAAAGACGAACATAGAGGCAAACGCCTCGGTACGTGTCATCAGTAATTATGCTTCGGAGGTAACTGCCGATGGAACTGCCGGTGCGGTGCTGTATGCCTTGAGCGGTGTTCTTTCTGTCGCTCCCCAAACGGCTGACAAGTTCGAGGAGGGCGTCAGGACAGACCCTACTGATGTACTGGGTATCTGGATGGGACTCGACTATCTCAATATGACACTGATAGTCAAGGAGAATGGTGAACATAAGTTCCATTTTATTGAGGATGAAGTGATTGTGGATACTGCCACCGGGTGTAGTGAAGTATATCTGACGCTGTATCATGACGCAAAGGAGGAGGTGGTGTCTTATACCAGGCGTGCCTACGCTTCCGTACCTTTGCGGCAGTATGCGGCAGAGGGTATACAGAAGGTTATGGTTCATTTCAGTGTGCACACTTATTCCGGTGACATCAAGACTTACGATTTTGTTTATAACCCTGACTAAAATGAAATATTCGATGAAGACATTGTTCGCGGGCTTTTGCCTCGTTTTTACCACCCTCTTTTCCTGCCAGCAGAAGGAGGGACAGTTCAAGTCTGTTTCGGTAGATGACTTTTCCACATTGATAGCCAATCCGGAGGTGCAGCTTCTGGATGTGCGTACTGTTGCCGAATACTCGGAAGGACACGTGCCCCACAGTATCAATATTAATGTATTGGATGAGTCGTTTGAAACGATGGCCGACTCCACTCTGCAGAAGGACAAACCGGTTGCAGTATATTGTCGTAGTGGTAAGCGTAGTAAAAAGGCCGCTGCCATACTGAGCAAAAAAGGATATATAATCTATGACCTTGACAAAGGTTTCATCGGTTGGGAAGAAGCGGGCAAGGAAGTGGAAAAGTAATAGCGGTGCAGCTGAAATGCATTTGCTATAATTTCTTTTTAGGCGCGGATTACGCGGATTTCACGGAAAAATTTGAGAAAAGAATCCGCGTTTTCCGCGTAATCCGCGCCTAAAAAGAATAAAGTAGTCTTGTCCTCTGGTTAGAGGCTTTCAAGCAGTCTCTTCAGCACCACTGTTGCTGAAATCTCCCGGTTGGCCGCTTCGGGGATTACGATGGACTGCGGGCTTTCTATCACATCATCCGTCACAATCATGTTGCGTCGAACCGGCAGGCAGTGCATGAAGTAGGCATTGTTGGTAACGGCCATCTGGCGCTCGCCTACTGTCCAGGCGCGGTCTTTGCTCAATATTTGTCCATAGTTGTCGCCCGTATAGGCAGCCCAGTTCTTGGCATAGACAAAATCGGCCCCTTCAAAAGCTTTCATCTGGTCATATTCTACGCGGGCATTTCCTACGAACTTGGGGTCGAGCTCATAACCTTCGGGATGTGTAATCACGAAGTCATAATCAGTTGCATTCATCCACTCGGCAAAGGAGTTGGGGACAGCCTGGGGCAATGGACGCGGATGTGGAGCCCATGTCATCACTACTTTGGGGCGTTCCGTCTTCTTGTATTCCTCAATCGTAATCAGGTCGGCAAAACTCTGCAACGGATGACGTGTGGCAGCCTCCATCGAGAATACCGGCCGGCCGGAGTGCTTGATGAACTGCTCCAGTATCACTTCGTTGTAATCGTCTTCCTTACTTTCGAAACGTGCAAAAGAACGTACGCCGATGACGTCGCAATAGCAGCCCATCACGGGAATGGCTTCCAGTAAGTGTTCCGGTTTGTCACCGTCCATGATGACACCACGCTCTGTCTCCAGTTTCCAGGCTCCCTGGTTGATGTCCAGTACAATTACGTTCATGCCCAGATTCAATGCCGCCTTCTGTGTACTGAGGCGGGTGCGCAGGCTGGAGTTGAAGAAAATCATCATCAACGTTTTGTTACGTCCCAGTTCCACATATTTGAAACGGTCTTTTTTAATCTCGAATGCTTCGTCCAGTGCAGACTTCAGGTTACCGATGTCCTGCACGCAAGTAAAGTTCTTCATATTTACAGTCTTTTTAGTGTATCTATATCTTTGTTATTCGGCTGTCAAGGTCTAGTCTGTCCGGAACCTTCGACAATCCATTTGTATGTGGTGATTTCTTCCAGAGCCATCGGACCGCGGGCGTGCAGCTTCTGTGTGCTGATGCCGATCTCGGCACCGAGTCCGAATTGTGCGCCGTCGGTGAAAGAGGTCGGTGCATTGACGTATACACAAGCGGCGTCCACTTCCCGGCAGAACCATTCGGCACGTGTCTTGTCGTCCGTAATGATGCATTCGCTATGTTTGGAACCGTACTTCCGGATATGTGCCAATGCTTCCTGGAAAGAATTCACGGTTTTAATGGCCATCTTGTAGTCCAGGAACTCTCTGCCGTAGCAGTCTTCAGTGGCAAGTCTCAACAGCTCGACGGGATATTTGTCACGCAGACTGTGGTAGGCGGGTTCATCGGCAAATATCTCTACATTGCTTGATTGCAGCGGCAGGCATAGGTCGGGCAAATCAGCCAGGCTGTCGGCTTCGATAATCAGGCAATCCAAAGCGTTGCATACACTGACCCGGCGTGTCTTTGCATTGGCAATGATGGATGGACCTATGCTTATATCGCCATAGCGGTCGAAGAACGCATGGCATACGCCGGCACCGGTCTCTATAACCGGTACTGTGGCATTCTGGCGTACGAAATTTATTAGGCTGCTGCTGCCGCGCGGAATTATCAAATCTACATAATCGTTGGCATGCAGTAGTTCGGCAGTCGCTTCTCTGTCGGCAGGAAGCAGTTCCACGATATGTGTATCTACGTTGAAATGCTCCAGTACCTCGTGTATCACGCTGATTATGGCACGGTTGGAATAGTCTGCATCGCTTCCGCCTTTCAGAATACAGGCATTGCCGCTTTTAAGGCAGAGTGAGAAGACATCGAAACTGACGTTGGGACGGGCTTCGTAGATAATGCCTATGACGCCGAAAGGTACACTGACCCTTTTTATCTTCAATCCGTTGGGTAATACGTTCTCTTTAAGGACTTTTCCCAGAGGAGAAGGGAGGGCAGCTACGTTGCGGATGTCCGCAGCGATGTCCTGCAAACGGCTTTTTGTCAGTTTCAGGCGGTCGTATTTAGGGTCGGTAGAAGGCATACGCTCCAAATCCTTCTGGTTTTCACTCAGAATGAAGTCTGTTTTGTTTATGGCAGCGTCTGCAACAGCCAGTAATATTTGATTGATTTCTTTGTCGCTCAACGCTAACATGTTACGGCTGGCATCTTGTACGGCGACAAAAGTTTTGTTTAAGTTCATTTTTTTATTGAATATAGAGTGATAAATATGCAAGTATATATATCGTGGGATAGTATCCGTCTGTGGCTTATTCTATATATAGGTAGTCGTAGTGCACTACGGGTTTCTTTCCATGTTTTCCCATCGTTTCCCGTGCCTGGCTGGAGTCACAGTTGGCTTTTCCCACACCGATGGGTTTACCGCAGAAGTCGATAATCCGTACGATGTCGTCCTTCTCGAACTCGCCTATAACGTCAGTGATACCTACCGGTAGGATGCTTACTGCTTTGTCCGAGAAGAGCAGTTCGGTGGCACAATGATTGATGTGCAGTTCCCCTTTGGCAAACCCTTCGCTGTGTGCAATCCATTTCTTGATGCTCGATACCGGTTCCGGAGATGGAATGAAACGGGTATAGTTTAATTCTTCATTCTTCATTATTTTCACGAGGATGTTGTCCCGCTTCCCATTGGCTATGATTACTGTGATGCCCTCATCCGCCACTTTGCGGGCAATGTTGGTTTTTGTCAGCATGCCGCCGCGTCCGAAGCTGGACTTGGAAGTTTGTATGTAGGAGGAGAGGTCTTTGCCTTGTTCTATTTCACGGATGACCTGAGACTCCGGGTCGGCGGGTGAACCGTTGTAGATGCCGTCTATATTGCTGAGAATGATTAGTGCCTGGGCATCCATCATGGAGGCTATCAGGCCGGACAGCTCGTCGTTGTCGGTGAACATCAGTTCGCTCACGGAGATGGTGTCGTTTTCATTGACAATGGGAATGACTCCGTTCTCCAGCATTACGGTCATACAGTTTTTCTGGTTGAGGTAATGGCGGCGGGTGGAAAAGTTCTCTTTCATTGTGAGCACTTGTCCCACGGGGATTCCATGCTCCCGGAACAGTTCGTAGTAACGGTTGATGAGCTTGGCCTGCCCTACAGCGGAAAAGAGCTGGCGCTGGTCTACGCTGTCCAACTTCTTGGTGGGGCGCACTTCGCTACGTCCCGAAGCAACGGCTCCGGAAGAAACAAGTATTATTTCTATGCCGGCCTTGTGCAACTCGGCTATCTGGTCCACCAAAGCGGACATGCGGGTGACGTCGAGAGTGCCGTCACGACGTGTCAAAACATTGCTGCCTACCTTGACAGCAATTCTATTGAAATCAATCTCCATTTTCTCTCTTTTCGTATTCACGGACTACTTCCATGGCGGCTTCGTAGTCCTTCTCATTGACGAGAACGGAAACATCTACCGCAGTGGCAGGCAGTACAACGTTTACTACCATTCCGTCTTTTGTTACAGCTTCAATATCACTATTTCCCAGCAGGCTCTTTACAAGTTCTGCTTCCCACGGTGAACCGGTGAACACCTCAACGAGTTTGCTTTTATCTTCTTCTTTCATGATGGTAAGAATTTAGAGGTTTCTGTCTTACAAATATAACAAATGTTTTTGTTTTAATGTTTAATGCTGACGGATTTATAGTTCAATCCTCTCAACTCTTATCGATTCATTCAGGAAAGTAGAAGCCGATTCTGTGAATTTCTCCTCCGATTCCGTGGTGCGGTAGACGCATCTTCCACCTTTGGTACATTTTTTGTCCATTTCCGGATGACGGTGAAGATAGTCTTTCAGACTGTCTGCCACCAGTTCCCCTTGGGTGACGGTCGTGATGCCGTCGGGCATGTATTGCTGTATCTTGGGCAGCAGCAGCGGGAAGTGCGTGCAGCCTAGAATGACGGTATCTATCTGTGTGTCTTTGGCCAGCAGGTTGCCGATGTTCTTGCGTATGAAGTAGTCGGTACCCTCACCTTGTGCCTCGTTGTTTTCTACGAGGGATACCCATAGAGGGCAGGCTTCACCGCTCACTTTGATGTCGGGGAAGAGTTTATGCACTTCCAGCGGATAGGATTCAGACTTGATGGTTCCTGCTGTGGCAAGCACTCCCACATGGCGGCTTTGGGTTATGTTCCCTATGCATTCTACGGTTGGGCGGATTACTCCCAACACACGACGCATTGGGTCGAGGCGGGGCAAATCATTCATTTGTATGTTGCGCAGGGCTTTTGCCGAAGCTGTATTGCATGCCAGGATGACGAGATGGCATCCCATCTCGAACAGTTTGGTGACTGCCTGCAAGGTGAACTCATAGACAATCTCGAATGAGCGGGTCCCGTAAGGCGCACGTGCGTTGTCGCCCAGGTAAATGTAGTCATATTGGGGAAGGGCTTCCCGTATCTTGCTTAGGATGGTCAGTCCGCCATATCCGGAATCGAATATTCCGATGGGACCGGCTGCAGAAGGTAATGTCTGTTTCATGCGTTCTAAAGGCTATGTACCATGCAAAGATAATTCAAATTTCTCAGTAATGTATAAAAAATAAGCGCGGATAAAACTATCCGCGCTTGCTTTATCATAAATAATTCTATTATTTAATGCCCAATTGCGTTTTGACTTTGGCAGTTACATCAACGCTCTGTGCTCCTACGAATGGTATCGGGGTACGGGCTAAGTCGAAAATGTAGACAACACCTTCAGTTTTGCCGACAGCTTGGATGGCTTCGTCCAGTTTCTTATAGATGGGAGCCATAGCATCTTGCTGTGCTTTCTGCATACTTTGATAAGCTTCTTGTTGGAACTGTTCCTGACGTTGAGCCATATCCTGCAGCTCTTTCTGACGTCTTTCTGCAATGTTTTTCGGCAGAGAGTCGGCTTGTGCCAGGAATTCTTGGTACTTCTTTTGGAATTCTTCGTTGGTACGCTGCATTTCATCCTGGTATTTTTTAGACATGGCGTCCAAGTCAGCTTGGGCTTTGGTAAATTCAGGCATAACAGCGATTACATCTTGAGAATTCATGTGAGCGAATTTAGCTTGCGCCATAGCTCCCAGCGGGAGGGCGAACATAACTACGAGTAGTGCGATTTTTTTAAGCATAATGTTTATTATTTATTTGAATGATTATTCGTCGGGGGCAAATATAGCGCAAACTGAACGCAATACAAAATAAGCAAGCTTATTTTTAATCTTGAATGCAGTCTATATTCTGAAACAAATGTATGAAATTAATTTGAATATCCCAGTTTTGCAAGTACTTCATTGCTGACGTCAATACTTGGCGAGGCAAAAATGATACTTGATGCGGAAGCACGGTCTACAACTACCGCATATCCGTTCTGTGTAGCAATTTCCTTTACAGCATTGTATATTTCATCTTGAATGGGTTGCATCAGACTTTCACGTTTTTTATACAGTTCGCCTTCCGGACCGAAGTATTTGCGGCGTAGCTCGGCTGCCGATTTCTCTTTAGCGACAATCTCTTCTTCCTTTTTGCCTCTTTGTGTTTCAGAAAGGGAAGCAATCTGAGACTGATAGTTCTTGTACAGAGTCTTGGCTTCTTCGGAAATCTTTTCGACTTCACTCTGCCATTGTCTGGAGGCTTGTTCCAGTTGTTCATTGGCACGTTCGTAAGCAGGAATATTTTTCAGGATATATTCCATGTCAATCAAGGCGAACTTCTGTGCACCGGCTGTTATACTTACTGCAAACAGCGTAAAAAGGATCAATAAACTCTTCTTCATAACGATATTTATTTAATTGACGATGGATAATTGTCTATCGTCCATTGCTTAGAATTCTTGTCCCAGGATGAAGTGGAACTGGCTACCGCCATATTGCGAGGAACCCATTATTTTGTCGAAACCGTAAGCCCAGTCAATCCCCATCATACCAATCATCGGGAGGAAGATACGGACACCGACACCGGCTGAACGTTTCAACTCGAACGGGTTGAACTTGTTGACATCATGCCATGCATTACCGGCTTCCACAAACGTTAACGCATAAATACTGGTACTTGTTTCGAGCATCAAAGGATATCTTAATTCCAGTCCGAGACGTGTATAGGCATAACCTTCAGAACCGTATGGAGTCAATGAACTGTTCTCATAACCACGAAGTGCGATACTTTCTGTAGCATAGCTGGAGTAGCCGGTCATACCGTCACCACCCACGTCAAACGTTTCGAACGGAGACTTTTTGTATTTATTGTAATGTCCCAGCAAACCGAATTCTACACGTCCCATCAATACCGGAGTACGTTTAACGGTAATCGGATCCATTAACGGGATATAGATTTTGGATTTGAATTTCCACTTGTGGTATTCAATCCACTTGTGCATCTTGTTCATGTCTTCCTGGCTGCTGGTGCTGTACTTGCTGTAATCGGTACCGTCGAACAGAGAGAAAGGCGGTGTGATTTGTGCAGACAACGAGAACTCGGAACCTTGGCGCGGATAAATCGGGTTGTCGATAGAGCTACGGGACAAGGTCAAGTTGAGGCTGAGGTTATTACACTTACCGTTGGTAACCGGGAAGTACTGCCAGTCACTCAGAACATAGCGTTGGTAAGACAACTCGGCTGTGAATTGGAAATAGTCATCCGGCCACTTCAAGCGCTTACCGAACATCACTGCAAGACCATACATCTGGATAGATTTGTCCGGGTCGTAATAGTTCTCGTAGTTGTTGTAATTGCCGTAGTTGTACATACCGTAGCCATACATACCACTATAATAGCTGTTGTAATAGCTGTTCATGTAGGCCGAATTGTAATAACGGCTACTGATGTCGGTCTGGCGGGAATAGAAAGCCGATACGGAGAATGCATTCGGGCGTTTACCGCCAAACCACGGGTCGTAGAATGAAACGCTGTATGACTGATAGTATTTGGCATTGGTCTGGCCGCTGATGGTCAATGTCTGACCGTCACCTTGCGGGAGGATACCGCGGTAGTTCTCACCCGGATGCAGCAGGTTGGACAGAGAGAAGTTGGTGAACTTCAGACTTAACTTACCGATAATACCCGTTTGTCCCCAACCGGCGGAGAACTCTACCTGGTCGTTGGCTTTGGATACAAGGTCATAACCGATGTCTACCGTGCCGTCTTCCGGTCTCGGCTGGATGTCGGGTTGGATTTGTTCGGGGTCGAAGTGTCCCATCTGCTGGATTTCACGCATGGAACGCATCAGGTCTTCACGGCTGAAGAGTTCGCCCGGACGGGTGCGGAGTTCACGGCGTACTACGTTTTCATACAAACGGTCGTTACCGTTGATGCTGACTTTATTGATGGTAGCCTGGCGGCCTTCGTAGATACGCATTTCCAGGTCGATGGAGTCGCCCACGATGTTTACTTCCACCGGTTCGAGGCTGTAGAACAGATAACCGTTGTTGTAGTAAAGGTTACCGATGGCATCGTCATCGGTCATTGTACGTTCTTCAAGTAACTTTTGGTTGTAGACGTCACCCTTCTTCATCTGGAGGAGGAAGTTCAGTTGTTCGGAAGGATACAGTGTGTTACCTACCCAGGTTACATTGCGGAGGTAGTATTTCTGTCCTTCCTCAATCTGCATGAAGATGTCTACCGTGCGGTCATCGTAGGGCTTGATACTGTCTGTCACGATGATGGCGTCACGATAACCCAGTTCGTTGTATTTGTCGATAATCAGTTGTTTGTCCGCTTCGTAGTTGTCCTCAATGAATTTCTTGGTGCGGAACAGATTGAGCAGCTTGCCCTTTTCGTTTGTTTTCTTCATCACACGCTTCAGCTTCTTGGTCGTGAGGGCCTCGTTGCCTACAATGGTGATTTGATGTACTTTCACTTTCTCCTTCTTGTCGATGTCGATGTTGACAATCACTTCATTCTTCTTTTCCGGATCATCACGTTGGGTGATGATTACATCTGCATTCTTGAAGCCCTTGTCGTCAAAGTAGCGCTTTATCAGGGTCTTAGCGCGGTCCACCAGGTTAGGTGTAATCTGACCGCCCTTTATCATGCCGATTCTGCTTTCCAGGTCTTCACGCTCCGACTTCTTCACACCGTTGTAGCGTATGTCGGAAACACGCGGACGCATGGTCAGATGAATGGTCAGCCAAATTTGGTCGCCTTCAATCTTGTCTGCTGTAATTTCCACGTCAGAGAACAGACCGTGGCGCCAGTAGCGCTTACAAGCTTGTGTAATCTCGTCACCCGGCACGGTGATAGTCTGCCCTTTGGATAGTCCGGACAATCCGACAATTACATAATCTTCATAGTTCTGGGCTCCTTCGACCTTAATGTCGGCTATTTCATACTTCTTGGGGGTTCCCGAATAGAGTATAACCGGCTTTTCGGTTTCATCGGTGTTGTTTACGTCCTGTGCTGCTGTTGTCAGTGCGCAGCCGAAAAGGCAGACAAACGTTACGAGTATGGAGAAAATACGATAGTGCATCTTTTTATTTACTATTTTACAATTTACTATTTACTATTTGTGTGTCCGGTGATTAATTGATTTGCTCGCTGGTCTTGCCGAACCTGCGTTCGCGTTTCTGATAGTCACATATGGCTTTGCGTAGTTCTTCTTCACGGAAGTCGGGCCAATAGGTATCACAGAAATAAAGTTCCGAATAGGCGCATTGCCAGAGCATGTAGTTACTGAGGCGGAGCTCTCCTCCGGTACGTATCAGCAGGTCGGGGTCGGGCATGAAGTGGGTCGTCAGATGACGGGATATGAGCTCACTGTCGATTTGTTCGGGTTTCAACTCACCTTTCTGTACCAAACCGGCTATTTGCCGGGCAGCCTCCGTTATTTCCCAGCGGGAAGAGTAGCTCAATGCCAGCACCAGGCACATTCCCGTGTTGTGGGAGGTGTGTGCCACGCAAGTGTTGAGCCGTTGCTGTACGTTGGCAGGCAGTTTTTCAATATCTCCTATTACTCGGAAACTGATATTGTTCTTCATGAACGTCTCTTCCTCTATGGAGTCGAAGAGCAGCCCCATCAAGGCAGCTACCTCGTCCGACGGACGATTCCAGTTCTCGGTAGAGAACGTATATAAAGTAAGGTATCTGACTCCTAATTTAGCGGCTTCCTCTGCAATGACGTGCACAGTCTCTGCGCCGGCCTGATGTCCATAGCTGCGTTCGTGCCCACGCTGCTTGGCCCACCGTCCGTTACCGTCCATGATAATCGCCACGTGCTGGGGTATCCGGTTTAGATCGATTTCTTCCTTATATGACATCATTATTATTGTATTTCGAAGCCCAATCTGTTAAGACGTCCGCGCCATACTTCATTTTTGGTGCCGTTACCGCCGAATATTACCCAAATGAAGTCCCGTTTGTCTGCCGGGGCCACAGTTTTGTCTTTTGTCGGTTCCACTATAATGGAGTACGCGCCTTTTCCTTTGAATTCCTGGGGTAACAGGAATTTGGTTTCTGTCTTGCTCCATGCAATGCCGGTGATGGAACTGTAGATAGCGTCAAGTTCCCCTCCAAAGCAATAGAACATGCCGCCATAGTACATGATGGCTGGGTTGTCCATGCCGGGACAATATGTGTCATACATGGTGTTGGCCAAGCTTGCCCAACCTTTGCCGTCCAATGAGAACCAAGGTGTTGTCTCTTTTTCGTTGGCTAGCGGCATTCCTGCCAGAACCACCTTCTCTACACCATTGCCGGTGCTGGTCTGGGTGGTGGATATGTTTTCGGTAGGGAATCCTGCCGGGACTTCTTCAAGGATAAGGTTGTCAGCAGTGTTTTCCGCTTCCCAATTCTTTCCGTCTTTACAGATGTTGAAATATTGCTTTCCGTTGATTTCCACAATACCCGAGAGCCGGTCGGAGAAACCATTGATGAGGACTATAACATTGTCTCCCAATGTAGTGACTTCTGTCCAGGCGGCGCCGTTGGTGGAACTGAATACTCTTTTGCTTTCTGTAACCATATAAAGCGCACTGTTATACTCTACGGCAGATGTCAGCTTTACGTCTGAGGGGAGGTTGCTGACATTGACTTTGCTCCAGTTGTATTTATCGGGCGCAGTCGATGTCTTGTAAGCAGTAGTGTTGGAAGTGTAGACAAATAGTTCGTCTCCCAGTACAACCGCTTTTTGCTGACCTGAATTGATGGTATTGGAGAATACATTTCCTCTTTTCTGCATGTCTGTCCAAACGAGTGAGTCCGGGTCTTGCAGATGTACATTAACTTTCAGTTTATATTCGCGGACTGTAACGCCGTCGGCGGCATGTGCTTTGAACAGCATGCCGGCATCGTTGTTCATGGCGGGTCTCAAATCCACGGAGTCCGATATGACGAATACCGTGTCGGTAGGCGAGCCTGAAGTTATCCAACCGGTAACGGTCATAGTATCAATCAGAATACGGTCAATGATGGTGTCTGAACCTACAGGCAATGAGTCTCTGTTATAGATGAGTCTATTGAGCTGGTCAATTGTAAATTTGTAATGTTTGCCATGTATGGTATCGATACCAAAAGCATGTATAGTAGCATCGGAGCTGAATTCATAATTGTCGTCAGAGTCAAGGCATGAACTTAGAGCAAATGACACAATAAGAAAACTCACAATTACTGATAGAAACTTTATTCTCATTTTGAAAGTTAGTGTTTATTTACAAGTTGCAAAAATAGGAACATTTTTTTCTATAAACAGCTTTACGGGGAAGTTTTATATAAAATTATAGATAATATCCCCCTTTTTCTCGATAAAAAAGCCCTGAAATGAGGCTATTGACTGTTTCTTGAGGCAGTATAATGGCGAAAACTCCTGCCGAAAGAATGCTCTGTTGCAAATGGATATCCGTCACTGATTTCGGGTGCTTTGACGCCGGAATGAAGAAGGTACGGAGTTTCTTCCACAAAGATTTCGTCCCACAATCCGGCAGCGATGAAGGATTGGAGAGTTTGGCTGCCACCCTCTACCAAAAGGGATTGTAATCCGCGTGTATACAGCGTTTCCATGATTTCGGGGAGTACATTCCGCCGGTAGTCGCTGACTGGCAGATACTCTACATTCGGTAGCGGAGCGTGCGGGGCTTCTGTAAAAACGAGGGTCGGCACGCTACCGTCAAATAGGTGAAGGTTGGGGGATAGCTTTTGTTGCCGGTCCAGCACGATACGTACCGGTGAACGACCATACCAATGGCGGACATTCAGGCCGGGATTGTCCAGCTCAGCCGTACGGGTACCTACTAATATGGCGCTGTGCTCTGCCCGTTTCTTGTGTACCAGCATCGAAGTCAGCAGGCTGGAGAGGATAACCGGTTTACCGTCCGTGCGGGAGTAATCGATATATCTGTCAGAAGATTCCGCCCATTTTAGGGTGATGTAGGGGCGTCGCAAAGTATGGAAAGTGATGAACCTGCGGATGAGCTGCCGACATTCTGTTTCCAGCACTCCGACAATAACTTCACGTCCGGCATCCTTCAGTTTCTGTATGCCCCGGCCCGCAACCTTAGAAAAAGGGTCCCGGCACCCGATGACGATACGTGGAATCTGCTTCTCGATGATGAGGTCTGCACAAGGAGGAGTTTTGCCATAGTGCGAACACGGTTCCAGGCTGACATAGATGGTGGAACGTTTCAGCAGGGACGTGTCTTTCACGGAACGGATGGCGTTGACCTCGGCGTGGGCTTCTCCACAGCGCACATGGTATCCCTCGCCTATGATTTTCCCGTCACATACTATTACCGCCCCCACCATCGGGTTGGGTGCTGCATTGCATAGCCCGTTTTGTGCCAGTTGGATACATCGCAGCATGTATTTCTCTTCTTCTGAATTCATATCCTTGCTTACCTTTTGGTTGAATAATCAAAATTAATGATTACTTTTGCAGCCCGAATAAAACCGGACCCCGAATGAATGTAACCGTTTCACATATCCGCAGTGCTTTGCAGGAATGCTACCCTCCCCGGGAGGCGGCCAATCTTTCCCGTATTGTCTGCTGTGAAATGTTTGGTCAGGGTAATATTGACTATTACCTGGGCAAAGATATGATTTTATCTCCAAACGATGAAAGGGAATTGGAAAGCATTCTTTCCCGTCTGTGCAATTTTGAGCCCATACAGTATGTGCAGGGTACTTCCCGTTTCCTGGGGCGTACTTTTCGGGTGGCTCCGGGGGTGCTTATTCCCCGTCCCGAAACGGAAGAACTGGTGGAGAGGATGCTGAAGGAAGTCGCTCCGGTTTCCCGTATTCTCGACATTGGCACCGGAAGCGGGTGTATTGCCGTCACTTTGTCTAAGGAGTTGCCGGAGGCGGAAGTAACAGCTTGGGACATTTCCGGAGAAGCTCTTGCCATAGCCGACGACAATAACCACCTTTTGCAGGCCTCCGTGCTATTTGTACAGCGTGATGTCCTGACGTATCAACCGGTTGAGGGTGAATGTTTTGATGTAATCGTCAGTAATCCGCCTTATGTTACGGAAACAGAAAAGCGGGATATGGAACCAAACGTCTTGAACTGGGAACCCTCACGGGCTTTGTTTGTTCCAGATAGCGACCCGCTCCGTTTCTATCGGCGTATAGGTGAACTGGGACGGAGCATGCTGACGGCCGGCGGCCGACTCTATTTTGAAATCAACCGGGCATTTGGAGAGGCTGTCGCTTCGATGCTTCGCAAGCAAGGCTATACGAATGTCCGTATCCGAAAAGATATTTCCGGCAACGACCGGTACGTAATTGCAGAACGATGATAGAAATAACTGAAACTGAAGCTTTGAACAGAGTGGCGGCATATTGCTCCACTGCCGAGCATTGCCGGGCGGAGATTGCGGAGAAACTGCAACGCTGGGGCATTGCCTATGATGCCATAGACCGTATCATCAACCGTTTGGAACAAGAGAAGTACATTGATGAAGAGCGCTTCTGCCGTGCTTTCATCAACGACAAATACCGTTTTGCCAAATGGGGCAAGATGAAGATAGGGCAGGCGCTCCAGTTGAAAAAGATATCTTCATCTGTCTATTGGCCCTATTTGAACGAGATTGATGAGGAGGAATACCACGCCGTCTTGCAGAAACTGCTGGCGGCAAAGCGTAAAAGCGTCCGTGCCGAAAGTGAGTATGAGTTGAATGGCAAACTGGTGCGTTTTGCCTTGAGCAGGGGGTTCGAAATGAAGGATATATGTCGTTGCATAGAGGTTTCTGAGGAAAATGACTACTCCGAATGAAAATTATCGGCTTTCTCTTTTTTATTCTCATTCTGTTTCCGTATTTTTGTGCCATATTTATCATATATAGATTAGTTTTGCTATGAAAACTTTAGAAAGATTGTTTGCAGAGAAGTTGCTGAAGATAAAAGCGATTAAACTACAACCGGCTAACCCGTTCACTTGGGCATCCGGATGGAAGTCTCCGTTTTATTGTGATAACCGCAAAACCCTTTCTTATCCTTCTCTCCGTAATTTCGTAAAGATTGAAATTACGCGTCTGATTTTGGAACGTTTCGGACAAGTGGATGCCATTGCCGGTGTGGCAACGGGAGCTATCCCGCAAGGTGCCTTGGTGGCCGATGCATTGAACTTGCCGTTTGTATATGTACGCTCCACTCCGAAAGACCATGGACTGGAGAATTTGATTGAAGGTGAACTTCGTCCCAGTATGAAGGTGGTAGTCGTGGAAGATTTGATTTCTACGGGTGGAAGCAGTTTAAAGGCTGTAGAAGCTATCCGCCGTGACGGATGTGAGGTCATCGGTATGGTGGCTGCCTATACTTATGGTTTCCCGGTTGCCGAAAAGGCTTTCAAGGATGCCAAGGTGCCTTTGGTGACGCTGACCAATTACGAGGCTGTGATGGAAGTGGCACTGCGTACGGGCTATATCGAGGAAGAAGATGTGGAGACTCTGAATGAATGGCGTAAAGACCCTGCACATTGGGAATCTGGTAAATAAGAACTTATTTGTAAAAATGTTAATATGGATAAAAGAGCCATTCGGATAGATTCTGTCCGGATAGTTCTTTTTTCTTTTTGAATACGATTGATTATGACGAAATTTGAGAGTGGAGTGAAAGTTGTACCGGCTTCACAAGAAGCTGTTTATGAAAAGCTTTCCGACTTGAGCAATCTGGAGAAGGTGAAAGACCGTTTGCCTGAAGACAAAGTGAAGAACTTGAGTTTTGATGCGGAGAGCATGACGATAGAGGTGGCTCCCGTAGGAAAGATTACGTTGCAGATTGTGGAGAAGGAACCTTGCAAGTGTATCAAGTTTGCAACAACCACTTCACCGCTGCCCTTCAATCTGTGGATACAGATTGTACCCGTCACCGAAACCGAATGTAAAATGAAACTGACCATCGGCATGGATATAAATCCGTTTATGAAGATCATGGTGCAGAAACCCTTGCAGGAAGGATTGGAGAAGATGGCAGATATGTTGGCGATGATACAATATTAATCACTAACCATTAATCATTAGAAACAACGTGGCTCAGAAACTTTGGGAAAAATCCGTTCAGGTAAATAAGGATATCGAACGCTTCACGGTAGGCCGTGACCGTGAAATGGACCTTTATTTGGCAAAGCACGATGTGCTGGGTTCCATGGCGCACATCACGATGCTCGAAAGCATTGGCTTGTTGACGAAGGAAGAACTGCGGCAATTGCTGGCCGAATTGAAGGAAATCTATGCGATGGCCGAGCGTGGAGAATTTGTGATAGAAGAGGGAGTGGAAGACGTTCACTCACAAGTGGAACTTATGCTGACGCGCAACTTGGGTGATATAGGTAAGAAAATACACAGCGGACGTTCGCGCAACGACCAGGTGTTGCTCGATTTGAAGCTCTTTACCCGTGCAGAGATAAAGGAGGTGGCGGAAGCTGTGGAGCAATTGTTCCATGTGCTGGTTATGCAGAGCGAACGCTACAAGGATGTACTGATGCCGGGTTATACACACTTGCAGATAGCCATGCCGTCTTCTTTCGGACTTTGGTTTGGGGCATACGCCGAGAGCCTGGTGGACGATATGATGTTCCTTCAGGCAGCTTTCAAGATGTGCAACCGCAATCCTTTGGGTTCTGCTGCGGGATACGGTTCCTCGTTCCCGCTGAACCGTACGATGACTACCCGTCTTTTGGGATTTGATTCCCTCAACTACAACGTAGTGTATGCCCAGATGGGGCGTGGCAAGATGGAGCGTAATGTAGCTTTCGCCCTTGCCAGTGTGGCCGGAACCATATCGAAATTGGCTTTTGACGCATGTATGTTCAACAGTCAGAACTTCGGTTTTGTGAAGCTGCCGGACGATTGCACTACCGGCTCCAGCATCATGCCTCACAAGAAGAACCCGGACGTCTTTGAACTGACGCGTGCCAAGTGCAACAAACTGCAATCCCTTCCCCAGCAGATTATGATGATAGCCAACAATCTTCCTTCCGGCTATTTCCGTGACTTGCAGATTATCAAAGAGGTCTTCCTGCCTGCTTTTCAGGAACTGAAAGACTGTCTGCAGATGACGACTTACATTATGAATGAAATCAAGGTGAACGAACATATTCTTGATGATGACAAGTATCTGCTTATTTTCAGTGTGGAGGAAGTCAACCGCTTGGCACGTGAAGGGATGCCTTTCCGCGATGCCTACAAGAAGGTGGGACTGGATATTGAAGCCGGAAACTTCTCGCACAGCAAAGAGGTACATCATACCCATGAAGGCAGTATCGGAAACCTTTGCAACGATGAAGTCTCTGCCCTGATGCAGAAAGTGGTAGATGGTTTCAATTTTGAGACCATGCAAGCTGCAGAGAAAGAGTTGCTGGGCAGGTAAAAGGTTCTGCGGGTTCAAGTCCCGCTGCGAGTACTGTACTTTTATAAAAAAAAATTTGGCAGAAACGGGAAAACTGTTTATCTTTGCACCCGTTCTCCAAATGCGGAAATAGCTCAGTTGGTAGAGCATAACCTTGCCAAGGTTAGGGTCGCGAGTTCGAGTCTCGTTTTCCGCTCTCTTTTCCCTTTTTAGGATGCTCGAATGGTGGAATGGTAGACACGAAGGACTTAAAATCCTTTGGCCATTGCGGCTGTGCGGGTTCAAGTCCCGCTTCGAGTACTCGATTAAGCTCTGTGAATCATTGATTTGCAGAGCTTTTTCTTTATAAGCTCTTGATATGAAAGACCGTTTCTCTATAGCGAACAAAGTGTTTCCCTTAATAGAACAAGTTGTTTCATTATGGCGAACACTTTGTTTCCCTTAACAAAACATTTCGTTTCATCATATGAAAACAAACTGTTTTTCCTTATTGGAACAAACTGTTTCTCTATACTTGAACAAAGTGTTCATCGCTGTGAACTAACAAACTAACTATAATACTATAGTAGATGATATGCGCGTGGCACTTACTAATATGTGCTTGCAGATGAAATAAAAGAATCTATATAAATAGCCTCCTCTTTATTGTTCAGAACAGCTTGGGGCGTTTGTTATTGAACCGATAGCCGATACCCAACATCAGATAATTGGGCTCATGAAATTCCCGGAGGTTATATCCTATATGGAGATACGAATTGCGTGTTACGTCTATTTTCAGGGCAAGAATCTGATAGAAAGACTTCATGTCACCGCCGCCGTGCAGAACATTGGCTCCCAGACCGATACCTACCGTGAAGTAAGGCATGACAAATTCTCCGCGGGCGGATAAGCCCAATGCCATCTGCTTCTTGGCGGGCGGAGTATAGAAGCCGTTCTCTTCCTCGTACGATTCTTTCATGTTCGCACTGTGGTCGTATACGCCGTCCAACGCCACACCGGCGCGGAATTTATAGCCGAAGTTGTACATGGGTGCAAAGCTGAAACCGAACACGTTGTAAGTGCCGGGTGCGGGTACCTGGCCACTACTGCCCTCATGGGCCACTGCTTTCTTTCGCCAGGAGCCGAACAAAGTCAAGTCGTAGCTGACGTGGCGGGGGAATGGAGGAACAATAGGGCGTTGCCATGATTGGGCGAGTTCATCCGCTCTGCGGTTAAAGTTATATACCAGTCCCACTTTGCAGTCCACCGTGTTCAGACCGGAGTTGGGATATTGGGTGTTTCCGTTGGAAAAGTGGCTTCCGGTAGCTCCTATCATCAAGTCGAACTTGGGGGAGAGTGCCCACTTTAAGTAGAGGTTCACATTGAGATAGGCATTCACTTTCGAGCCGATAATCTGGTTCTCCGGGTTGTCATATTCATCGTAGGGTTTCCAGCCGAACGATGCGCCGAAGTTCCATTCATAGTTCAAGGATATGCGGGGGCTGAATTGGGCGATGCGTCCCCCTTGAAACAGATAGACCGCCAGCGGGTTGCCCAGTTCTTCCGGATTGCCGAAGTTGAAATAGCCGACTCCAATCCCTTGATAGGCTCCTATATAAGCCTGGTCGGCAACGGTGTGGGGACGGAGCTGGAAGGAGTATTTCAGATGGCCGGCATAGGCATTTTTCATGGCCTTGTATTGGTGGTTGGAGTACTCCAGAAAAGGGTTGGTCTGAAAAATATAGCCAGCACGCCCTTCTACGCCTAATCTGTGGATGAAGCGCTGTGAGAAAGGGAGTGTATCCCGTTTGTATTCCGAATGACTATCGGATGTCCATTGTTGGGCGTATATTGTATCAGACAAGAAAAGTACCGCTCCTAAGAAAGCCAGTATTTTCCATATCTGCATGCTATTTTTCATATGCCGTGTCGGTCTTTCTTGTTTATAAATGTTCCAAGTGAAGTTTAATTTCGTGCAAATATAGTTTTTTTCTCCTTTTGGTATTCACAATGAGACAACTATTTGTAAAAAGAGGGGGTAAAACTGAAATCGTCAATAGAATGGCAGACTTCGGTTTTACCCCTTCCTTATTCATTTACCCGGATGTTGTCTTATGATTCAGATGCTGGGTGGCGAGTGTTATTTCCGGTCGTTCTCCCGGATTTCCACACGGCGGATTTTCCCGCTGATGGTTTTGGGGAGCTCATCAACAAATTCGATGACACGCGGGTATTTGTAGGGAGCCGTCACTTTCTTCACATGGTTCTGCAACTCCTTGACAAGCTCTTCTCCGGCGCGTGCCTTGTACTCTTTTGCCAACACAATCGTAGCTTTTACCACTTGGCCGCGGATTTCATCAGGCACACCGGTAATGGCACATTCTACTACGGCTGGGTGGGTCATCAATGCACTTTCCACTTCGAACGGGCCGATGCGGTAGCCGCTACTTTTGATGACGTCGTCGGCGCGGCCCACGAACCAGAGGTAGCCGTCTTCGTCCTTCCAGGCTACATCTCCCGTGTAGTAAATGCCGTTGTTCCATGCCTCGTGGGTGCGGTTGGCATCACGGTAGTATTCCTTGAACAATCCCAGCGGTTTGCCTTTGTCGGTACGGATTACAATCTGTCCCTGTTCACCGGCTTCCACGGAACGTCCTTCGTGGTCTATCAGGTCTACATCGTATTGCGGATTGGGCAATCCCATGCTGCCGGGTTTCGGTTCCATCCACGGCATGGTGGCAACGGTAAGGGTCGTTTCGGTCTGTCCGAAGCCCTCCATCAGCTTGATGCCCGTTAACTTCTTGAAGGTCTCGAATACAGCGGGGTTCAATGCTTCTCCGGCGATGGTGCAGTATTCCAGACTGGATAGGTCGTACTTCGTGAGGTCTTCGTGAATGAGGAATCGGAAGATGGTGGGCGGTGCACAAAGCGACGTGACGTGATAATCTTGTATCTTCTCCAGTATGGCTGCGGGAGTGAATTTCTCGTGGTCGTATACAAATACGTTGGCGCCGGCAATCCATTGTCCGTAGAGCTTGCCCCACACGGCTTTTCCCCAACCGGTGTCGGCAATGGTGAGGTGTAGGCTGCTCTCTTTCAGGTTGTGCCAGAAGCTGCCGGTGACGATATGTCCCAACGGATAGGTGAAGTCGTGGGCCACCATTTTGGGCTCTCCGGTAGTACCGCTGGTGAAGTACATCAGGGAGATGTCATCGTTCGTGTTCGGATGTTCCGGTTTCACGAAAGGAGCGGCGGCCTCGATACCTTTGTGGAAGTCTTCGAATCCTTCGGGAGCTTCCGGCCCGACGCTTACGAGGCGTTTCACAGAAGGAGACTCTGGCATAGCTGCCGTGATATGGTCGGTGATGACGCTTTCGCCGGCACAGACTATCATTTTAATGTCTGCGGCGTTGCAGCGGTATACGATGTCTTTCTTCGTCAGCAGGTGGGTGGCGGGAATCACCACTGCACCGAGTTTGTGCAGTGCCACAATGCTGAACCAGAATTCATAACGGCGTTTCAGTATCAGCATCACCATGTCTCCGTGCCCGATGCCGAGGCTTTGGAAATAGGAAGCCGTCATGTCTGTGTACCGTTTCATGTCGGCAAAGGTAAACTGCCGGCATTCGCCCTGGTCATTGGTCCACAACAGTGCGGGTTTGTCGGGCTGCTCGGCTGCCCAGGCATCCACTACGTCATAGCCGAAGTTGAAGTTCTCCGGTACGTTTATCTTCAGGTTCTTGATGAAGTCCTCCTGTGAGGTGAAGGATGTTTGAGATAAAAATCTTTCTACCATAACTTTATTACATGATTACTGCCAGGAATTTTACAGTCTTTCCGTCAAGCGCCTTCATGCCGTGCGGCAGTTTGGAGTTGAAGTATAGACTGTCTCCTTCGTTTAAGATTAAGTCTTTGCCGTCGATGCTGACCATCATACGGCCTTCCAGTACGAGGTTGAACTCCTGACCGGCATGGCTGTTGTAATGTATCGGCTCGCTGTCCGGTTTCGGTTCTACGGTCACGATGAACGGGTCTGCCGTGCGGTTGATGAAACCGGCTGCCAGTGATTGGTATTTATATGCCTTGGTACGTTCTATACTGGTTCCTTTTCCGGCACGTGTCAGGAAGTAGGAGCTCATTTTGGGCTCTTGCCCAAACATCAGTGCGTCCAGTGATATGCCGTAGTGCCGTGCTATCTTCTGCAGCATGCTGACCGAGATGTCGAATTCTCCGGTTTCGGCCAGG
Source organism: Bacteroides sp. AF25-5LB (assembly GCF_003602965.1). NCBI lineage: Bacteria > Pseudomonadati > Bacteroidota > Bacteroidia > Bacteroidales > Bacteroidaceae > Bacteroides > Bacteroides sp. AF25-5LB. The sequence goes on from NZ_QTMC01000003.1 coordinate 266,167, forward strand.
CGGTACTCTTCTGCAGAGATGTCGCAGTCGCGGGCGATATCGTCGGCAGTCAGTTCCAATACGTCACGCAGTCCGCGCAGGCGTTCGGCTATTTGTCTGATTTGTTCGTCCATAATTATATTTGTTTTAAATGGGTTGTTATTGAAATACACCGTTACGCCGCAGGGCATTGGCATATTGGCACATTAAATACTCGCTTTGATAGCTTTAATCACAGTGGAGGTGAATCCTTCGTGTTCCAGTTCGTTGATTCCCTTGATGGTAATTCCTCCGGGAGTACACACCTTGTCAATCTCAACACTGGGGTGTGTGTTACTGTTCAGAATCAGCTCGGCTGCTCCCTTCACGGACTGTGCCACCATGCGCATGCCGTCTTTGGGGTAGATACCCATTTCAATGCCGGCCTGCATAGCTGCCTGGATGTACTTCAGCACATAGGCGATGCCACAGGAAGTCATGGCGGTGGTTGCCGCAATCTTTTCCTCGGGAATGAGCATGGCAAGTCCCATCTGGTTGAAAATGTCCAGCATCAGCTGCTCCTGCTCCTTGGTGGCATTGCGGCTGGCGATGAGTGTCATACTTTCCATTTCGCTGATGGCTGTATTGGGAATAAGGCGGAACATGGTCATTTCCTTGTCTGCTACATAGTGTGTCAGTTCTTCGAAGGGAATACCGGCTGCAACGGAGATAAGAATCTGTGTGCCTCTCAGTTTCAATTCCTTTACCACAAGTTTCATCAGCCATGGCTTCACGGCAAAGATTATCATATCTGCACCGGTCACTGCTTCCTGATTGTCGTTAGTCACTTGCAAAGCGGGGAATTCTGCCTTCAGTTTGTCCAGCTTGTCCTGGGTGGGGTTGGAGACAATGATGTCACCGGCAGGGATGATTGTTCCTTTTGCCAGCCCGCGGGCGATGGAGCCTCCCATATTTCCGGCACCGATAATTGCTATTTTCATATTTTCTTGTTGTTAAAAGAGTTGTCTGTTGGCAAAGGTAGATAAATTAAAGAACTTTCTTGAAGCGTTTCAAGAATTCCTTTGCTTCGTCCATGCTGAGGCACAGAGGCGGCAGCAGGCGGAGCACATTCGTACCGCTTACGCCGGTGAATACATGTTGCTCTTTCAGCAGTCTTAGGCGCAGTACCTTGATGGGGGCTTCAAATTCCAGTCCTATCATCAGTCCTCGTCCGCGAACATCCTTGATTTGCGGGAACTTTCTCAGTTCTGTCATCAGGAAGTCACCGACTTGCGCTGCATTTTCTATCAGTTTTTCTTGCTCTATGACGTCCAGTACGGCAAGGGCGGCACTGCAAGCCAGGTGGTTTCCACCGAAAGTGGTTCCAAGTTGCCCGTATACCGGTGTAAACATTGGGCTGATGAGTACGCCTGCCATCGGGAAACCATTGCCGATGCCTTTTGCCACGGTGACGATGTCGGCTTTGATGCCGTTGTACTGATGGGCGAAGAACTTGCCGCTGCGTCCGTAGCCGCTTTGGATTTCATCGAGAATCAAGACCGTGTTGTGTTCCGTACAAGTCTGGCGGAGAGCCTGCATGAATTCGTCTGTCGGCAGTTGGATGCCGCCTACACCTTGTATGCCTTCGATAATCACTGCGCAGACATCTCCTTTGGACAATTCGGCCTTCATGGCTTCGATGTCGTTCAACGGGAGGTAGGTGACGTGCCCGCAGTTGTTGATGGGAGCGATGATTTTAGGATTGTTCGTTACTTCCACCGCCAGTGAGGTACGTCCGTGGAATGCTTTTGAGAAGGATATCACACGGGTACGGCCATTGTAGAAAGAGGCGAGTTTCAAGGCGTTTTCATTGGCTTCGGCACCGCTGTTGATGAGGAAGAGTGAGTAATCATCATAGCCGCAGACCTTTCCCAAACGCTCTGCCACTTGCTGTTGCAGCTTGTTGATTACTGAGTTTGAGTAGAATCCTAACGTAGCAACTTGATTGCTCACCATCTCTACATAATGTGGATGTGCATGTCCGATTGAGATGACTGCATGGCCACCGTAGAGGTCGAGATATTCGGTACCGTTCTCGTCCCATACATGGCAGCCTTTTCCTTTGACGATGTTGATGTCAAAGAGAGGGTATACGTCGAATAAATTCATTTTTTTTTAGAATGCAGAAGGTTTCAACCGTAAACCTACGGTCTCTTCCAGGTTAAACATTAAATTCATGTTATGGACAGCTTGTCCGCTGGCGCCTTTCAGGAGGTTATCGATGCAGGAAATGATAAGCAGTTTGTCGCCGTGCTTCTCCAGATGGATGAGGCACTTGTTGGTGTTTACCACTTGCTTCAGGTCGATATTCTTCTCCACGATGTGGGTAAAGGAATCTTTGGCGTAATATTCTTCGTACATGCGGACGATTTCTTCCAGGGCCACTTTGGTCTTCACCACAATGGTGGTGAAGATGCCGCGCGGGAAGTCGCCGCGGTAGGGGATGAAGTCAATGTCCGCATCAAAGCTGTTCTGCAGCTGTTTGAGCGATTGCTTGATTTCGGGCACATGCTGGTGCTCGAAAGCTTTGTAGACACTCATGTTGTTGTTGCGCCAGCTGAAGTGGCTCGTGGCGCCCGGTTTCACACCGGCGCCGGTACTTCCGGTAATGGCGTTCACCATGATATCATCATTCAGCATCAGATGTTTGGCAAGCGGTAGCAGCCCCAGCTGTATGCAGGTGGCAAAGCAGCCCGGATTGGCTACGTGCTTCGCTTTGCAGGTGGCACGGCGGTTCAGCTCCGGCAGGCCGTAGATGAAGTCGTGTTCGGGAGAGGCTATGCGGTAGTCCATGGAGAGGTCGATGATTCTCAGTTCCTCGGGCACGTTGTGGCTTTCGAGGAACTTCTTCGTGTCGCCATGTGCCGTACAGAAAAAGAGTACGTCGATTTCTTCCAGCGGGAGCTGGTCGGTAAATACCAAGTCTGTTTCGCCGTACAGTCCTTCGTGTACGTCGGTAATTTTGTTGCCGGCGTTGCTTGAGCTGTTTATGAAAACGATTTCCGCTTCCGGATGGTTGAGCAGCAAACGTATCAGTTCGCCTGCCGTGTATCCGGCTCCGCCGATGATTCCTACTTTAATCATTTCGATAATATCTATTTGGTTCTTGTGGTATAACAATTAGCATTATAATGTATATGGGTATGCCTGCAAATGCAGTAAAGATCGTGGCGAACGTATAAACGATACGCACCAATGAGACATCGAGTCCGAAAAAGTTTGCCAGTCCTGCACATACGCCTGAAAGCATCCTTCCAGTCCGGGGACGTGTCAGTTTTTGCTTCCTGCCGGTCATTTAGATTTTCTCGTCTTTATGATTTGAATAATAAGCACGCAGTGCTGTGGAGGTTACTTTGATGAAGCCCTTGGCATCTTCTGCCGTCCATCCTTTCTGCATCTCACCGTATTCACCAAACTTGTTTTTCACAAGGTCATCTTTGCTTTCTACACCTACGGTAGAAAAGCAGAGCGGGTGAAGTTCGAGGATAGCCGTACCGTTTACGTTGCGTTGCGAGGATTCCAGCATGGCTTCGATGTCGCGCATTACTGGTTCCAGATATTGGCTTTCGTGCAGGAACATGCCATACCAGTTGGCTACCTGGTCCTTCCAGTATTGCTGCCATTTGCTCAAAGTGTACTTCTCGAGGAACTTGTGTGCTCCGATAATCAGCATAGGTGCGGCAGCTTCGAAACCTACGCGGCCTTTGATACCGATAATCGTGTCGCCTACGTGCATGTCGCGACCGATACCGTATGCCGCACCAATCTCTTCTACCTTCTGGATGGCTTTGATGGGGGCGTCGAATGTCTCGTCGTTCACGGCTTTCAGCTCACCTTTTTCAAAAGTGAGGCGCAACTGCTCGCTGCCCTCTTTGGTGCAGTGCTTCAGATAGGCGCTTTCGGGCAACCCTTGCGCGGAATCCAGAATCTCGCCACCGCAAATGGAAGTGCCCCACAAACCTACGTTATAGGAATATTTCAGTTTGGTGAAGTCGGCGGCAAAGCCGTGTTTGTTCAGATAATCAATCTCTTCCTGACGGCTCAGTGCCATGTCGCGTGTCAGCGTGATGATTTCCACGCCCGGAGCCATGACGAGGAAAGTCATGTCAAAACGAATCTGGTCGTTACCCGCACCCGTAGAACCGTGGGCGATGGCATCCGCGCCGATTTCGTTGGCATAACGTGCAATGGCCAATGCTTGGAAGATACGTTCGGAACTTACAGAAATAGGATAGGTACCGTTACGCAAAACATTGCCGAATACCATGTATTTCAAGCTTTTCTCATAGTATTCCTGCGTCACGTCGAGGGTGACGTATTCTTTGGCGCCCAGCTTGTAGGCATTTTCTTCGTTTGTCTTCAACTGTTCAGCACTGAAACCGCCCGTATTGGCACAAGCTGCATATACTTCGTACCCTTTTTCTTTGGTAAGATACATCACCGTAAACGAGGTATCCAAACCTCCGCTGAATGCGACTACTACTTTCTTCTTCTTTTCCATATCCTTAGTATTTTTATATTTTATCCTCTTCGTGCAGCTTCGGGTCGTAAAGCATTGCTGTGCAAATGCAGAATTTACGGTTCTTAGCTACCAATATATCATGGTTTATACAGCCTTCGCAACCTTTCCAGAACGATTCGTCATCGGTCAGTTCGTTGAAGGTGACGGGCACATATCCCAGCTCGGTATTCATTTTCATGACAGCAGCTCCGCTGGTGAGACTGAAAACTTTAGCATTAGGCCAGCGTAGGCGTGCCAGGCGGAAAGAAGCGGTCTTGATACGTTTTGCCAGCCCCAGTCCCCGATATTTGGGGTGTACTATCAAACCGGAGGTTGCTACATATTGCTTGTTACCCCAGCTCTCTATGTAGGTGAAACCGGCAAAATCATCTCCACACAAGGCTATGATGGCCTTTCCTTCTTTCATTTTAGTAGCTACGTATTCGTGTGTGCGTTCTGCGATGCCCGTTCCGCGTACCTTGGCAGCTTCCCGGATGGTATCCAAAATCTTGTCTACGTAAACTTCATGTGAGGCGTCAGCCACCATCACATCAATTTGTTTCGAATCCATTTCTTATTTAATTTCTTGTTTTTTGTTGTTATCTATCATTTAATGTTCGGGATGATTTGCGATAGGAAGCTGCGTACCTCGTCATGTGACGCTGCTTCGTGCACCACCAGCATGATGGTGTCATCTCCGGCAATGGTACCCAGAATGGCGGGACACTCTCGGTTGTCGATGTCGTAGGCCATGCTGCTGGCATATCCGGGCCGGGTACGGATGACGGCAATATTGCCCGAAAATTGAAGTGAAACGAATCCGCTTGTCATCAGCATTTCACTTGCACTCTGGTCGTTCGAACGTTTATACATGATGTTGTTGGGCAGCACATATACGTATTTACCGTTCATGTTCGCTGCTTTCGCTACTTTCAGCTGTTTCAAGTCGCGTGACAAGGTGGCTTGTGTCAGTTCAAAGCCTTCCTTGCTCAAAGCTTGCAACAGTTCTTCCTGAGAACTGACGTCTTTGCTTGAGATAATCATCTTGATGGCGTCTAACCGATTGGCTTTTTTCTTCATTTTCTGTATAATTATTCTAAGAGTAGTGCAAAATTAGGGATTATTTCGGAAAGAATATGCAAAAATGAGAGCTTTTTTATTCTTTTTATACATCGGGCGTACTGTATATGTTGTTTTTGTTCTCTTTGTTGGAGTCTTGTTTGTTCTTTTACGTTATTGGAGATTGTTTCCGTATGTCTTTGGTAAATGTTGATATAATATAGAATAGATATGCAATTGTCAAATCTGACACCCTTTCAATCAAAAACTGTACAAAAATTATATGCATAGAAATAGAATCCCTCAGGTTTTTACGTTGGTCCCAGATTGTTACGTTGCCCCCCCCCTCTCTTATGGTCGGGAAACCGGAGGAGAGGAGGGATGAAATAAAAAAGGCTTAACTTCTAAAAGTTAAGCCTTTTCTGTCGGAATGAGGCGACTCGAACGCCCGACCCCTACGTCCCGAACGTAGTGCGCTACCAACTGCGCTACATTCCGATTGCTTTTGAAAAGTGGTGCCACCAGGAATCGAACCGGGGACACAAGGATTTTCAGTCCTTTGCTCTACCAACTGAGCTATGGCACCTTTTTCGTTTGCGGGTGCAAAGATAAAGAGTTTTTTTTATACCGCAAGGCTTTTTGAGGAAAAATATCTAAAAAAGGTGCCTCTTGCTCTATGGAGCGAGGCACCTTACTTCTAAAAATCATTTGCTATCGAAGACATCAGTCGATATTCGGATTGATGCTGTGCCAGTCTTTGATGGCAGGCAGTACTCCCATTTCTATCACTTCGTCACGAAGTTTGCAGAGGTGGGCATAGCTTTCTTTCAGTTTGGCTTCTTCTTCGGGTGTGCCGTTCAGTTCCTTGTAGTGTACACCGTCTTTGGTAATTTCAGTTTCCATTGCCATCATGATGTGGTCGAAGCCGTGGCTGTGTACATATGTACCGGCAGGCCAGCGGAACGGTTTGCCACCCATCGCTGCAGCTATCATTTCGATAGAGACGTATGCCGGACTCTGGAAGGAAGAACGTCCACGGAGGGCGATGATGTTGGCACCGCCTTTGGTTACCTTAGTCTGGATTTCGACCCACTGCTCTTTAGTCAGGGCAGGGGTACCGATGATATCAAGTAACGGTTTACCGTCCACCTTGGCGGTAGAGGCATATACAGCCATCTGTTCACCATGACCGCCGTAGGTACGGCAATTTGCGATTTTGTCGGGGGCAATGCCGAAGTGCTTGGAAAGTTCACTGCGCAGGCGGGTGCTGTCGAGGGCAGCCAGTGTGGTCACTTGTGAAGGTTTCAGGCCGGAATACAATAGGGTAATCAGACCGGTGATGTCGGCAGGGTTGAAAATGACAACCACGTGCTTCACATCCGGACAGTAGGCTTTTACATTCTTACCGAATTCTTCGGCAATAGCGGCATTGCCTTTCAAAAGGTCTTCGCGGGTCATGCCGGCCTTGCGGGCGGCACCGCCTGATGATACCACATACTTGGCACCGGTCAGCGCTTCTTTGATATCGGAGGTAAATGTGATGTTCATTCCTTCGAATCCGCAGTGGAACAGCTCTTCGGCCACACCTTCCAGTCCGGGAGCATAAGGGTCGTACAGACATAGGTTGGGAGTGAGATGCATCATGATTGCAGTCTGTGCCATGTTTGAACCGATCATGCCGGCTGCGCCGACGATTGTCAATTTGTCATTTGTCAGAAATTCCATAATCTTTTTTATTTAAAGGTGAGTAATATCTTTTCTTGCTGATTGTCACGATACAAAGATAACCCTTTTTGAAGAGAGTTGTTCATAGAAAAAAGTTATCTTTTAGAGCAAAAAGTTATTTCTTCTTTCCGAACTGCTGTATTGTACCTAAATTACTTATCTTTGTTGGGAAAATGAAGATAAGTAAGAAACTATGAGCATTGAGTTAGGAAAGTACAATACGCTGGAAGTGGTGAAGGAGGTAGCCTTCGGCATGTATCTGGACGGTGGCGAAGAAGGTGAAATTCTGCTTCCGTCGCGTTATGTCCCCCAAGACTGTAAGGTGGGAGACAAACTGAACGTTTTTATATATCTTGATAACGAAGAACGTCTGGTAGCCACTACTCTGACACCGTTAGTGCAGGTCGGGCAGTTTGCCTGCTTGGAGGTGGCGTGGATAAACCAGTATGGTGCTTTCCTTAACTGGGGATTGATGAAGGATCTTTTCGTCCCCTTCCGCGAACAGAAAATGAAGATGCAGGTGGGAAAGAAGTATGTGGTTCATGCCCATTTGGATGATGAAAGCTATCGTATCGTGGCATCGGCCAAGGTAGACCGTTATCTTTCCAAAGAGAAGGCCGCCTATGAGTCGGGGCAGGAGGTGGATATCCTGATTTGGCAGAAGACGGATTTGGGATTCAAGGCGATCATCAACGATGAATATAGCGGCTTGCTATATGAGAGCGAGATATTTCAGCCACTGCACACGGGCATGAGGATGAAAGCCTATGTGAAGCAGGTACGTGAAGACGGCAAGATAGACCTGCTGCTTCAAAAAACGGGGCAGGCTAAAGTAGAAGATTTCTCAGCTACGCTGCTGGACTATATCCGTGAACAGGGCGGACGGATAGCTTTGAATGACAAGAGTCCGGCAGAAGAAATCTATGCAACTTTCGGTGTCAGCAAGAAAACCTTCAAAAAGGCTGTGGGAGATTTGTACAAAAAACATCTGGTTGTATTGGAGGAAGATGGAATCAGGATTAGGAATTAGTCCCAGTCATTAGGAATTTCCCTACTTGTAAATAGAGACAATCATTAGGGAGGGGAATTTCCTCTCCCTATTTTTGTCGTACAATAAAAAAAGAAAAGTCATGATACGTCATTTGATATTAAGTGTTTGTCTAGTTCTGGTAGCGTTTCCCGCAATAAAAGCGGCGCCCATAGACGGAATCCGTATAGAAAGTCCATACCGTAGAGTGGTGGTATTGGTCGACGGACAGCAGGTTTGCCTGCCTACTTTCAGTTGTTTTGTAGCCAATCTGCGTGGTAGTTGTCGGGTGGAGGTTTATGAAGCGCCATCCCGTGGGGGGAATCCCCGAAGAGGAAAACTCCTATATGATGAACGTGTGCATTGCTCCATCAATGAAGTGGAAGATATTTTCATTCCAGAGGACAAAAGACCTGGTGGAAACTGGGGTACTTCTAATCATCACAAGCCTGGCAGACCCGGTGACAGACCGTCAGGGGGCGGGCAGTATGAACGGGTAATGTCTCCCTCTGCCTTCGAACAGTTTATGGGGCTGATGGAAAAACAGAGTTTCGATTCAGACCGTAAGGAAGTGCTCGACCATGCCTTGCTGACCTCTTGGTTCACTACTGACCAGTGTATCCGTCTGATGGATTTTTATCGTTTCGACAGTGAAAAGAAGCAGTTGATGAAGAAGATTTATCCTAAAATAGTCGATAAACCGAATTTCTATTATGCGATAGACAAGCTGACCTTCTCGTCGGACAAGAACGAGATAAATGCCTTCATCAAACAATATCATGAGAAGAATAACTAAAAAAGGAGGGATTATGAAACGGATTATATTTATATTTCTTGCCGCTATGATGAGCACAGCTGTTTGCAGTGCGGCAATGAGCAACAGCAAAGTGCGTAAAGAGACCCGCTTTCTTACGGACAAGATGGCCTATGAATTGAACCTGAATACAGAACAGTATAATGACGTGTACGAAATAAACTATGATTTCATTTCCGGTATACGCTATCTGATGGATGACGTTCTTCGGGGGGAGGAATGGGCCTTGAATCGCTATTACGATTATCTGGATGTGCGCAATGACGATCTTCGATGGGTGCTGAATAACCGGCAGTATGGCCGTTTCATGCAGGCCGCCTATTTTTACCGTCCGGTTTATGTAAGTGGTGGGCGTTGGTCTTTTAGGGTTTACATCACTTACACCAACCATAATCATTTCTATTTCCCGCGGCCGTATCATTACCGTACATATTGCGGTGGGCATTGTCGTACGCACTATCACAACAGCTATTATCGCGGTCGTTACCATCATCCGCACTATACCGGTTCGTGGAGCATTCGGAATGATAAGTCGTACCACACCAGCCGCCGTTCAGATTTCGGTTCGGTGAACATCCGCCCAAATTCGCATAAGCGTCCGGCAGGCAGGGATGATGTATATACCACGCGACGTAGCAACGGTAGTAATAATCGCATTAGTACAGGTACACGTAACAGCAGTACGCGACGTAGTAGTGTGGATAGTGGCAGAAAGTCGAGTAAAGAGAAAATAGAAACCACAAGAACTAAAAATAATGATAAGAGCCCCAGCCGTAGCAGGGTAAAGACGGAAAGTAAGGAAAGAAGAAATGCTTCCGGCGTACGGAATTCCGAAAGCCGTCGCAGCAGCTCTTCAAGCACTACCCGCAGTAGCTCTTCCCGTTCTTCGGAAAATACAAGGAGATAGAAGAACAAAAAACTCCCCTCTCGCCTGCATGAAGCAGGGAGAGGGGAGAATCAAACACAACAACTAAAATTATACTTCGTTTTTTACTCAATCGGTTCTCCTTTATAGAAATCCAGAATCTTGGTACGGAACAGATAGTCATACTTGGCCTGCAGTTCGTCTGATTGGGATTTCATAAGGTTTTGTTTTGCTTCATTGTATTCCACGGCATTTGCTTTACCATTTTCATATTTCTCGCTCATCAGCTTGAAAGATTCTTCGCTGGCAACGGTGGCTGTATGGCTGCTGGTATATTTGCTTTCGGCAGCGGCGGCGTTGTACCATGCTTGCTGGATTTCCTTGTAAAGCGTCTTTTTGGCATCATCCAGTTGCAAGGCATAGTTTTCACGTTGCAGGCGTGCCGTGCGCACCCGGTTACGGGTAGAGAGGCGGTTGAAAATAGGTACGCTGAGGTTGAAGCCTACATATTTGTTGAAGTTATCGTTCATCTGCTGGCTGAAGGTGCGGTCAATGGTAGAATAGTAATTTGTACCGAGACTACCGTTCAAGCTCAGTTGTGGGTAGTAGTTGCTCTGGGCAATGCGGATGCTATGCTTGCTGCCTTCCAGACGGAACTGTGCCGCCTGAATGGAGGCTTTGCTTACCATAGCTGTTTGGAATATTTCATCCGGAGGAGTGAGAGGAACCAGCTCCAGATTGACTGCCGGAGATTCCAGACTGAACCCTTCAGGTGTTTCCAGCTCGATAAGCTGGCTGAGGTCGAGCAGAGCCAACTTATAATTATTGTTCGTCTGTACCACATTCATCTCGTCTTGTGCCACACGTGCTTTGGCTTCTGCCAGTTCTGCCGGAGAAGCCTTGCCCAGTTCTGCTAGCCGGCTGATACGGACATATTGCTCTTTACTCAGTTGTACTTGTCCCAGCGCCACCTGGTGGAGCTCTTCATTGAACAGCACTTGCAGGTAGGCTGAAGCTATATTGATGGCAATATCTTCCTTGGCTTTGTCCAGGTCGGCAATGGCAGCTTTGAGGTTCAGTTTGGCCAATGCATACTGGTGGGGAATTTCCAGACCGGTAAAAATAGGTATGCTGGTATTGACGGACATGTTGGTTCCGTGACTGCTGGTGTTGACGTATACAGTGGAGTAGTCTCCCGTATCCTCGTTCTTGATGGCTGTTTGCGTACGTCCCCAGTTCCAGCTCTGGCCGGCACTGGCATTCAGGTTCGGCAGTCGTGCCCATTTGGCTGTATTTACCTCGACAGCACTCTGTTCGGCAGCGTTGGCTGTTTGGCGGATACTGATGTTATGCTCGATGGCATAGTCTATGCATTGGCGCAAAGACCAGCGTTCCTGCGCCTGCACTGAGATACTGCCGAATATGGCGAGGTATAAGAATATCTTTTTATTCATGTCGTATATCTTTTTAAGCTATTCCGTTTGTTAATCCTTTTTCTCTGCACCGCGAAGCTTATCCTGGGCACTGATGCCGCTTTTGATGGCAATCTTTATGCCGTCGCTCATGCCGACCTGTATGGGACGGCGTTCGAACTTTTGTACCGGTACGCTGTCCGTCATTACGTATACAAAGGTGCTGTCCCCATTGAATTCAACAGTACTTTCCGGAACGGCAAGCGTTTTCTGGGCACGGTCCAATACGATTTCTGCGTTGGCAGAATAGCCGGAACGTATCTGTACGCTGTCCGGTGCGGCAATGGCAGCTTTGATTTCAAACTGGTTGGCACCGTTTTCTTCCACACCCTTCGGAGATATGTATTCCAGTGTGGCATCGAACGAAAGATTCTGCAGGGCGCCGATTGTCAGTTTCACCGGCATACCTTCGTGTACACGGCCCACTTCCGTTTCGTCAATGTTGCCGCGGAAAATCAAATCGTTCATGTTAGCAACGGTAGCGATAGTGGTTCCGTCATTGAAGGTGTTACTCATGATAACCGAGTTACCGACTTTGATGGGCACATCCAGAATCAGACCGGTAATGGTGGAACGAATCAGCGTACTACTGAAAGAGGCGCTGTTCTTGGTGATGCCTTCCTTTACAATTTCCAAGTTGTCTTTTGCAGTCTGCAGTTCCTCGCGTGCTTGCTTTACACTTACCTCTCCTTTTTCATACTCTTCAGCGCTGATAAGCTTGTCGTTGTACAACTTCTGGGTACGTGCGAAGTCTGTTTCGGCTTGGGCAGCGTTGATTTCCGCCAACCGTACGCGGCTTTCGGCTGAGTTTAATGTGCCTAGTTCTGGAATAACCTTCACTTTGGCAATCACTTCGCCTTGTTTTATGCTTTGTCCGGCCTCCTTGTACACTTCAGATATGATACCGGAAATCTGCGGTTTAATGAGTACTTCGTCTCTTGGTTCCACTTTGCCGGTGGCTACGGTGGTCTTTTCGAGGTCTGTCACTTCCGGAACTACTGTTTCGTATACCTTTACTTTAGGTTGGGACTTCTGATATAGGAATATAAATGTCCAGATAAACAAGGCAGCTATTACTACCAATAATGCAATTTTCAGATACTTTTTAGTTCTCATCTTATATTTATGATTTAATTATTTACTATTGATATAGTAACCATTGTTTCATGGTTTACGGTAGATAATCTTTTATAGGTTTATTCATCCCTGATTGCTTCAATTGGTTTGATTGCCATGGCGCGATAGGCAGGTGCCAGTCCGGCAAGCACTCCCAATGCGATGAGGAGGATGCAAGTTCCGATAGCCAGTCCGAATGAAACCTGGTAGTGGGTTTTGATAACTCCAGGGTCGTTGGCAGCCTTTTCAAGTATTTGCAGTACAAATACGGCAAAAGAAATGCCTGCCATACCCGCTATAGTGGTCAGTACCATGCTTTCCGAAAGAATTTGTTGCAGGATGTCTTTAGGACGGGCACCGATGGCACGCCGTATGCCTATTTCCGTAGTACGCTCCTTGACGGTTACCATCATGATATTCGATACGCCGATGGCTCCGGCGAACAATGTACCCAGACCTACCATCCAAATAAGAAAGTGTACTCCGGTCATCAGGTTGTCCATCATAGAGAACATAGCTTCCGCATTCAGGAACATGACGGCTTGTTTGTCATCGGGAGCAATGTAATGCGCTGCTTTTACGAGGCGTTCCACTTCGGGCTGTACGTCTTTTACTTTTATTCCCGGTTTCATGATGAAACATACCACATCCAGTTTCTTTCCGAGGTTGTAGGTCTGCTGCATGGTGGAGAAAGGCAATACAATGGCTTCGGAGGCTTGTCCTTGTATGTTGACATTGCCTTCGGATGAACACATTCCGATAATCCGGTAATAGATTCCGTTCACCCGAACGTATTTGCCGCAGGGGTCTTCTCCCGGTTTAAAGAGACTTTCGTATACACGTTTGCCGATAACACACACTTTACGTGACTCTTTGATGTCGACGTCGTTGATAAAACGGCCGTAAGTCATTTCCTGATGTTCTATCTGCTCATACTCCGGGTACAGCCCCTTTACACTACATTCATATTTGTTTTCTCCATAGACAGCGGTCTGTCCCCAAAGGGCAAATGAAGGCGTGGCGAGTGCGATGCCGTCCACACTGCGCACACGGTCCACATCTTCCATCTCCAAGTCCCACCAGCGTCCCTTGCGGAATCCCTTGTAGGCTTCGCTTGTCTTTTGTGCGGCGATAAAGCCCGAGTTGGTCGCAAATCCTTCGAACTGGGATTTCAGTTCTTCCTGCATGCCTTGTCCGCCACCGATGAGTGCTACCAGCATAAAGATGCCCCAGAATACACCGAATGCAGTCAGCAGGCTTCTTGTCTTGTTTCTTGTTATTGTGATGAGGATTTCCTCACATGTATCTATGTCTATTTTCATAATCTTTAATCTGCTCTAAGTGCTTCGATAGGACTGATACTCACGGCTTTCTTTGCCGGGAAGAATCCGGCAAGTGTACCTGCTATGATGAGGGTCAGTGTGGCTTGGACGGCAATGCTGAGGTCTACGGTGGGATCGGAGAACATGGTCTGCTGGAACATGCCGGCATCCATCGTCTGGTTACCGAAAGCAGAGTTCATCCATTCCGTCACCCCGATGCCTGCCACCATACCGATATAACCGAATAGCGTAGTGATAGTCACGCTTTCCACAATAATCAGCCAAAGGATGGAGAAGGGCTTTGCTCCCAGTGCCTTGCGGATACCGAATTCACGGGTACGTTCTTTAACGGTAATCAGCATGATATTCGATACACCGACAATACCGCTCAACAAGGTAAAGATACCGATAACCCAGATGGCGGTGCGTAGAATACCCATTGCGTTTTGGGCTTGCAGATAGTTGGTGAAACGGTTCCATATCCAGATGGCGCTGTCGTCGGTAGGGTCGAAGCGATGGTTGGTGGCAATGGCTTTACGGTATTCTTTTTCAAAGGCCTCATTGCTTTCTATACTGCTCAGGTTCTTGGTCGTGAAGATGATGTTATTCAACTTGTCTCCTTTATTGTAGATGGTCTGTAAGGTGGAGAAAGGAATGTAGGCCTCGTTTGCCTCGCGGTCTCCCTGGTCATTGTAGAGCCCCACTACCTGATAGGCCACTCCACCTGCATTGACAAATTGTCCGATAGGTTCGGTATGTGTTTTGCCGAAGAGGATATCTGCGGATTTCTTATGGAGGATGATTACTTTACGCCGGTCTTTCAGATCGCTGTGGTTGATGAAACGTCCGTCTGCCGTCTTCACGGTTTCCACTTCTGTGTAGTTAGGGTATACGCCCAGCAGGGAGATATTGATATATTCTTGTCCAAAACTGACGTTTACATTGCTCTGGCGTACTGTGGCACCGGCACTAATGACATTTTCTGTAAATTGCTTTTCCGTGTCGTCCATGTCCCGATTGTCCAGTTGGATGAAACGTCCTTCCTTCAGACCGTCGTATGATTTGGTAGTCCAGCCGGGAAAAATGCGGATGGAGTTCAAGGCACGTTCCGACGCATTCTGTTCGAAAGCATGTATGATGCCGTTCCCGGCTCCGAGCAATACGATGAGCATGAAGATGCCCCATGCTACGGCAAAGCCCGTCAGGAACGTACGCAGCTTGTTACGTTTGATGGTTCCGTATATTTCTTGCCAAAGGTCTATCATTGATAATTAAAGATTAAGAATTAAAAATTAAAGAAAGAAGGGAAAGAGGGCTCTTCCTTCATTATTTCATGAACCCGTCTTTTCCGAACGGGCTTGCATCGTGATTCAAGTTTGTTTCGATGCTGCCTATGACGCCGTCTTTGATGTGGATAATCTTGTCCGTCTGGTTGGCAACGCCGCTTTCGTGGGTCACGACTACGATGGTCATGCCCGTATCGTGCAGTTCCTTCAGAATCTGCATCACCTCTACGGAAGTCTTGCTGTCGAGCGCGCCGGTAGGTTCGTCGGCAAGGATAATCTGCGGCTGGGTGATGAGGGCGCGGGCGATGGCTACACGCTGTTTCTGTCCGCCGGACATTTCGTTGGGCATGTGGTGTGCCCAGTCTTTTAAGCCCAGGCGGTCGAGGTACTCCAATGCCATCGCATTGCGTTTCCGTCGGCTCACTCCTTGATAAAAGAGGGGAAGTGCCACATTTTCTACTGCGTTCTTGAATGAAATCAGATTGAAGGACTGGAAGATGAAGCCAATCATGCGGTTGCGGTACTCGGCAGCCTTCGTCTCGCTGAGATTTTTGATAAGAGTACCGTTCAGATAGTATTCTCCGGTGTCATAATTATCCAGAATGCCCAGTATATTGAGTAAAGTGGACTTTCCCGAACCCGATGAGCCCATGATGGAAACAAATTCACCCTTCTGAATGTCGAGGTTGATGCCTTTGAGCACGTGCAGTGGTGCTCCGTTGTAATAGGTCTTGTTAATGTCTTTTAGTTGTATCACTGTTTTCCCTGTTTTTTTGCTTTACTCTTATTAATTTTCACTATTAGACGCAGCTATGCTACGAAAAGTTGCAAAAGTTGCAAACTTTTTTAAAAAAAGATTTTGCAGTGTCGTTTTTCTTTGTGATTTTTGTAACCATGAATATGATTAACTAACCCTTTAAACAAACGTAGTATCATGAATTCAAACATGGAAAAGCCCTATGTAGTGGGCATTGACATAGGCGGAACGAACACCGTCTTTGGTATTGTAGACGCACGCGGAACTATTATTGCAAGCAGTTCCATCAAAACCGGAGCTTATGAAGACGTCAATGATTATGTAGACGAAGTTTGCAAGAATCTGTTGCCGCTCATTATTGCCAATGGCGGTGTAGACAAGATAAAAGGTATCGGTATCGGCGCTCCTAACGGAAACTATTACAGCGGTACCATTGAGTTTGCCCCGAATCTTCCTTGGAAGGGCGTAATTCCTTTGGCTGCCATGTTTGAGGAGCGTTTGGGTATTCCTACCGCTTTGACAAACGACGCCAATGCTGCCGGTATCGGTGAAATGACTTACGGTGCGGCTCGCGGTATGAAAGACTTTATCATGATTACGCTGGGCACCGGTGTAGGTAGCGGTATCGTTATTAACGGTCAGATGGTATATGGCCATGACGGTTTTGCCGGAGAGTTGGGACATACTATTATCCGTCGTGAAAACGGTCGTCTCTGCGGATGCGGACGTCACGGTTGTCTGGAAACTTACTGCTCGGCTACGGGTGTGGCACGTTCTGCCCGTGAGTTCCTGACCAAGAGTACCGAGCCAAGCTTGTTGCGCGACATTCCAGCAGAAAACATTACTTCCAAGGATGTGTATGATGCAGCTGTGAAGGGCGACAAGATTGCTCAAGACATTTTTGAGTTTACCGGAACTATCTTGGGTGAGGCTTTGGCCGATTTCATTGCTTTCTCCAGCCCGGAAGCTATCGTACTGTTCGGTGGTCTGGCAAAAGCGGGCGACTATATCTTCAAGCCTATCCAGAAAGCCATTGATGACAATGTATTGAATATCTACAAAGGCAAGACTAAGTTGCTGGCTTCCGAGTTGAAGGACTCTGATGCCGCTGTGCTGGGTGCCAGTGCATTGGGCTGGGAGCTGAGAGATACCAAGTAATCGATATCAGGGAAACTGATAAAGGAGGGGGATGTGTCAAAACTCCCCTTTTCTCGAAATCACCCTCGCTACAACTACCTGTGGCGAGGGTGATTTTTAGTTTAGGAGAGTTTCGACACACCTTTTTTCTTTAGTGGCACATATTCCTCAGCAATAAAGTTATGTCACAAGTT
The DNA here is from genome assembly GCF_003602965.1 of Bacteroides sp. AF25-5LB. NCBI lineage: Bacteria > Pseudomonadati > Bacteroidota > Bacteroidia > Bacteroidales > Bacteroidaceae > Bacteroides > Bacteroides sp. AF25-5LB. The sequence goes on from NZ_QTMC01000003.1 coordinate 283,460, forward strand.
GCTTCCACACTTCCACCCATTCTCTGTATCCCTTTATTCATCGGGGTTGCGGATGCTGTGGAAGCAACTTGAAAAGGTGGAAGCAAAAGTTGCTTCCACCTTAAATTTACACCAAATAATCTATTAATATATTGTAGTACAATAAATTAATAGGATATGGAGCAATTTGCCAATATCGTGTAAACAAGCTATTGGTTTCCTGCAAACACGGTATTAACTTTGTAAAAGCCCGTGCGATAATAGGTGGAAGCCAGGCATTCGGTATGGATAAGATAGGTATTCAGTATGGAAAAGCTATGCCTATGACAGCTGTTTAACGGCCGTGAGGCGCTCGTCTAACGGCCATAAAGCGCTTTGTTGACGGTCGTTAGCAGAGCGCCTTACGGCCGTTGGGCGCTGATAAACTAACGTATCAGCAAGAAGAAAGGCTTATGTGAAAGGAAAGGAGCGCAGGCTTACAGTGTTTGGAATGAGGTCGTAGGAGTAGAGTATTGCATGGTGTATGCATACTGTGTATATTACTAAAAAAGGGAAACTGACATTGTCAACTTCCCTTTTTTATTTCGAAATAGGAGTCTGGAATTAACCGTTAACTCTTTTTTCTTTGATTCTTGCTTTCTTACCGGTAAGAGCGCGCAGGTAGTACAGTTTAGCGCGACGAACTTTACCCACTTTGTTCACTTCGATGCTGTCGATAGCCGGTGATTCAATCGGGAAAATACGTTCTACGCCTATGGTTCCTGACATCTTACGTACTGTAAAACGTTTCTTGTCTCCATGTCCGGCAATCTTGATAACAACACCACGGTACAGCTGTACACGTTCCTTGTTACCCTCGACAATACGATATGCTACTGTTACAGTGTCACCTGCCTTGAAGCTCGGGTGCTGTTTTCCGGTAGCAAATGCTTCTTCTGCAATTTTAATTAAATCCATTGTTTTTATTATTAAATTGTTTCATCGTTACAACGCAACATACCAGGCTTCTCTCTTGGTGTCCTGACAGCGATTGCGCGAAAGCGGTGCAAAGAAACGAATTATTTGCCAGATACACAAGTGCTTCAAGTTTTTTTTCGCCAGTTGGGATGATTTTTGAGCGTTTCATTCTGCTAAACGCAAGTCTAAATAATCGGTTAATTGTGTGGCTCAGTCGCAAAAGAAAAGTATATTTGTAGCAATTTAAAACTAAATGAATATGAAGAAACAAACTTTCAGTCTCCTTGCGGGGGCAGTGTTGGCGGTTGCGCTTCTATTGGTTTCCTGCCATTCTTCCTACGAAGTGACCAAGGTAGAGGGAGGCAGAATTCCCATGAACTCTGTCTGGGATGCCGAGCCGGATGCCGAAGCCGTGGCTCTGCTGGCGCCTTACAAGGCCCGGATGGACAGCGTTATGTATCATGTGGTGGGAACCGCAGAAATGTCGATGGACAGATTCCGGCCCGAAAGCCTTTTATCCAATCTGATTGCAGATGTACTGCGTGAGGCTGCGGTGGAAGTGCTGGGCAAACCGGCCGATATGGGGCTGATCAATATCGGTGGAATCCGGAACTCCCTGACGGAAGGAGACATCACTACCGAAAACATCTATGAGATATTGCCTTTTGAGAATTCGCTCTGTGTGCTGACGATGAAAGGCTCTGCCATGAAGCACTTGTTTGAAAACATTGCGGTGAGACTTGGTGAAGGGGTGAGTGGTATACAGTTGGAAATCAGCAAGGATGGCAAGCTGCTCCAGGCTTCCATTGCCGGCAAGCCGGTGGAGGATGACCGTGACTATACGGTTGCCACGATTGATTATCTGGCTGATGGAAACGATGGAATGACGGCTTTCCTGCAGGCGGATAAAAGGGAGTGCCCGGATGGGGCTACACTGCGCGGTCTGTTCATGAAGTATGTGGAGAAGCAGACGGCAGCCGGCAAGAAGGTGACTTCGCGCATGGAGGGAAGAGTGGTCGTTAAAGAGTAAGCATTAAAAAAACAGAAGTTCTATGAAATATATGTATTCCTTGGCAGCCCTGCTGCTTTTCATGCTCCCCGCATCGGCACAGCAAGAGGAGCGTGTCATTACTGAAGAACCCCTTTGCCTGGTGTCCGCCGATTCTGTATCGTCCGGCCAATCCGGAAAACAACTGTTTATCCTGCACACCAGCGATACGCACAGCCGTATAGAACCCATCAGCGCCGGGGCTGCCGACGAGTATGCCGGGATGGGCGGTGTGGTGCGCCGTGCCGGTTTTGTAAAGCAGTTTCGCGGCAAGCATCCGGATATGTTGCTGCTGGATTGCGGAGACATCTCGCAAGGTACCCCTTATTATAACTTTTTCAAAGGCGAGCTGGAGGTCAAGATGATGAACCTCATGGGCTATGATGCCATGACGATAGGTAATCATGAATTTGATTTCGGACTTGAGAATATGGCGGAATTGTTCCGTATGGCGGATTTTCCCGTGGTCTGTTCCAATTATGACGTGACGGGTACGGTACTCGAAGGACTGGTGAAGCCTTATATCACCTTGGTGCGCGAAGGGGTGAAAATCGGAATCTTCGGCCTGGCCCCCAAGATGGAAGGGCTGGTGCAGGCGGATAAATGCGTAGGCATTGTCTACAACGACCCGATAAAGGTGGCCCAGGAAATGACAGACCTTCTCAGGGAGAAGGAGAATTGCGAGGTTGTGATTTGCATGTCTCATTTGGGTATCCGCAGTGCAAATCCCGAAGGCGCTTCCGACGAGAACCTGGTAGGCAAGACGCGTGGCATTGATGTCATTTTGGGAGGACATTCGCATACTTTTATGGAAAAGCCTGCCGTTTATCTGAATGCGGATGGCAAGAGCGTTCCCGTGCTGCACACCGGAAAGAGTGGCATCTATGTAGGAGAAATGGTACTTACTTTAACTGAAAAATAGCATGATGAAAAGACTCACCCTCCTTTTATGGGTTGCAGGATTGTTTATATTGGGATTATCTTCACTTCACGCCCAGACCGGAGGCCCGTTTCTTCCTTCGGCTGCAGACAACCGGTGCCGGCAATGGGTGGACTCCGTGTTGTCAGGCCTGAATGTACACGAAAAAGTGGGGCAGCTCATCGTTGCCACCATTCCGGCCAGAGCAGACAAGGCCACGAAAAAGCAGATGCGCGAGCTGGTAAAGAAATACAAGGTCGGTGGCTTGCTGTTTTCCGAAGGTACTCCGGAAGAGCAGGCTATCTTGACCAATATGGCCCGGAAGGATGCCAAGATTCCCGTTATGGTTACTTTCGATGGAGAGTGGGGACTGTCAATGAGGCTGAAAGGCGCTCCGGACTATCCCCGTAATGCCGCCTTGGGATGTATCGAGGACAATGGCTTGATTGAAGAATATGGACGTGAGGTGGCCCGCCAGTTCCGCGAATTGGGGGTACATGTCAATTTTGCACCCGATGCGGATGTCAATACGAATCCGCTGAACCCGGTGATACACGTACGCTCCTTTGGCGAAAACCCGCAGCGGGTGGCAGAAAAGGTGGTGGCATACAGCCGTGGGCTCGAAAGCGGGGGCATACTTTCTGTTTGCAAGCATTTCCCCGGGCATGGCGATACGGATGTGGATTCTCATAAGGCGCTTCCCGCCTTGCACTACGACCGTGTACGCCTGGACAGTGTGGAACTTTATCCCTTCAAGGAAATGGTACGTGCCGGATTGGGGGGTGTCATGGTAGGCCATCTGCAAGTGCAGGCGCTGGACCCGGACGGGGTGACTCCTTCTTCTTTGTCGCGGAATGTGGTGACCGGGTTGTTGAAGGATGAACTCGGCTTTAAAGGGCTGGTGTTTACCGATGCCTTGGACATGAAGGGTGTGTCTGCCATTCCGCAGGTAACTACCAAAGCGCTGCTGGCGGGAAATGATATGGTGCTGGTACAGTTCAATACGAAGAATGCGGTGCAGGAGCTGGTAGATGCAGTGGAGTCGGGACAACTGAGTAAGGACGAACTTGATGCCAAGTGCCGCAAGGTATTGATGTACAAGTATATGCTTGGTTTGAGAAACCGCCAGCCGCAACTTCGGGTCAGCGGAATGAGCTATCGCATCAATACGGAGGAAGCGCAGGCGTTGGCTGCCAAGTTGCGCCGTTCGGCAGTGACTGTATTGAACAATTATTTCGATGTCCTCCCGCTGGCACCGGTGGAAGGTGATATTGCCGTGCTCAGCATCGGAGAGAAGGAGGCGGATGCTCCCTTTGTGGAAGCTATGAAAAAGAATGCAGGCATCAGCCATTTCCACTTGCCTTGGAATGCCGATGAGGCTCTCTGGCAGGACGTGCAGGGGCAGTTGGCTGCTTTCCGTCGCGTGGTTATCAGCATCACCGGTTCGGCTTATGTCAGCGACCGTGATGTGGCCTTTCTGGAAGGCTTGAACCTGCGTGCTCCGCTGGTCTATACTTTTTTTACCTCTTACCGTACATTGCAACCTCTGGTGCCCGCACTTGCCAAATCCAGCGCTGTGGTGCTGGCACGTTCGGCAGAGACGGATTTGCAGCAGTACGTGGCTGATGTCCTTTTTGCCAAAAAACCGGCCAGTGGCAGGATGTCGATGAGTATCGGTAAACTGTTTCCGGCGGGAACGGGCTGCATGATTGAGCCGGGCATGAAACCGCGGAAGACAGTTCCGGAAGACTACGGCATGAAGTCGTATGTGCTGCAAGGTATCGATGCCGTTGCCCGAAAGGGACTGGAAGCGGGAGCTTATCCCGGTTGCCGCGTGCTGGTGTGGAAAGACGGACTGCCGGTATATGACAAAGGCTTCGGAACCCACTCTGATAAGGATACCACTACTGTCCGTTCTTCGGACCTTTTTGATTTGGCTTCGCTGACCAAGACTACGGCTACGTTGCTTGCCGTCATGAAACTGTATGATGAGGGCAAGATAAAACTGGATGACAAGGTTTCCGCTTATCTGCCCTTCTTGCGCAATGGCAACAAGCGGAACATTACCATCCGCGAACTTTTGTTCCACGAATCGGGGCTTCCTCCCTATATCCGCTTCTACCTGGACATCATAGACCCGAATTCGGTACACGGCCCGTACTCCCAGAGTTGGGTGGACGAGTGGCATCGTACGCAGGTAAGCGAGCATAGCTATTATTGTTCCGATTTTAAGTTCCGGAAAGGGATGGTGTCCGACAAGAATACACCGGTCTATACCCTGCACATGGCAGATGGCATGTGGCTGAACAAGAGTTTCAAGAATTCTATCCTTCAGCGGATAGCCAAGTGCGAGTTGGATGGTAAACGTTATGTTTACAGCGACCTCGGCTTCGTGTTGCTGCAGCAGGTGGTGGAGAAGGTGACGGAGCTGCCGATGGATTTGTACCTTGCCCGTGAGTTCTATGCTCCGATGGGATTGCAACGTACTATGTTTCTGCCTTTGACGAAGTTCACCAAAGCGGAAATCATGCCCACGGCATCCAATGACTTCCTGCGTCGCCAGGATATATGCGGATATGTGCATGACGAGACTGCTGCCTGCATGGGTGGGGTGTCTGGCAATGCAGGACTTTTCTCTACGGCCGAAGAGGTGGCAAAGGTTTATCAAATGTTGCTGAACGGCGGTGAATTCAATGGTAAGCGTTTCCTGAGTGAGGCAACCTGCCGTTTGTTTACGACGGAGAAATCCGCCATCAGCCGTCGCGGTCTGGGATTCGACAAGCCGGATGTATCCATTGTGAAGCGCAGCCCTTGTGCTCCTTCCGCTCCGGAAGCGGTATATGGACATACCGGATTTACCGGTACTTGTGCTTGGGTGGACCCGGAAAACAAGACGGTGTATGTATTCCTCAGCAACCGCTTGTGCCCCAATGTATGGAACACGAAACTGGGTGACATGAATATAAGAAGAGATATCCAGGAATTGATTTATAAAAGTATTATTCCGCAAATCCCCTAAAAACAATCTATCTATAAGGAATGAAGAGAATATACCTGCTTGCCTATATCGCTATATTGTGTTGTCTTTGTCCGCTTCTGAAAGCGCAGCTTGGCCCGATGCCGTTTACTCCGGTGCCGCCGAACGACCCTTCGCTTGTACGTCTCTTGAACAGTGACGTGCGGTGCAGGCAGTGGGTGGATTCCGTCATGCAGCGTCTGACTCTGAAAGAACGCATCGGACAACTGTTCATCTATACGATTGCCCCCCAGCAGGACAAGGCCAACAAGGAACTGCTGCGTAAGGTGGTGGAGGACTATAAGGTAGGCGGTCTGTTATTCTCCGGCGGATTGATGCAGAACCAGGTGATGTTGACCAATGAGGCGCAGCGGATGGCGGAAGTTCCGCTGATGATTACCTTTGACGGTGAATGGGGGCTGGCTATGCGCCTTCGCGGTACTCCGAACTTTCCGCGAAACATGGTGCTGGGCTGCATACAGAACGATACACTGATTTATGAATATGGGCGCGAGGTGGCCCGCCAATGCCGTGAACTGGGGGTGCAAGTGAATTTTGCTCCCGTAGCGGATGTGAATATCAATCCCAAGAATCCGGTTATCAATACCCGTTCCTTCGGTGAAAGTCCGTTCAATGTGGCGAACAAGGTTGTTGCCTACTCCAAAGGGTTGGAGGATGGTGGTGTGCTTTCTGTCAGCAAGCACTTTCCGGGGCATGGGGATACGGATGTGGATTCTCATAAGGCGTTGCCCGTGCTGCCTTTTACCCGTGCCCGTCTAGACAGTATAGAGCTTTATCCTTTCAGAAAAGCCATTCGTGCCGGACTGGGAGGTATGATGGTGGGGCACTTGGAGGTGCCTGCCATAGAGCCGCAAAAGGGGCTCCCGTCTTCGCTTTCGCGTAAGGTAGTTTCCGGTCTGTTGGTGAATGACCTCGGCTTTCAGGGGCTTGTCTTTACGGATGCCCTTGCTATGAAAGGGGTATCGGGCAATGAAAGCATCTGTTTGCAGGCGCTGAAAGCCGGCAATGATTTGCTGCTTGTCCCCCGGCGCATTAAGGAAGAAGTGGAGGCTGTGCTTGCCGCTGTGAAAAAAGGGGAGCTGACAGAGAAAGAGATAGAGGCGAAATGCCGTAAAGTGCTGAAATATAAATATGCCCTTGGGTTGGAAAAGAAACCCCGTGTACAGCTTTCAGGTTTGGGGACCCGCATCAATACTCCGAAAACGCGTGATTTGATGCGCCGGTTGAACTTGGCGGCCATCACTGTGCTGGATAACCGGGACGAGGTACTTCCGCTGGACCCTTCCATCGGTGAAGTTGCCGTGCTCAATGTGGGAGAAGCGCAGGAAATCCGGCCGTTCCTCAAAGAACTGTCGCAGTATACCCGTCCTGTGGAGTTCCATTTGGGCAAGAATCTGCCGGAGGCTGAAGGGAACCGTTTGAGAAATGCGTTGGCCAAGTATAAACGTATTCTGGTTTGTGTCACCGAACACCGTTTGACGCCCTATCAGAATTTCTTTGCAAAGTTCGCTCCTGACGTACCGGTGGTTTATCTGTTCTTTATTCCCGGTAAGCAGGTATTGCAGATAAAACAAGGGGACGCTGCTGCTGAAGCGGTGATTTTGGCACACTCCTCCAACGAGGAGGTACAGCGGCAGGTTGCCCGGATTGTTTATGGCAGCGCTTGTTCAGAGGGACGCTTGTCTGCCAGTATCGGTAGTCGGTTTGCTGCCGGTGCGGGAGTGACGCTGACTCCTCAAAGCGCCCCCCGCTTTGTACCCGAAGAGCATGGTATGAATTCCCGTCTGCTGGCTGAAATAGACAAGATAGCTGAAGAAGGCATTCGTGAAGGGGCTTACCCCGGCTGCCAGGTGGTGGTGCTGAAGGATGGCAGGGAGATGTATAATAAAGCTTTCGGTACCCACGTCTGGAACGAGGCCGGAAGCAAGGCGCTTCTCGTAAAGAAGACGGATGTATACGACATCGCTTCGCTGACAAAGACCACAGCCACGCTGCTTGCTGTGATGAAGTTGTACGATGGCGGACGCCTCAATCTTACAGACCGGGTGTCGGATTATCTGCCTTTCCTACAGGATACGGACAAGAAGAATATTACGGTACGCGAACTGCTGATGCATGAATCCGGTCTGCCTTCTACCTTGCTATTCTATCAGGAAGCGATTGATGAAGAAAGCTACACCGGCACTTTGTTCAAGGCACGTCCCGATGCCCGGCATTCCGCACGCATCGGACGGCAGACTTGGGCGAACCCTAAGTTCCGCTTCCGTCAGGGACTGACGTCGAAGGTGCAGACACCGGAATATACGATGCAAGTGTCCGACAGCCTTTGGCTGAACCGTTCCTTCAAGCAAGAGTACTTGCAGAAGATTGTGGATACTCCGCTTAGGGATAAACGTTACCGTTATAGTTGTGTGGGCTTTATTTTGTTGCAGCAGTTGGTCGAGGCGCGCACCGGCATGTCTATGGACGAATATCTGGCCAAGGAATTCTATACTCCGATGGGATTGGAGCGTACGGGGTATCTTCCTCTGCGCTTCTTGAAGAAGGAAGATATTGTACCTTCATCAACAGATCCTTTCTTGCGTAAGACTACCTTGCAAGGATTTGTACATGATGAATCTGCAGCTTTTCAGGGCGGCGTTTCCGGTAATGCCGGGCTGTTCTCCACTGCCGGAGAAGTGGCAAAAGTCTATCAGATGTTGCTGAATGGGGGTGAACTGGACGGTAAGCGTTATTTGAGCAAGGAGACCTGCAGGGTATTTACTACCACCGTCTCAAGGATAAGCCGCCGGGGGCTGGGATTTGATAAGCCCGACCGGCGTAATCCCCAGAAGAGTCCCTGCGCAGAGTCTGCCCCTGCTTCTGTCTACGGTCATACCGGTTTCACGGGTACTTGCGCCTGGACAGACCCGGAGAACGGCTTGGTTTATGTCTTTTTGAGCAACCGCACCTATCCGGATGTGTGGAATAACAAGTTGATGAGGCTGGATATAAGGACGAGGATTCAGGAGGCTGTATATAAGGCGATGCTGGGAGGAAAAAAATAACTGGTAGAATTAAAAAGAGCCTCCCTTGCTCACGCAGGAAAGGCTCTTTTCTTCTTCAATTTTGAAACAATTAAATTCTATCTGTTAAGCTTTAAGTGTGTGTCTTATCAGAACGCAATACCTACGCGCAGACCGAAATTGCTCAAACCGTCTACGCTGTACGTAAAGAGGTCACCTTTGTTCGTACCGTAGCTGTAATAGGCTGCGAAATGCAAGCCCGGTCCATAAGCCCAAGGATACACATTGAAACCAATTTCAGGAGATACATAGAAACCCCATGTATCCTTGTTGGCTTCGAATACGTTGAAGGTTGACTTCAACTGTGCATATTCAGCACCCAGTTTTACACCGGCATATGGCTGGAATGCACCTCCACGGTTCCATACATAGCGGGAGGCCAGACCGAAAGGCAACTGGAATGCAGTGTGCTGCTGGTCGGTATTCAGACTGCCGCCTTCGCCTACGGGAAGTGTCTGGCGACCGAAATACTCATGGTTGCTATGGTAGTTCAAGAAAGCTCCCAATGCAAAATTGTCTGTCAGGAAGTAACCGCCTTCAAAATTCATACCCCAGCCGCTTGATTTGTCGGCGAAGTTGTTGCTGAGGGGAAAGTTATATTGCCAGTCGATATTGGCATAACCGTTATCGGTCATCTGTGCCTTCGTCGGTAGGGCGAAGACGAGAGCAAGAGCGGCAACCGCAAGTACTCTCAAGGAAAGATATTTTATTGTTTTCATACTTTGTTCTTGTTTTTTGGTTCAATGGCAACTTCCCAGTCCGGAAAGGATGCTGCCGTATTATTCTTGTTACCTTAATATTGGGTAACCCGTCATTTGTCACTTATAGCTCGTAGCTTGTCACTACTTGTTAGTCAGGTAAGTTGATTGAGTGAAAGCTTGGTTCACACCTTGCACGGCAAGTTTGGTATTGACAGAAGTAGAACCACTCAGCAAGCCGCTCATATAGCTGGTCCACAGAACAGGAAGTTTCTCGCTCTGGCCTTGCGGCGCCTCCAGATTCAACAATTCGCTGATAAAGGAACCGGTGCTGTAGGAATAGTTCACGGCATAGGGATAATACCATCCGCCCCAGTTGCCCCAGTAAGGAGCATCCCAGTAGCCTGGATAGTTCCACCACCATTCGGGACGTCCGTAGTCGGTGAAGTAATAGGTACTTCTGACATAGCTTACCTGCAAGCCAAGGTCGGCTTCTTCCCGGTCCTCCACACGGGTGTAGCCGCGGCTGTTCATGTTAGCAACATAAGCGCTGAGAATTTCCTGGGCATTCTCATCTTTCCAGTATTCGGCGTTTTCCTTATCACCGATAACCAGAATGCTGTCCGGCAAGTAATAAGTTTCGAAGGTTTTGAAATCCGCCTTCTTGTCATAGTTGGTATAAACCAGATAATTATTGTCCAGCTTATCCATGTCAGGGTCTTTTTCGCAAGATGCAAGCGTCACTGCAAAGACCGCTAATAATAGGGGAATAAATTTCTTCATACTTTTATAATTGTTTAGGTTTAATATAAATTCCTGCCCTATGGTACCTTAGGCTTTTGTGAGAAAAAACAAGATAGGATATAAAAGGTTCACGTAGAGGTATGTTAAAAGTGATAAAGGGCATAAAATGATAGGGCGATAGGGGATGGAGTAATAAAGGAATAGGGTGACAGCACTTTTAACGTAACTGTCACCCTATTGCACTTATCATGTCATTACTTTATCACCCTATCATCTTTTCCATATCCGTGCTGTCCATCCTCCTCCGGGTGCCATGTGTATGTTCAGCTTGTCCCCCGAGGTCACGGTGCGTACTTCTTTTTTGTAGTCGGTTGCTTCCCGGTCGGCATTGATGCCGTCGGAAAAGATTTCGGCTTCGTAACTTCCTTCTCCAAGGAAGGAAAGGTCGATGGTACAGTCGCGTGGTGTCCAGTCGGTCATGGAGGCGATATACCAGACGTCTCCCTTGCGGCGTGCCAGTGTAAGGTATTCGCCTACTTCACCGTCCAGTGCCACGGTCTCGTCGAAAACGGTAGGCACTTTGGCAATGAAGTCCGTGCATTCCTGCTCCTTCATATATTTGCTGGGGCTGTCGGCAAGCATTTGCAGCGGGGCTTCGAAGAGGGTGTACATCGCCATCTGGTGGACGCGTGTACCCTGGCTCATCGGATGGTCGTTGACGGCACGGAAGGTTTCGCGGGTTGCGTTCATCATGGCTCCCGGTGTGTAGTCCATCGGACCTATAAGCATGCGCAGGTAGGGAGCAGTCACGTCATAGCGCGGGAAGTTGTGGAGGGGGGCTCCGTTCACTATCGGTTCCCATTTGGCGTTCTCCAGTCCCTTTACACCTTCAAAGTTTAGGACGTTGGGATAGGTGCGCTGTATACCGTATGGCTTGAGTCCATGCAGGTCTAATACCAGGCGGTGCTCGGCGGCGCAGGCTACAATGCGTTCTACGGACTGTACTAGTGGCTGGTCGTCACGGTCGAAGAAGTCTATCTTGAAGCCTTTGATACCCATCTGTGCATAGTGGCTGAATGCGGCTTCCGTATCTTTGGCAGAATTTCGCCAGCTTGCCCAGAGAATGATGCCGACGCCCTTCTGGTTTCCGTAGGCTACCAGTTCCTTTAAATCGATATCCGGATTCAGGTCTTTCAATAAGGATTCGTTTCCGCTCCAGCCGTCATCGATGATGATATATTCCAGGTTGTTGTCGGCGGCAAAGTCGATGAATGCCTTATAAGTCGGGGTGTTCATGCCGGCTTTGAAGTCTACTCCAGTCAAGTTGCAGGTGTTCCACCAGTCCCAAGCCACTTTGCCGGGTTTAATCCAGGAAATGTCTTTGATGCGGCAGGCGGGGGCAAGACGCTGTGCCATGTCGTTGTCGGCAAGCTGCGTGTCCTTTTCGGTGACGAGTATCACACGCCAGGGGAGCTCCTGCTTGGCACAACGGGCGATGTAGTCTGCACGCTTGGTCGGTATCAGGTTCAGCCGGTTGTGTCCGCCGATTATTTCTTCCAGCGGATAGGGGGCAAATGCTGCCTGCACTCCTTGACGTGTCTGAGGATTTACAGTGAGGAACATGCCGGGATAGTTTTCCAATCCGGCTTCCATGATAACGGCTTTCTTTCCTCCGTCCAGGCAAACCATCAGTGGGGTGATGGAGAGTGAGTCGGTGTGCATTTTGGACAACGGGGCTTCGTCGTAGTAAGACTCGAAGGAGAAGCAATAGCGCTCACCGTTGCGGTTGTCGTTTATGTAAGGTACAAATGCCTGGTAATCCTTATCGAAATTGAAGTCCGCAGTTTCGTTGAGGACGATAAACGGCTTGTTCTGTTCGGAAATGAAGCGGTAGGCAGCACCGTCATCGTATGCGCGGAACTGTACGCTGTAGCCTCCGCGGCATTTCAGTGTCAGCTGGTTGTAGACATCCTCCACACTTGCCTTTTTGTAGAGGGGAGTGGGGAAGGAGGACTCCACAGACTTGCGTTCTGCACGGATTACTTTTACATTTTTACCGAAAGTTATTGCTTTCTTGGCTGATTTTTCATCTCTGCCTTGCAGGGCAATGGCAGAGGGTTGCAGCACTGTGGTGCCGTCGTGTGCTATCTGCCAGGTGAGGGCTTCTCCGGCATCTACCGTAACGGATAGTTTTCCGTTGGGTGATGCAAGTTGGTATTGCTGTGCACGGACCGTGCCCAAGCAAAGGAATAATAAACAAAAGGTTTGAATAAGGAGGCTTTTCATGTTGATTTATTTTTGAATGATTTTCTTTATCTTCTCCAGTTCCTCGGCAGAGAAGTCTGTATTTTCAGTCGCTTTCAGGTTATCTGCCAGTTGGGTAACGGAGCTCGCTCCGATGATGACGCTTGTCACCAGGTCGTCCTTCAACAGCCAGGCAAGTGACATCTCGGCAAGGGTTTGCCCGCGTGAGGCAGCAACTTCGTTGAGTGCCTTGATTTTTTGCAGCGTCTCGTCGGTCAGTGCTTCTTTCTTCAGGAAAGCCCCCTTTGCCATGCGCGAATCTTCGGGAATACCATTTAGGTAGCGGTTGGTCAGCAGGCCCTGCGCCAGCGGGGAGAAGGCGATGAAGCCGGTTCCGTTCCCTTTGGCTTGCTGCAGGATACCTTCTTCTTCCGGTTCGCGGTTGAAGAGATTGTATCTGCCTTGATAGAGCAGGCAGTGTACATCCCGTTCTTCCAGGTATTTGTAGGCAAACTCGGCCGCCTCTTTGGGATATTTGGAGATTCCTACATAGAGTGCTTTGCCTTGCCGTACGATATCAACCAGTGCTTGCAGGGTCTCTTCAAGCGGAGTATCCGGGTCGTAGCGGTGGGAGTAGAAGATGTCCACATACTCCAGGTTCATCCGTTTCAGACTTTGGTTGAGGCTGCTCATCAGGTACTTGCGTGAGCCCCACTCCCCGTAGGGGCCGGGCCACATGTCGTGTCCGGCCTTGGTGGAGATGAATAGTTCGTCCCGATAGGGCATGAAGGATTTCTTCATAATCATTCCGAAAGTCTCTTCGGCGGAACCGTAGGAAGGACCGTAATTGTTGGCGAGGTCGAAATGCGTGATTCCACGGTCGAAGGCATAGTGCGCCATGGCCTGGGAATTGGCAAATGTGTTCACGTCGCCGAAGTTGTGCCACAATCCGAGCGATATTTCTGGCAGCAGGATGCCGCTTTGCCCGCAACGGCGGAATTTCATGCCGTTGTCATAGCGTTCGGGCGTTGGAGAATAAATAGGGTTTATCATGATATTGTATTTTGTGGGTTATCCCATTATTACTTCTACTGTATGCGTGCCCGGCAGATGCTTCACTACATTGCCTTCTACCGGCTTGCCGTCTACCGTGACGGACTTGATGCCTTTGCACACACCATCGGGATTCTTCACGGTAATATGATATTCCGCTCCGCGGAACTTGCGCTTCACGTTGAAGCCTTTCCAGTCTGACGGGATACAAGGATTGATTTCCAGACCTTCATACGAAGGCTTGATGCCGAGTATGAATTGCGTGATGGCATACCACATCCAGGCAGCCGTTCCCGTCAGCCAGCTGTTCTTGCCTTCACCGGGGCGGGCGGCGTCCTTGCCGGCCACCATCTGGCAGCATACGTAAGGTTCTACTTTATGCAGGGCACTGTGCTCTTCGGTGTACGACGGGCATATCTTGCGGAAATACTCCCAGGAACGGTCACCACGTCCCAGTACGGTTTCTCCGATGATGACCCACGGGTTGTTGTGGCAGAAGATACCCGCATTCTCCTTGTAGCCGGCGGGATAGGTGGAGATTTCTCCATACTCCACAACGTAGCGGGTGAAGGGCGGATTGTTGAGTACAATACCGTGCTCGCAGTCCAGGCGTTCCTTTACGGAGTCCAGCGCTTTTTTTACCATGCCTTCTTCCAGTCCGATGCCTGCCATGGTGCACCAGCCTTGCGATTCGATGAAGATTTGTCCTTCTTCGTTCTCTTTGGAGCCTACCTTGTGGCCGAAGTAATCGTAGGCGCGCAGATACCAGTCACCGTCCCAGCCATGTTTTTTCACGGCTTCCACCATATTGTCTATATAGGTTTGCGCTCTGTTTGCTTCGTCGTATTTACCCAGGCGGCGGCATAGTTCCACATAGTCGCGTCCGCATACAACGAACAAGCCGGCAATCATCAGCGATTCTGCCTGGCTGCCTTCCGTCTGGTTTTCCGTGGTCTGGAAGGATTCATTCGGGTCCCAGGAGAAGCAGTTCAGGTTCAGGCAGTCGTTCCAGTCGGCACGGCCGATGAGGGGCAACATGTGGGGACCGAGGTTCTCGATGACATGGTTGAAGGAAACGCGCAGGTGCTCGAACAGAGAAACCTCCGAACCCTCCTTGTTGTCGAAGGGAACAGGCTCGTCCAGGATGCTGAAGTCTCCCGATTCCTTGATGTAGGCCACCGTACCGAAGATAAGCCACATGGGGTCGTCGTTGAAGCCGCCGCCGATGTCGTTGTTGCCGCGTTTGGTCAGCGGTTGGTATTGGTGGTAGCATCCTCCGTCGGGGAATTGCGTGGAGGCTATGTCGATGATTCGTTCGCGGGCTCGTTCCGGTATCTGATGCACGAAGCCCACGAGGTCCTGGTTGGAGTCGCGGAAACCCATTCCACGACCGATGCCGCTCTCGAAGAAAGAGGCGGAACGGGACATGTTGAAGGTAATCATGCACTGATACTGGTTCCAGATGTTCACCATGCGATCCAGCTTTTCTTCGTCGGTCTTCACGACGTAGATGTCCAGCAGGCGGTCCCAGTAGGCTTTCAGTTCGGCAAAGGCAGCATCTACTTTGGCGGTAGTGTCGAAGGCCGAAATCATCGCCTTAGCCTTTACCTTATTTATAATAGGTGAAGAGGGTACGCTCTGCTTGAATGCTTTATGCTGAGATGCTTCATGCTCCTCGAACTTTGCCTCCTGCTTGTTTTCCACATAGCCCAGCAGGAAGATGAAGTCGCGGTTTTCGCCGGGTTGCAGCTCTACTTCCAGATAGTGTGAGGCGATGGGGCTCCAACCGTGGGCAATGCTGTTGCCCGGTCTGCCTTCTACTACCCGTTCCGGGTCGGCAAACTCGTTGTAGAGTCCCACAAATGTTTCGCGGTCGGTATCGAAACCGTCTACGGGTGTATTGACACTGTAGAAGGCGTAGTGATTGCGGCGTTCCTTGTATTCTGTCTTGTGGTAGATGACGGACCCGTCCACTTCCACCTCTCCCGTGGAGAAGTTACGCTGGAAGTTCTCCATGTCCGTAGCGGCATTCCACAAGCACCATTCGGCAAAAGAGAACAGTTTGAGTTTTCTCACTTTGGCAGAAGTATTCCGCAAGGTCAGCTTCTGCACCTCTCCCCAGGTCTTCAGTGGGACGAAGAAGAGCAGGCTGGCTTCGATGCCGTCTTTGGCTCCGGTGATGCGGGTGTAGCTCATGCCGTGGCGGCATTCGTAGCTGTCGAGTGCGGTCTTGCAGGGCTTCCAGGTGGGAGACCATACGTTGCCGCCTTCGTTGATGTAGAAGTAGCGTCCCCCGTTGTCCATCGGCACGTTGTTGTAGCGGTAGCGGGTGATGCGGCGGAACTTGGCGTCCTTGTAGAAGGAATAGCCTCCGGCGGTATTGGAGATGAGTGAGAAGAAGTCTTCATTGCCCAGGTAGTTAATCCATGGCCAAGGTGTTTTGGGGTCGGTAATGACGTATTCGCGGTTGTCGTCATCGAAATATCCGAATCTTTTGTCTTTCATATTATTTCTTGTATTTAGTTTGATACATTCTTCGTTAGTTGTGGCACCCGGCCATTTTCCCGGAAGCACGCTTCAAATTTAAAAACTTTTCTCCTATCACCCTTGTTTGCCCGGTGTGTTTTTTCCCCTCGGAAACATGAAGTACCGGAAAAAGATACAAAAGTATCACCGCACGAATCTTTTTCGCTCTATCTTTGTAAACACATTTTATGATTAACCGATATGAAACACTTATTCGCATTTCTGTTCCTTCTTGGAATTACCTTTTCTCTTTCTGCCCAATCCGTCCGCGAACGTATTTTGCTGGATGACGGCTGGCAGTTTGCTTTTGGCAATGCTTCCTCACCGGAGAAAGATTTCGGCTGCGGAACGGAGTACTTCAACTACCTGACGAAGGCAGCCTCTATCCATAATGAGGGCCCTTACTCTCCCAAGTTCAATCCGGAGAAGTGGGGTGTGGACTGGAAGATGGTCAATCTTCCGCATGACTGGGTGGTTGATTTGCCTTATGTCAAAGAGGCGAGCCACAGTCATGGCTATAAAGCCGTCGGCTATAAATTCCCCGAAAACTCTGTGGGATGGTACCGAAAGACCATCACCGTGCCACAAGAGGACCTCGGCAAACATCTTTATCTTCAGTTCGACGGTATCTTCCGTGATGCCCGTATCTGGATAAACGGTTTCTATCTGGGACACGAACCGAGCGGCTATGCCACGCAGGTGTATGACATTACGGAATACTTGAATTACGGAGAGGATAATCTAATCTGCGTCCGTGCGGATGCCACGCTCGAGGAGGGCTGGTTTTACGAGGGTGCGGGCATCTACCGCCATGTATGGCTGAACAAGACGGCGCCGTTGCATGTGGCTCCTTTCGGAACCTTTGTGCACAGCACGCTGGCCGCACCTTTTGACAAGGCCAAGCTGACGATAGAGACCACTGTTGAAAACTCCGGTCTGCAAACGGAGGATTACCGCCTCTGCCATATCCTCCGGGATGCCGACGGCAAGGAAGTGGCACGCTGCGAAACGGCCGGTCAGCCGGTACTGCCGAAAGACCGCCAGCTCACCGTCGGTGAAATAGCGCTGGACAAACCTCATCTTTGGAGTGTGGATGCACCTTATTTATATACACTGCTTACGGAAGTCTATCAGTATGGCAAGCTAGTGGATGCTTATACCACTACTACGGGTATTCGTGACATCCGCTTCGATGCCGACAAGGGCTTCCTTCTGAACGGACAGCCTCTGAAACTGAAAGGTGTGAACATGCACCAAGACCACCCCGGAGTAGGTGCCGGCATTCCCGATGCCCTACAAGTGTACCGATTGAAGGAACTGAAGAAGTTCGGCTGCAATGCCTACCGTTCTTCCCATAACCCGATGACTCCCGAAATGCTCGATGCCTGTGACCGCCTCGGCATTCTTGTGATAGAGGAAAACCGTCTGACGGGTGTCAACGAAGAACATACCCGCTTGCTGAAACGCATGATAGACCGCGACCGCAACCATCCGTGCATCATCCTTTGGAGCGTAGGCAACGAGGAGTGGGGCATCGAGTGGAAAGAAAACGGTACACGCATTGCTGCCACGATGCGTGAATATTGCCACCGTTTCGACCCTACGCGCCTCATGACCGTTGCTTCGAGCAGTGGCCCTGCCATCTTGATTCCCGCAGACGTGGCCGGTTATAACTACATCCTTCAGAATCCGGTGGAGCAGCACCGCAAGGATTATCCCGGCCGCCGTGCGCTCGGTTCGGAAGAGACTACGGGCTGTGGTACGCGCGGCATCTACTTCGATGCCCACGACAAAGGCCACATGGTGGCGCACAACCGCAAGCCGAACGGACCTGACAGCCTGCTGAACTGCATCGAGCGTGGCTGGAAATTCTATGACGAACGCCCCTACCTGGCAGGTCTTTTCTATTGGACGGGTTTCGACTACCGCGGCGAGCCCAACCCCATGAAGTTCCCGGCTACGGGTTCACAATTCGGCATTCTGGACTACTGCGGTTTTCCCAAGGACGAAGCCTGGTATCTGAAGTCCTGGTGGACGGATGAGCCGGTGCTGCACATCCTTCCTCACTGGAATCTGCAAGGTCACGAAGGTGATAGCATCGATATTTGGGTATACAGCAACTGCGATGAAGTGGAATTGACTGTGAACGGCAAGAAACTGGATCGCAAACCGATGCCCCGAAACGGCCATCTTTCCTGGAAAGCCGTTTTCCAGCCCGGTGCAGTGAAGGCTGTAGGCTATAAGAACGGCAAAAAAATATTGGCCCGTACTGTGGAGACTACCGGTGTTCCTGCCCGTATCTCCCTGACGGCAGACCGTTCCGTCATTCAGGCAGACAATCGGGATGTGGCAGTGTGTAACATTGAGTTGCAGGACAAGAAGAAACGTTTTGTCCCCACTGCCTGCAACGACTTGACGATAACCGTCTCCGGTCCGGTACGCATCCTTGGGGTGGGGAATGGCGACCCCGCTTATCAGGCTACGGAACGTCCGGCCGACACCGATGCCCGTACCTATCAGGTAAAGGCATTCAACGGACTTGCACAGGTGCTGTTGCAAAGTACCGGCGAAGCGGGAGAAGCCACACTGACGGTCGTTTCGGAAAATATGCCGGAAACTTCCTGTGTCTTGAAGTTGCAGAAGTAAGCGGTTTGTCATTCATATCATCCGGCGAAGCGGAGACCTTTCTTTTGTCTATGGGGCAAGAGAGGGATCTCCGCTTCTTTCTTCCTCAAACTATAGTATGTAAGTGTACGAGATGCACATCTCGTGTTGTATGAGATGTATATCTCGTACAGCATGAGATGTGCATCTCATACATCTTTGCATTAGAGATTAAGGGGGAGAAGAACGGAAATTGTGCTTTTCCGGGCAGGACTTTCCCGGGTGTCTGTTCATATATTATCCCTAAATGTAACAAATGGTACTGTTGTGGGATTAAAAAGAATGAGTATATTTGCGGCATGATATTTTTTTAACCAATGCCTATGGAAAACCAGAACTATATCATGAGGGAGATAACCCCTCTGTCGGAACGTGACTGTTTCTATATTGCCGACCGTCACAAAACAGAATTTACCTACCCCATCCATTGTCACGCAGAGTATGAACTGAACTTCACGGAACATGCTTCTGGCGTCCGCCGTGTGGTGGGCGATTCTGCCGAGATTATCGGTGATTATGACCTGGTGCTGATAACCGGCAAGGAGTTGGAGCATGTATGGGAGCAACATGAATGTACCTCCGGGGATATTCGGGAGATTACCATCCAGTTTTCTCCCGACTTGTTCTTCGGGAACGTTGTCAACAAGAACCAGTTCGACAGTATCCGCCGGATGCTGGAGCGTGCACAGTGCGGACTTAGTTTCCCCATGCAGGCCATCATGAAGGTGTACAACTGGCTGGATAAGCTGGCTTCCGAGGAGCAGGGCTTTTATGCCGTGATGAACTTTCTCCGTATCCTTTACGAACTTTCCCTCTATGACAATGCCCGGGTGCTGTCCAGTTCTTCGTTTGCCAAAATAGAGACTTTCTCTGACAGCCGCCGGGTACAGAAGGTGCAGAAATACATTTCCACCCATTATCAGGAGGAGATCCGGTTGGCTTCATTGGCCGATATGGTGGGCATGACACCGGTCTCTTTCAGCCGTTTCTTTCGCCTGCGCACCGGCAAGACGCTTTCCGACTACATTATTGATATCCGTCTGGGCTTTGCCACGCGTATGTTGGTAGATTCCACGCGTACCATTGCAGAGGTGTGCTATGACTGCGGCTTCAACAATCTGTCCAATTTCAATCGTATGTTCAAGCGGAAGAAGGGATGCTCGCCGAAGGAATTCCGTGAGAATTATCGGAAAAAGAAGCTGGTGATATGATAAGAAAGTATTGGTATTCTTCATTGGAAGTGCCTATTTTTGCACCAATGATTAATACTAATATCTGATATCATGAAAAGAGTTTTTTCCTTATTCTTATGTCTGCTGTGTGTATGTGCTGTGACGGCGCAGATACGTGGCAATGAAATCCGTGTAGTCGTTTCACCCGACCATAGCGATTGGGTGTATCGTCTGAATGAGAAGTGTACGTTTACCGTCCGGGTGCTGAAGGCACAGAACCTCTTGCCCGATGTCAAGATTGACTATGAACTGGGGCCCGAGATGTATCCTACTGAAGTAAAGAAAGACATGGTGCTGAAAGATGGTACCTTGAAGTTGCAAGGCACGATGAAGACTGCAGGCTTCTTGCGTTGCAAGGTCAAGGCGTATGTGGACGGCCGGACTTATGAAGGGCTGGCTACATCGGCCTATGCTCCCGAGCAGCTGCAACCAGTGGCGAAACTTCCTGCCGATTTTCGGGATTATTGGGCCAAGACCTTGGAAGAGGCGCGCAAGACTCCGTTGAATCCCCTTATGACACTGCTTCCCGAACGCTGTACGGAAACGGATAATGTATATCAGGTCAGCTTCCAGACAAAAGCTTGGGGAGGACGTTTTTACGGTATTCTCAGTATTCCCAAGAAAGAAGGGAAGTATCCGGCTTTGCTGCGTGTGCCCGGTGCGGGTGTCCGCCCTTATGCGGGAGATACGTATACGGCTCCTGGAAAGGTGATTACATTGGAGGTGGGTATCCACGGCATTCCCGTCACGATGCAGCAGTCTGTATATGATGCGCTGGCAGGTGGGGCGCTGAGCAATTACTGGACGTTCGGCCGCGACAGCCGGGATGCTTCTTACTATAACCGTGTGGTGGTAGGCGCTTTGCGTGCTGTGGATTTTATCTGTTCGCTGCCGCAGTACAACGGGAAAGCGCTGGGTGTTACGGGCTCCAGCCAGGGCGGTGCCTTGTCTGTGATTACGGCGGCTCTTGATTCACGCGTTACTTTTCTGGCGGCTGTTCATCCTGCCTTATGCGACCACGAAGCATTCTTCAAGAAGCGTGCTTGCGGTTGGCCCCATTATTTCTATTATTACGGTACTCCCGATGAAAAGCAGCTTGAAACGGTACGCTATTATGATACGGCAAACTTTGCCTGCCTGCTGAATGTGCCCGGTTGGTTCAGTTGGGGGTATAACGATGAAGTCTGTCCTCCCACTTCCATGTATGCAGCCTACAATGTGATTTCTTCTCCGAAGGAATTGCATCTTTATCTGGAAACCGGGCATTACTGGTATCAGGAACAGTGGGATGAATGGCTGGATTGGATACGGAGACAACTTAATGTGTCAATGTGATTAATGTGCTAATGTGCTAATTGGCTGCGTAATATTTATGCTGCGCCATCATGCCGCAGGCTATTGGCACATTAGCACATTTATCTGATAATATAGTATCATTTTTTATGATATGAGCCGCGTATCTTTGTGTATCGCTTAAAAACTGATAATATGAAGAAACAATTCTTTTTGCTGACAGTACTTTTATTCTTTTTGGGAGCATGTGCCCCTAAGCCTGCGGAGCATTCGTTTATTAAGGTCAACGCCGATGGACAGTTCGTTCGCGACGGAAAACCCTATTATTTTGTAGGTGCCAATTTCTGGTACGGTGCTATTCTTGGTTCCGAAGGTGAAGGCGGCAATCGTGAACGGTTGCATAAGGAGTTGGACTTTCTGAAAAGTATTGGCATCAACAACCTGCGCGTATTGGTGGGTGCTGACGGTGAAAATGGCATAAAGACGCGGGTAGAGCCCTCTTTGCAAGTGGCACCGGGCGTCTATAATGATACTATTTTAGCCGGATTGGATTATTTTATGAATGAACTGCGTGAACGTGATATGACGGCTGTCCTCTATTTGAACAATTCCTGGGAATGGAGTGGTGGCTATTCCGTTTACCTGCAATGGTCTGGACACGGTGATGCCGTGGTACCTGCCGTAGACGGATGGCCCGCCTATATGGAGTATGTCAAGCAGTTCCCCCAATCGGACAGCGCGAAGGCTTTGTTTGCCAATCATGTCAATTATATTGTTTCACGCACCAATAGGTATAATCAGATAAAATATGTGGATGACCCTACTATTATGTCCTGGCAGATTGGTAACGAGCCTCGCGCTTTCTCTGACGAGAACAAGGAACCGTTTGCCCGCTGGATGGCCGATGTGGCTGCACAAATCAAGTCACTCGACCCGAACCACATGGTGTCTTCCGGCAGTGAGGGCTCGTGGGGATGCGAAATGGATATGAGTCTTTTCGAGAAGATTCATGCCGACCCCAACATCAATTATCTGAATATCCACATCTGGCCTTACAACTGGAGTTGGGTGAAAGCGGACAGCCTGACGGAACTTCTTCCGCGTGCCAAGGAAAATACTAAGAAATATATAGATGACCACATGGTCATTGCCCGGAAGTACAGCAAGCCGATTGTTCTGGAGGAGTTCGGTTTTCCCCGTGACGGCTTCAGCTTCTCCAAAGAGGCACCGACCACTGCCCGCGATGAATATTACCGTTATGTATTCGACCTTATCCGCCAGGACCGTGAGAGCGGTGGACTCTTTGCTGGATGCAACTTCTGGGCATGGGGCGGTTTTGCCGGACAAAATCCCGACCATGTATTCTGGGAAAAGGGGGATGACTATACCGGTGACCCGGCTCAAGAACAACAAGGACTGAACTCTGTCTTTGCCACAGACAGCACTATTGAAATAATTAAAGCGGAAAACCGGAAGTTGCAAAATTGAACCTATCTGTGTTTTTCCGTGTAATCCCTGCCTGAAAATTAGAATGTAAGCGTGTACAAAGCGTTTGTACTGTTATTAAGAAAGATGTATAACTCTAAATACTAAGTATGATATGAAAAGCATATGGAAAGTTATGTTGGCGGTTTGTTGCCTAGGTATGGCCATTGGTTGTGGAACAAACCCGTCGAAGAATGAAAATGTAAAGGAAACGCTACTGGCATTGGTGGTCAATGGTACGCAGCTGATGAATACCGAAGGAGACACGGTGGTATTGCACGGTGTCAGCTATGGCTGGCATCAGTTCTGGCCTCGTTTCTACAATGCCTCTTCGGTTGCTTATCTGGTCAATGACTGGAGCGCACAAGTGCTTCGGGCCTCTATGGGAGTGGATTTGGATAGCGCCTGTTATGTGAACAAGCCCGAGTTCGGTATTGAGTGTGTTACGAAAGTGGTGGATGCTGCTATCGAGAACGGCGTTTACGTCATCATCGACTGGCATAGCCACAATCTGCGGCAGGAAGAAGCAAAGGAGTTTTTCACTCAAATGGCTACCCGTTACAAAGGGGTTCCTAATGTTATCTATGAGGTTTTCAATGAACCGGTGGAAGACAGTTGGGAGCAGGTGAAGGCATACTCTGTGGAGGTTATCAAGACGATTCGTGCCATAGAGCCGGATGCCGTTATCCTCGTAGGTTGTCCGCATTGGGACCAGGACATCCATTTGGCTGCAGACGATCCTATTACCGGATATAGCAATATAATGTATACACTCCACTTTTATGCCAATACCCACGGACAGTGGCTGCGCGACCGCGCCGACTATGCTCTGGGCAAGGGCTTGCCGATTTTCGTTTCCGAATGTGCCGGTATGGAGGCAAGTGGGGACGGCCCCATCAATAAAGAAGAGTGGGGGAATTGGCTGGAGTGGATGCAGCGGCATTCCATCAGCTGGGTGGCCTGGTCTTTGTCTGACAAGGATGAGACTTGCTCCATGTTCTATCCGTCGGCTTCTTCCGAGGGAAACTGGAAAGATGCAGACATGAAAGAGTGGGGGAGAATGGTTCGTGACGAATTGACGACACTGAAAAAATAGCCCTTTAAAAACAATATGATTTAACCATTAATAATTAAGAAAAAAGAATTGTGCTTATGGAAGAAAAGAAGAATGATGCTGTGAAAACATGAATTGTTTGGAAGTAATTTTAAATGTCAACGCCTTGATTGCATGTCACGGTTTCTTGACTTACTCTCATTTTGTTAACTAAAAAAATCTTCTTTTGGGAGGTTTTGTGTTTGTTTTAAATCTAAGAAATGCAGTATGAATTTAAATTTTAGAAAGACAGCGCTGCTTGCGGGTATATGTTCGGTGTTCAGCCTGGGTTATACCCCTCAGCTTTTCGCAGTATCATCGGTGGATACCGTTGAGGCAGTGCAGCAAACAAAGAAAATTACGGGTGTCGTCAGCGATGCGATGGGCCCTATCATTGGTGCCAATGTATTGGAAAAGGGCACTACGAATGGTGTAATTACCGACATTGACGGTAATTTTGCCTTGAATGTGAAACCGGGAGCTACCATCGTGGTTTCCTTTATAGGCTATGTCAGCCAGGAAATAAAGATAACGGACCAGACAACGGTGAACATCACGTTGAAGGAAGACTCTGAAATGTTGGATGAAGTTGTTGTGGTAGGTTACGGTACGATGAAGAAAAGCGACCTTTCCGGTGCTTCCGTTTCCATGAGTGAAGACAAGATTAAGGGCTCTATTATTACCAACCTTGACCAGTCATTGCAAGGACGTGCTGCGGGTGTGACGGCTGTCAGCACTTCCGGTGCTCCGGGCTCTTCCTCTTCTATCCGTGTACGTGGTCAGGCCACTATCAATGCCAATGCCGAGCCGTTGTATGTAATTGACGGTGTGATTGTACAGAGTCAGGGACAAAGCGGTTCATCTTATGGTTTGGGCGATGCATTGGGTAATGGCTCGGTTTCCACCATTTCTCCGCTTTCCACCATCAACCCTGCTGATATCGTCAGTATGGAAATTCTGAAAGATGCTTCGGCAACCGCCATTTACGGTGCGCAAGGTTCCAATGGTGTGGTTTTGATTACGACCAAACGTGGTAAGGCGGGTGAGGCTAAGTTTACTTATGACGGTATGTTTGCCGTTCAACGCCAGACAAAGCGTCTGGATATGATGAATCTGCGTGAGTATGCCACTTATTATAATGATTTGGCAAACATGGGTGAAATCTCTGACCCTAGTAATTATTATGCCGATCCTTCTCTGCTGGGAGTAGGTACAAACTGGCAGGACGCCATCTTCCAGACTGCTTTGCAGCATCAGCACCAGATTTCGGCACAAGGTGGTACAGAGAAGATACAATACTACGTATCAGCTTCCTATATGGATCAGGACGGTACCATCATCGGTTCAAACTTTAACCGTTACAGCTTCCGTGCCAACTTGGATGCCCAACTGAAGAAGTGGTTGAAACTCGGTTTGACTGCCACCTATACAGCAACGGGTGATGACCTGAAACTGGCAGACAGTGATGAAGGTTTGATTAACTACTCGTTGACCACTCTTCCTGATATACCTATCTATAATCTGGATGGCAGCTATGCCACCGTTGTTCGCGAAGGCTATACGAATCCTAACCCGATTGCCCTTGCCATGATGGATGACATCCTGCTGGACCGTCAGAAACTGACAGGTAATATTTTTTTTGAGGTCACTCCGATTAAAAATCTGGTATGGCATGCCGAACTGGGTTATGACATCAGTTCCAGCAAAGGTGAACGCTACAAGCCGATGGTTGATTTGGGTGGATGGGTACGTTCCAGCAATGAAAGCAGTATCCAGAAGAACAGCAGTACATTCTGGCAATTGAAGAACTATGTGACCTATTCCGGAAACATAGGCGACAAGCATCATTATACGGCCATGGTGGGTTAGGAGTGCTGGGAGTCCAGCTATGACTTCACGAGTGTGTTCAATAGCGGTCTGCCTTCGGATGAAGTGCACAATCCGGCCTTGGGTACGGGAACACCGACTATCAACGCAGGTTTTGGAAGTTCGTCCATGGCATCTTTCTTTACACGTCTGACTTATAACTATGCCGACCGTTATCTGGGTACTTATACCTATCGTTATGACGGTTCTTCAAACTTCGGCCCTGAAAACCGTTGGGCAGGCTTCCATTCGTTGGCTGCTTCCTGGCGCTTTTCCAATGAAACGTTCTTTGAACCGTTGAAGAAGGTAATCAGCAACGGTAAGCTGCGTTTGGGATGGGGACAAACAGGTAATGCCAACATCGGTGGTTATGCCTGGGGTACATCCATGAATCGTATGCCTTCTGGTCTGGGTATGGGGTATCGCCCCTCCAATATACCGAACACTTCCATCAAATGGGAGTCTCAGGAGCAATGGAACGTCGGGGTGGATTTGGGATTCCTGCACGACCGTATCAACCTGACGGTAGAGTGGTATAAGAAAACTTCCAGTGATATGTTGATGCCGTTGCAATTACCTTCTTATATGGGTACTTCCGGCAATGGTTCTTCTGCATTGGCTGCTCCGAAAGGTAATTATGGTGACATAGAGAATACCGGTTTTGAAATCTCTCTGAACACGCATCCCATTACGGGTAAGTTTGAATGGGACTCCGATTTCCAGATTTCTTTCAACAAGAACAAACTGAAAGGATTGGCAGGTACAGCCAATGCCCAGATTGTAGGTTACGGACAGTGGACCGATGTAGTCAGTGTGTCCAGTGTAGGCGAATCACTTTATAACTTCTATGGATTTGTCTGTGATGGTGTTTACAAGGACCTGGAGGACCTTCAGACTTCTCCGAAACCTGCCAAGTACCCGGCAAACGGTGTATTTGACCGTACCAATACCGTATGGGTGGGTGATGTGAAATATAAGGATATCAGTGGTCCTGACGGTGTGCCCGATGGCGTTATTGACGACTATGACAAGACCAATATCGGTTCTCCGATGCCTAAGTTTACTTTTGGCTGGACCAATACTTTCCGTTACAAGAACTTCGACTTGTCCGTTTTCATCAACGGTTCCTATGGCAACAAGGTGTACAACTACCTTTCCATGAAGCTGACGCATATGAACTCTCCATGGACCAACCAGTTGAATGCTGTAAACGGACGTGCACAGCTTGTTCCTATCAATCCGAACAAGGTCTACGAAGATGGAACCATGTGGTATAATGATGTGTCTAACGTCATGGTGGCAAACCCGGGAGCTTCCATTCCACGCGCCACTATCAATGACCCGAATGACAACGACCGTATCAGTGACCGTTATATTGAAGATGGTTCCTATATCCGTCTGAAGAATATCTCTTTGGGATATACTTTCCCGAAAAAGACGATTGACAAGCTGGGGCTGAGCAACTTGCGTATCTATGCCAATATTCAGAACCTGCTGACCATTACCGGTTATGATGGCTATGACCCTGAAATTGGTGCCAGTACTTCAAGCGTCAATGTATATGGTCTGGACAACGGACGTTATCCGTCTCCTACAGTTTATTCATTCGGCTTGAACGTTTCATTCTAACACTTTAATTTGAAGAAAACATGAAAATCAGATATATTAAATATTGGGCGTTTGCAGCTGTACTCGGTATGGGAACAGTTTCATGCGAAGATTTCCTGGACCGTCCTACTGAAGATAATTATAACGAATCGAATTTTTACCAGAATGACGAGCAATGTGTGCAAGGAGTCAATTACCTTTATAACTCACCTTGGTATGACTTTCAGCGCGGTTTTATTAAAGTCGGTGAAATCTTGTCCGGAAATGTATACGAGGGAAACAGCCCTTACCTGAATTTTACGGTGAATGGTACGGATGAGAACCTTGTGAATATGTCCTATTCTTTGTGGGCAGTTATCGGTCATGCCAATACCGTATATACTCGTTTGAAGACGGCAAATGCGTCAGAAGCTGTGAAAAATCAGTGTATGGGCGAGTGTCTGGCATGGAAAGCCATGGCTTACTTCTATTTGGTACGTAGTTTTGGGGCAGTACCCATTATCCATGATAATACGGCTGAATTGAATTCCGGTAATTATAACTCCAAATTCAAGGTGGAGACAGCCGATGTGTACGAGTATATCATTATGACTCTGGAGAAAGCTATGGAATTGCTTCCGGCCAGAGGCGAAACGGGACGTATTGACCGTTATTGTGCCGAAGGTCTTTTGGCTAAGGTGTATCTGACCAAGAGTGGTCTTTCCGGTACCCGCAATGCGGATGATTTGGCAAAAGCGGCAGAATATTCCAAGGATGTAATTAATAATTCCGGTCGTAATCTGCTGGCCAACTATTCCGATGTTTTCCGTTTGGCTAACAACAAGAATGAAGAGTGCCTCTTCTCTTGGCATTGGTCAGCAGGACGTGACCCTTGGACACAGCAGAATACATTGCAGTCGGACTTGGCAATGGTGGGATTCGATGAATTTGGTGACTGCTGGGGCGGTTATGCCGGTCCGTCGGTTGATTTGCAGGATGCATTTGGAATTTCCGCTTTGGAAAGCCCTGAGACTCGTTCGGATACGGATACCCGTCGTAAGGCTACCATGATGATGGCAGGTGATGTATACAGTTATTTCTGGCAGGACAAGGGCGGATTCGATTATCTGCGGTTTATCTATGATGCCGAATATGGCAAGGGTGGCCCTAATGGCGATTATCAGTCTCCTACCGGTGCCAATCATGTGAAGCATCTTTATGGTAACAATAATGACCATCTATTGGGCTTGGGCGTATCGGCTGGTAATATGTACAGCGGCCTGGCAACCCATATCCTGCGCCTGTCCGATATCTATCTGGTATATGCCGAGGCGAAAATGGGACTGGCTACCTCTACTACAGACCAGAGTGCACTGGATGCTTTCAATGCAGTACGTGGCCGTGCCATTCCGGGAGTTACTCCGAAAACCTCCATTACTTGGGAGGACGTCTGGAAGGAACGTCGGCTGGAACTGGCTTGCGAAGGTGACCGTTGGTATGATTATGTACGTTTGGCATATTATGATTCCCAGCGTGCTATCAATGAGCTGAAGGCGCAGCGCCGTGATGTTTATTATAATCTGGGCACTACCTACAAAGCTTATTATGAGAATGGTAGTTGGACGGTAAATCCGGATGAAACTCGTTACAACCCGGATGCAAAGGCACCGAATGTAACAGTTTCCAGTTTTACATTGCCGTTCCCGACAGAAGACGTGGTGTTCAATCCTAATTTGATGAAAGACCCGGTACACGTAGATGTGCGTTCTGAATTCAGTTATTAATTTAATGCTTGAAAAGATGAAAAATAATAGATATACGAATTGGTTCTTCGCGGCAGTTGTTGTCGCAGCAAGCTTTTCCATGGCAGCTTGTGAGGATGAACCGGATAAATATGAGGTGGCAGGCGGAAAGCCTATTTTGAAGTATGTTCGTGTCCCTGATCCGGCTGCGGCAGATTCTTTGCTGACCGGGGCCTATATGGCGAATACGATTTGTCTGGTCGGTGAGAATCTGCGGAGTGTTTACGAGCTCTATTTCAATGACCAGAAGGCGATACTTAATACAAGTTACATCACTGACCATACACTTATGGTAGATGTTCCGAAAGAGATTCCTTCGGTAGTGACCGATAAGATTTATATGGTGACCAGAGCAAAAGATACCATAGATTATGACTTCAAGGTGTTGGTTCCGGCTCCTACCGTGAACTCCATTTCTTGTGAGTTTGCAAAGCCGGGTAGTGAGGTGACACTGATTGGTGACTATTTCATTGATGACCCGAATGTGCCACTGACCATTACGATGGCTGGTAATGTGGAAGTGACTAATATTACGAACATAACCAAGACTGCGGTCAGTTTTATTCTTCCGGACAATGCTCCTGCAGGCTATATCAACGTGAAGTCTATTTACGGTACCGGACGTTCCAAATTCCGCTATCATGATACCCGCAACATACTCTTTGACTGGGATGGCTCTCATGGCGGTATGGCTATTGCTCATGGTTGGCGTGATGGTAGTGCGGTATTGAAAGAAGCCGATGAAAATAGTATTGATGGTGCATATATTCGTTTTGCCGGGGAACTTAAAGGGGGAATCGGTGCTACTTGGGATGAAGAACATTTTTCATTCAATTACTGGCCGGAACCGTCTGCCGGTTATCCCGAACTTTCTGCACGTCCTGAGTTTGCAGAACTGCTCGAGGAGTATGGTGTCAATGGTTTGCAACTGAAATTTGAGGTGAATATTCCTTCTTCCAATCCGTGGCAGTCTTGTGCTCTGCAAGTAATGTTTACTGGTAATGATGTGGTGACGTATGCGACCGGAAACAATGCTTACTTTAGTGATACGAATGTGCCGCGAGGTTTATGGTTGCCCTGGAAGAATACGGGTTCCTATGATACGGGCGGTAAATGGACAACCGTTTCCATGAATCTGTCCGAGTTCAACAAGACGCATGAAGGCAATAAGTGTGATAGGGCTTTTGACAAGACTATGCTGACCGGATTGACATTCTTTGTCTGGGCAGGTGGTGTGGAAGGTAAGGATTGCAATCCGGTGATTATGATTGACAACATCCGTGTGGTACCTATTGAATAACCTTTTAAATAGAATACTGATATGAATAAAACATATAAATTTCCGGCACTGTGGATGATGTGCCTGATGCTCTTCAGTTGCTTGACGTTTACGGCCTGCGACAATGGGGATGATGAAGATACCAACCAATATAAAGGGGGAATCAGTCTGAATGTATTCGGACCGAGTCCCGTAGCTCGCGGCGGTGTACTCCGTTTCCTGGGCAGTGGCATGGATAAGGTGACTGCGGTTGCTATTCCCGGTTGCGACGATATAACAGACATCGAAGTGGTCAGTGATACGGAAATCCGTGTCACTGTACCCCAGACAGCCCAGCCGGGTTTGGTTGTCTTGAAGACACCGAAAGGGGATATTACAACAAAAACAGAGTTGACATTTACGGAACCGATTGCTTTAGAGGCTTTTGCACCGGCAGAAGTAAAGCCTGGTAGTGAATTGACCATTACTGGTGAATACCTGAACTTGATTAAAGAAGTGATATTTGCTGATGAGGTAACAGTGCCTGCTGATGAGTTTGTCAGTCAAAGCCGTCAGGAGATTAAAGTTATTGTTCCTGATTCTGCTCAGACCGGTAAGTTCATCTTGTCTGATGGAGCTGAAATCCCCAATTGGATTTATACTGAAGAGGAACTGGAGGTTACTTTGCCATCGGTAGAGGCTCCACTCGACCTGGTGGATAAGAAGCCAGGTGATATCATTCGAGTTTCTGGTAAAAACTTTGATTTGGTGAAGAAAGTACAGATGCCGAATGGGGATGAAGTTGAATTTACGATGACTGCCTCTTCCGAAGGAGATGAACTTACTTTTACGTTGCCGGATAATGTCTCGGACGGAGAAGTTACGGTACTTCCTGCTTCGGATGTAAAAGTTGTGGTTGCTACTGTTGTAGTAGCTATGCCTTCGAACGTAGTGGCTGTTCCTGCTATAAACTTGCGTGGTGGAGATATAATTACCCTGAAAGGTGCCAATATGGATTTGGTGACTGATGTAACGTTTCCTGGTGTAGAAGAAGTTGTAGGATTGGAGTCACAGAATACGACTGAAATAAAGGTCTTGATGCCGGCTGCGGCTATCAGTGGTGATTTGCAATTGAATACAAATAGTGGAAAAGCAACTGCCGTATCTATTGCAACGGCAAAGCCGGAAAACATTTCTTATAGTGCGGCGACGGTCCCGGCAGGAGAGGCTTTGACTGTCAAAGGAGTAAATATGGATGTTGTTTCGGCTGTTGTATTCAGTGGTAATGTGGAAGTTACCGTATCCGATGCCACTGCTACTGCCATTTCTTTGACTGTACCCACAACTGCCGAAACTGGGGCCTTACTCTTGAAGATGGCCAATGGTGAATCTGTAGAAGCACCGTCTCTGACAATAGAGAAACCGGTATGTGCCTATTTGCCGGCATTGCCTGACAAATTGGTTCGGGGACGAATTGTGGAACTTGAGATTGTTAATGCTGATAAGCTGACAAATGTATTGCTGAATGAGGCTTCAGTCCAGTATATCAATGATGCGGCTAAAGGGGTATTGATGCTGAATGTACCGGCTGAACTGGATGGAACTTATAGCCTGAAACTGATTTCTTCAAATGGTGAAATTGCTTATGATGTTCTTGTGGTTGCCAATGAAGAAACAGTTTGGGCTGGTCCGCTCAATATTAGTTGGGGCGATGGAGGACGTGTATTAGTACCGGCTGCATCTTTTGCCAAGGTAACGGCAGGTACTGTCATGAAAGTCTATTTCGATCAGAAAGACCAGACTTGGGCACAGGCTCAGTTTAACTATGGCGATTGGAGTGGCATAGCTTTCTCTTTGTTTGATACGACTATGGTACCGACAGACATTTACGGCTGGAGTTTCGAGAGCCGTGTGATGGAGTTGACATTGACTCAGGAGATACTTGATAATATTCAAGCTAAACAAGGAGATTGTGAAGACCAGACAAATGTAGGTATCATTATTCAGGGCAGTGATTTGACGTTTACAAAAATAACGATTGTAAATTGATGAATTGTGGCTTGAAGAATGTGACTATGGATGCCCTGATTAAGAACGAAATAAAATCATAATTAAGATGAAGAAACTGAATATAAAATGGATGCTCTCGTTAATAGCAGCTTTTATTTTTGCCTCCTGCGATACTGATGTCGATCATGATATCCCTGCAGTGGATGCACCGGTATTGGTGTCTACTACTCCTGAGAGTGGAGCTGCCAAAGTGAAAACGGGAGAAATCACCATTGAGGTGAAATATGACAAGAATATATTCTTTGCAACGGACAATCTGAGCGAAATCCAGTTTACCGGTGGTGAACTGATAAGTGCCGATGTGCTTGGCGCAAGCAATATACTGACTGTAAAAGTGAATGTTCCCAAGCGAGAGACGGCTTGTTCTCTTTCTATTCCTGAGGGAATAGTAACAGGACCGAACCAAATGCCTGCTCCGGCTGTATCGGTTCAGTTTTCTACTGTCGCTTTGGACAAGACACTGGTTGCCGCTACTTCGGCTAAAGCTGTGAAACTGTACAATTATCTATTGGATAACTTCGAGACGAAGACACTTTCTGCCATGATGGCCGATGTTGCCTGGAATACGGAAATGTCCGAAAAGGTGTACGGATGGACTGGAAAATATCCGGCTATCAACTGTTTCGACTATGTTCATCTGCCGGCATCTGTAGCTGGAGCAGACTGGATTAATTACGGTGACATTACTCCTGTTAAGGATTGGTCTGACAAAGGTGGCATCGTAGCTGCCATGTGGCATTGGAATGTACCCAAGAAAGTTGTAGGCGAAGCTTCTTCTACCCAAATATGGAAAGGAGAGACGGTAATGCCGGGTGATTGGAGTGGAAATGTACAGATGACGGATGATGCTGCAAAAGCTGTCTTTGCTGATGCGCAAGTGGGTCAGGTGATACGCGTGGCTGTGAAAGATGTGGCAGAGGGGGCGCAAGGTTCGTTCAAAAACAGTGGTTGGAGCGAGATTGCTTCAGGAACTGATTATTTTGACATATCCGGGGACTATACATTGTTGATTACCGAGGATATTTTGAAATCCCTGCAAGAAGGTGGTCTCATCATTGGCGGACATGATTATACAGCAGTTGCTGTTTATCTTGAAAGTAACGGTACAGCTCTTGACCCGAACAAGGATTATGCCTTCTATAAGGCAGATACGGAGTTTGACGCTGCCAATGCCACGGTGGAAGGCACTTGGGAAAACAAGGTATTTACCGAAGATTTGAAAAATACTGCCGCTTATTTGAAACTGTTGAGAGATGCGGATATTCCGATATTGTGGCGTCCGTTCCATGAGGCAGCCGGTGGCTGGTTTTGGTGGGGTAAGGATGCTGTCAGCTTTAAATCTCTGTGGATTGCTATGTTCAACTACTTCAAGGCAGAAGGACTGGATAATCTTATCTGGGTATGGACTACCGAGGGCAATGATGCTGATTGG
Organism: Bacteroides sp. AF25-5LB; assembly: GCF_003602965.1. NCBI lineage: Bacteria > Pseudomonadati > Bacteroidota > Bacteroidia > Bacteroidales > Bacteroidaceae > Bacteroides > Bacteroides sp. AF25-5LB. The sequence goes on from NZ_QTMC01000003.1 coordinate 317,512, forward strand.
TATCCGGGAGACCAATATGTAGACATCGTGGGACGTGATATTTATAATAAGGAAACTGCGGATTGTGTTTCAGAATATACTTCCATTGCCGGAAATTATGGAAATAAGATTGTTTCGCTGAGTGAATGTGGTACGGTCGGACTTATTTCCGAACAATGGGCATCTGGTGCGCGTTGGAGTTGGTTCATGCCGTGGTATGACGGAACAAATGAGGACGGCAGTCCGGTAGTCCATGCTGATGAAGCATGGTGGAAGGATGCTATGAACCAGGAATTTGTCGTTTCTCGTGATGAGCTTCCTTCTATGGAATAGCAATTTTTAATAATAAAATGGAAAGGGGTGTCTCTGGTTAGTATCGGGGCAACCCTTTCTGTTTTTTATAGCTTTTAGTTGTCTGTTGTGGAATTCATGCTTTATACTTTTAGGGGAAATAGTAATGGATGTTAAATGAGTGTCGTTATTTGATAAGATAGTATTATAAAGTTTGTTGTCAAAAGTCTACTTTTGTCAAGCCTGATTGAAATTTGATAATAATCATATAATGTTTAACCGTTAATGAAATGAAAAATGCTTATGGGAAAGGAGTAATATGTATACCAACCGCTTTATAAATAAGGTATATTTAATTTTTCCTCAAAAAGAGAAGTTTAACCTTATATTAAACGGTAGATGCCGCCAGGCAATACCAATTCATTAATCTAAGAAAAATATAAGTATGAATTTAAATTTCAGAAGAACCGCGCTGCTCGTAGGTATCTGTTCGGCTGTCAGCCTGACTTATACTCCGCAACTTTTCGCCGCATCGGTCGATGCAATAGATGCTGTGCAGCAAGCAAAAAAAATCACAGGTACTGTAACAGATGCAATGGGACCGGTTATCGGTGCTAATGTATTGGAAAAAGGCACCACAAATGGTGTTATTACTGATATTGACGGTAATTTCACATTGAATGTTCAGCCGGGAGCAACGATTGTTGTGTCTTTTATCGGTTATCAGCCGCAAGAAATCGTAGTAGGCAACCAGACTAATTTCAAAATTCAGCTGAAAGAAGATACGGAATTGCTGGATGAAGTAGTCGTAGTAGGTTATGGTATTCAGAAGAAGAAACTGGTGACAGGTGCTACGGTTGAGGTAAAAGGTGAAGACATCGCAAAATTAAATACCACGCAGGCATTGGGCGCTTTGCAAAGCCAGTCTCCGGGTGTAAATATTCAGGCCGTTTCCGGTCAGCCAGGCGATGGATTTAAAATTAATATTCGTGGTGCTGGTACTAACGGAAATACAGCTCCAGTTTACGTCATTGATGGTGTAGCCGGTGGCGATATTAACGCCTTGAATCCTGCCGATATTGAACGTATTGATGTGTTGAAAGATGCTGCATCTTGTGCAATTTACGGTTCGAGCGGTGCCAACGGTGTTATCCTTGTTACTACGAAGCAGGGTAAGGTCGGAAAGGTTTCTGTATCTTATGATGGAAACATAGGCTGGGCAAATGTATATAAGATGCCTGATATGCTGAATGCCAAAGAATATATGGCGGTAATGGATCAAGTAGCCTATAATAATGGAGGCCAACCGTATGATTGGTCAAAATTCGTAGATGCTGATTTGCTGACTGCTTATCAGAATGGTACCAATCCAGGTACAGATTGGGTAAAAGAATTCCGGAATAAAAATGCTGTGGTTACTAATCATGCGTTGAATGTAACAGGTGGTTCTGAATTCTCCAAGTTTTCGACAGGTATAGGCTATCAGTATCAGGATGGTGCATTCGGTGGTCCAGTGAAGACTGACTATCGTCGTTTTACTTTCCGCATTAATTCTGAGCATGTGATATACCGTAAGGGAGATATGGATGTGATAAAGTTTGGTGAGAATATATATTATCAGCACAAACAGAATCAAGGTGTGCAGTTAGGTAATCAATATTCGAATGACCTTTCTAATGCTTTGCGTGCTATTCCTCTGATTCCTGTATATAATGAGAATGGTGATTTCTTCATGTATGATGATTTGAAGAATTTTGGAACGAGTGCTAATGGTATACTTGATTATACTGCATATGCTTCTAATCCGATGGCTCACATGGTATATAATCAGGCTGGGAATAATAAGAATAAGAATTTTAATCTGAACACAGCGGCATATCTGGAAGTACAACCACTTAAGAATCTTATTTATAAAGGTCAGGTTAGTTACAAACAATGGTCAAGTTCATGGCGCTCATATCTTCCTGTTTACCGCATTAATAATCAGGGGGATAGCCGTGATAAAGACCAAACGATAAATAACGTGTCTTTGGGTTGGAACTGGAGTTTGACTAATACGTTGAGTTATCGGTTTGATATTACAGACTTACATCATTTTGATGTTTTGGTTGGTACAGAGTATTCTAAATCAAGACCAACTTATGGCGAGTCAGTAGAGGCAACCGGTTATAATAGTGCTTTTGGCGACTTTACGCATGCTTATTTACATAATACAGAACGTAAAGCTACTGCTACAGTAGATGGTTATCCCTCGGATTATGGTTCTAAGATGTCTTATTTTGGACGTCTGAATTATGACTTTAAGGAAACTTATATGTTTTCTGCTATCATTCGTGCCGATGGTTCGTCTAAGTTTGCGAAAGGCAATCAATGGGGATATTTCCCATCATTCTCTGCTGGTTGGGTTATTTCAAACGAGGCTTTTATGAAGAATACTGCTTCTTGGCTTGGTTTCTTGAAAATCCGTGCTGGTTGGGGACAGAATGGTAATGACAATATCCCTAATTCAAATTGGCGTGCCGGTTACGAGTTTGGCGATTATGGCCTTTATACATTTGGCTCAGATAAGAATGGAGGTACAACCGGAGCTTACCCGAATCGTCTGGCTAACCCCGATTTGACATGGGAAACTTCAGAACAGACCAATATCGGTATTGATGCCCGTTTCTTGGATAACCGTCTGAGTTTTACCATGGACTGGTATAACAAGCAGACGAAAGATTTGTTAGTGGAAGTGGGTACCAATGCGGCTTCCGGTTTCTCTTCTCAATATCAAAATGCCGGTACGGTAAAGAATACTGGTCTTGAACTTTCAATGGGCTGGAGAGATCAGATTGGTAAGGAGTTCAAGTATGGAGTGAATGTCAATATGGCCTATAATAAGAATGAAGTGACGGAGGTTAATAACGCCAATCATTTTATTGAAGGCGGTAATGATTTGTTGGCTCAGAGTACGGGTCGGTTTGTCCGTATGGAAGAAGGACATCCTATTGGCTATTTTTATGGTTATAAGACGGACGGTGTCATTCAGAACCAGAATGACTTGCAGGCATATCTTGACCAGAATTGTAAAGGCAATGCGGCAAACTCTAAGCAAGGTGCAAGTATTAAACCGGGCGATTTGAAGTTTGTGGATGTTGATGGAAATGGGGTGATTAATGATGATGATAAGACTGATTTGGGTAATCCTCATCCTGACGTGACAATGGGGCTTACGTTAAGTGCGGAATATAAAGGATTTGATTTCTCTGTAACAACCTATGGCGCTTTTGGTGCACAAGTGGCTCGTTCTTGGAGAAAGTTCTCAGACGGACAGTATGAAAACTATACGACAGAAGTTTACGATTACTGGCACGGAGAAGGAACCTCAAACAGATATCCGCTGCTTGCGCCGGGAAATAGTGGACAGAATTTCCAGGCCATTTCAGATATTTATATTGATGATGCCGACTATGTTCGCATTCAAAATCTGACAATAGGATACGATTTCAAGAGAATTTGGAAGAACTGTCCGTTCCAGCAACTTCGTGTGTATGCTGCTGCACAGAATCTATTTACTTTTACCGGTTATAAAGGGATGGATCCGGAGAATGGTAGAGCTCTCAATGACAAAGAACCGTGGGTAACCGGTGTTGATGTAGGTAACTATCCTCAACCTCGTACTTATATGGTAGGTGTTAATGTTAAATTCTAAAATTGATACATGATGAAAAAAATAGCATATTTAATAGGGGCAGCTTTGATGATGGCAGGAACGTTTACTTCTTGTAGTCTGGACTCGATGAGTCTGACGGAAAAAGATACGACCAATTTTCCTAAAACGGCTGAAGATGCCAATCAGGCTTTAGCTGCCATATATCAGAACCTGAATAATGTCAATGCTTTTCCGCAGCAGTCTTTCTTGTATAATTCCCTGCTGGCTTGCGATGATATGTTGGGTGGTGGTGGTCCCAATGACAAGTTGATGCAATCTTTAGACCTTCTTTGTAATACGGGTACAAATGCTACGCAGGATTACTGGGTGGCTCGCTATCAAGGAATCAACCGTGCCAATACGTTGTTGGAGGCTCTTGCCGGTATTGAAATGGATCCGGAAGTAAGAGCGCAGGCTGAGGGCGAAGCCAAGTTTCTTCGTGCTTTTTATTACTACGAGTTGGCTTCTATGTATGGCCGTGTACCTTTGGTGATTACTGCTTTGTTGCCCGAAGATACTACTCCTCCGACTGCCGCTGTTATCTGGGGGCAGATTCTGCAGGATCTTCGCGATGCGGCTGCAAATATGCCGGCTGTTCGTAAATCGGATGGGCATGTTGATAAATATACGGCTGAAGCTATGTTAGGACGTGCTTGGTTGTATTATACCGGCATGTATGGCAATGGTGAAACTCTGAACGATTTGGTTAGTACGAACTATAGTCCGTTGACTTCAGTTGATTTGCCTGATGGGACAACTTTGACCAAGCAGGATGTGATTGGATATATTGATGATTGTGTGAATAATTCCGGTTATAGTCTTGTTCCTGAGTTTCGTAATTTGTGGGCATATACCAATAGATGTACGGTAGAAGATTTTCCGTTTACTGCCGGTCAGGGGCTGAAATGGGTAGAAGATGATGCAGCGGTAAATCCCGAATCCATGTTTGCCATTAAATATAATAAACTTGCATCTTGGAGCACTACTATCGGTTATGGTAACGGTTATGCTCTGCATTTTGGTGTACGTGGCAATGATCAGGCCAATTCTTTCCCCTTTGGACAAGGATGGGGGGCCGGTCCTGTAGCTCCCAATCTTTATAATGATTGGAGTGCGGCAGAACACAATGATGCCCGTCGTCCGGCCTCCGTATTCAAGACGGAGGATATGCCGAGTTATAATAAAGGTGGTGGTGACGGCTTTATCCAAGAAACAGATTATTATCAGATGAAAATAGGTTCTATTATGGCTTATAATACGGGTGAGGCTGGAAATAAAACGATTGAACCGGTATTTGAGAAGATAATGTATGGTGCCGACGGCTGGATTAATGATAATCTGATGCAAACCGGTTCTATTCATGATTTGGTTTTGATTCGTTTTGCGGATGTATTGTTGATGCAGTCTGAATTGAAGGAAGATGTTAGCGGTATAAACAGAGTGCGTAGTCGTGCCGGACTTGAACCTATTGATACATATTCGTTGGCTGCATTGCAGAATGAACGCCGTTGGGAACTCTGTTTTGAAGGTACTCGCTGGAACGATATTCGCCGTTGGCATATTGCTGCCGATGCCCTTGAAAGACAGATGGGAGCAAAAGTTTATACAAATGGGGTTGAAAGCCGTAATGTGGCGCAGAACGGTGGTTATGCCGCACGTTATAAGGCTACGGCAGGTTTCCAGAAGATTCCCGAAAACCAAGTCCTCTTGAATGAAGGAAAGGTAGAACAAAATGCGGGTTATACGGATGCAAGTGCTGAGTATAATGGTTGGCAAGAATAGAATATGAATTTAAAATGAAAAAAGATATGAAAAAGATATTATTCGCAATGCCTTTGTTTGCAATGCTGCTGGTGGCTTGTGATCCGATAGTGGATGAAATCAGTCCGGATCCTAATGTCACACCGGAAAATCTTACTTTTGAACTTGTAGCCAAGAATCAGGGAAACAACAACATTCGGATTGTTCCTACTCCGTCACGTTATGTGAAGGTTTATGATGCTACGTCTGATACCAAGTTGGCAGAAGGTACGGCTCCGTCGGTTCAAGTAGCTCCTCCTAATAAAGAATTGCAAGTGTATATAACAGCCATTAATTCGGACGGCTCCATTACAAAATCGGCTTCCAAATCAATAGCAGTAACGGAGTACACGGATCTTCCTGCTATTTATGCTGATATCTTTGGTACAACTCCGGATGGTGGTTATGGCACAACAACTTGGACTTGGAATACAGAAGCCGAAGACGGCTGCTGGGGTAATGGTGGATTTCTGTCAAACACAGGTCCCGGTTGGTGGGTTGTCCGTAGTGGAGAAATTGATGGGCAGGCTATAGGTGCGGGACTACCTGATGACGGATTGAATGGTTGGTTCTCGCTTAGTCTGTCAGGTGTCCAGACAAGCCGTGGTGAAAGTGGCTCTGTAAAAGTTTCAGAAGATATGGTACAATCTGGATGGGATGTAGGTACAATTGAATTTTCTGGTACTATTCCTTTGTTGGGCGTACAACCTAATCAAGGAAATGCACGTCAGTATGTATATCACATCTTGAAAATCACAGAGGATGAACTTCGGCTTTGCGCACCTGAGCCAGGGGTGACTTCTGGAGGTGGTACCGCATGGTTCTGGAATTTCAAGAGAAAATAGTCAATATTGGATGTGCGGGCGGGTAATATCCGCCCGTATTCCTCAAGTAATAATCACATAAAAAACAAAGTGGTAAACAATATGTTTTGACAGCGTGTGAACTAGGATTCTCCATATTGTTATTTCTTGGCTCGTGGAATTTATCGTGTGATTGCATTAGAGATTATACGACATAGTCTAATTGGGGAACGTTTGTCGTAGGAAGTACTTTCAGAGCGTCAAGAGGATATCTCAATTTGGTTTATATAGGAGATCTTCCTTATACTCAAAGCATAGTTCAAACACTTGGTACTACTTTTACATTAATCCAGGCACATATACTATAAAATCTTTGAGTGCTACCAATGGAAATTATATTTATTGGGAGTATGGAAATGTTAGACAACCGCTTTCTGCAGGTAGGGCTTTCACAGTTCCTACGTCATTCTTCTCCACTGTGTTTTCTAAAGGAGCACTTTAAAATAATTAGATCTTATAAATAAGCTATTAAATTCAAAGCAGTTGTCGTTACCTCCGACCTCATTAGTCGTCCGTAACATCGGATAATTGTAAATGCATTAACCGAATAGTACAATTGTTTAATGGTTAAATCAGGAAAAGGCGGGTCGTGAGATTCGCCTTTTCGCATTCTTTCTCTATTGCCTTTCTGCATACAATTCACATTTCTTTTTGCATTACCCTTGATTTCCGGGCGCAGAATGTTCCTTTTTATCCCTTCACCTCCTTCTCCTATCCTCCTGTTCATCGGCTTTTTCGGTGAAACTGCTTTCCACCCTCATCGCCCCGTTTTTGCATCGCGCGACACACCGTAGTATCCCGGCATGGCCCGATAGATGGGTTGCGTGGGTTTCCCTACATTCTTCAGCTTGCCTTCTTGCTGCAACCGTTTCAGGTGGACGTTTGCGGTGGTGCGTGCCATGCCGCACAGCGCTTGGAAGTCACTGCGAATCAGCACGTCGTGGTCGGCAAAGTATTCTTTCAGCTTCATGTCTATCTCCACTTCCGAAAGCTTCAGGGAGTGGCGGGTGTATTTGCTGCGGATGGCACTGACTCCCGTCATCGCTTGTTTCAGCCTGACGTCGGGACGGAAGCTGATGCTCTTCAGCCGGAGTTTCAGGTGCTTGTTCGGGGTGCTGCGGGTCACTTTCTGTGTGGCTTCCAGGGTGGGGGCGAAGTAGCCCAGCCCTTCGATGTGCACCTCGTGCCCGTCGCGCAGTTCTTCGCCGCAGATTTGCGTCAGACAGTCTATCGCGTTCATTACGTCGCCCACCGTGAGCGAGCTGCGGGCATGTACGCGGTTGTAGAGCTGCCGCATGGTTATTTTCCCGTTGAGCAACGGGCGAGGATGGAGGCCTCTTTCTTCCGGGTCTTCCTCATTGGTGCCCGGATTCTCGTACCAGTCATATAGTATTGCCATATCAATAGGTTTTAGTGCGTTCAACGTATTTGCTTCTTCCCTCGGAAGTGTCTTTCTATAAGTGAACGACCCCGGTCGGCCGAACGAACAACTCTGGCTGTTCGATTGAACGACCTGGGTCAGCCGATTGGATAACTCGGGTCGTTCACTTATAAAGAATCGTGTAAAAGTACTGAAAATAAAGGGCTCTGCAGCATAAATAAGTATGTTTGTCGGCAGGAATGATTTTTGAAGAAAGCGGGACAACTGATAGCCTTTTCCGAAAGGCTGAAACATGCACAAAAAGAAATACCGAAACCGGGAGGAACGGGAAGAAAAGCGCCGCCGGAGCGCGAAAGCTGTAAGCGCACAACGAGGCTTTTTATCGTGTCAGTCTTGCCGAGGAAGCGGTCTGCAACTTGTTCCGTGCTCCGTTTCGGCAAAGAAGAGTCTTGACCTGACTGCTGCCGATATCTTCGACGAGCTGCAAAAGGCGCATCCCGCCCTGATGCGTGGCAGCAATCCCATGCAGTTCGGTTCAGTGCAGCTGCAGGCGGGACTGAAACGTCTACGGCAATGTATATGAGGTGGTGAGAAGGAAAAAGAAGTTTCACCGGAAAGGGCTGAATGATAGGGAAATAATGTGAATACTTATATACTAAGGCGGTCTTGTCCACATAGAAATAACCGCCTTTGCGCAGCTTCTCAAAGTCCTGGATGCCGATGTGATAAATATTTTCGCTCCTAATAACTGTATATTTTATACTTTTCTATAAAAGTAACTTTTTTATAAGAACAAAACAAGCGAAAGTTGCGATTTTCACTACTCCTTGTCGGATAAAAAACTTATCTTTGCGATTGAAACAATCTCTCGTTAATGATATGAAATACACATCATACTCTTATCCTTCAGGCAGGGCGGAAGTGGCTGCATTTGTTGTAACCGGCGGAGTGACGGAATACCATGTGATGATACATGCCACCGACCCGAAACAGACCTACCGTGAGCAGATGAATGCCGTGCTGGATGCGTATGCCGCTTTACTGAAAAAAGAATTGCCCGGAGCCGTGGCGGTTTTTAAAAGATATTTCTTGAGTGATGCCGCCAACCAGGCGGAACTGTTGCTTGCCGCTACGGCGGAAAGCTCCGATTGCGCGCTGTCCGTGGTGGAACAATCGCCACTGGATGGTACCAAGATTGCTTTGTGGGCATATCTGCAGACCGATGTGCAGACACGAGTGCTGCCAAACGGACTGTATGAAGTGAAACACGGTGCTTATCGCCAGCTCTGGATGGGAGGCAGCTTCAACCGTGCCGCCAATTCGGAATACCAGATGCGTCTTTTGCTCAACGACTATGCTATGCAACTGATGGAAGAAGGGTGTACCTTGGCCGACAATTGCCTGCGTACCTGGATATTTGTGCAGAATGTGGATTGCAATTATGCCGGTGTGGTCAAGGCGCGCAATGAGATGTTTGTCACCCAGAACCTGACGGAGAACACGCACTATATTGCCAGTACCGGTATCGGTGGGCGTCATGCCGACCCGAAAGTATTGGTGATGCTTGACGCTTTTGCCGTAGCGGGATTAAAGCCCGGACAAATCAAATATCTCTATGCCCGCACACATCTGAACCCCACTTATGAGTATGGAGTCAGTTTCGAACGGGGAACGGCGGTGGATTACGACGACCGCCGGCAAGTACTCATTTCCGGTACAGCGAGTATCAACAACCGTGGGGAAGTGATGTATGCCGGAGATGTACGCCGTCAGACAGAACGGATGTGGGAGAATGTGGAGGCTTTATTGAAGGAGGCCGATTGTGGCTTTGGAGATGTGGGGCATATCATTGTCTATCTGCGTGATATGGCGGATTATACCGTAGTAAAGGAGATGTTTGACGAACGCTTTCCCGATACGCCGAGAGTGATTACGCTGGCTCCTGTCTGTCGCCCGGGGTGGCTGGTGGAAATGGAGTGTATGGCGATGAAGAAAATCTCTGATTAAAAATATTATCTTTGGTTAATTGAATATTAGGCTGACAGTTGGTAAACGCCTACCTTTGTTGAAATTCTAATGTATAAGGATGAAAACACGTATCTTGCTTTTCTGTATCAGTTGCCTTCTTTGGGCAAGTTGTGGAAATTCCGGACAGAATTATGTGATTGAAGGAACGTTGCCGTCGGTGAAATACGACGGGGAATGGATATACCTCGTGCCGATGGAGAATGCACCGGGGCGGGTGGATTCTGTAAAGATAACCAATGCCTCTTTTTCTTTTTCCGGACAAGGGGAGGAGATGAGGGTGTTGCGTCTGCGCCATCTGCTGCGTATCTACATCCAGGAACTGCTGGTGGTGACGGAGCCGGGTACCATACATGTGAAGGCCGACTCTGTCGGCTCGGTAACGGGCACTCCGCAAAATGATGCCCTTCAGAAATGGAAAGAGGGGAGGGAAAAGAAGCAAGAGGCTTACCATTTTATCCGGACGGGACTACGGAATGCCACCGGAAAAGACTCACTGCATCTGATACAGATACGTGACAGTCTGAGGATGCAGGAGCAGGAAACGAACTTTCTGTTTTTGAAAGAGCAGGGAAACAATACGTTGGGGACATTCATGCGGAAGATGGTGCGTGGCTCCTTGACGGAAGAACAACAAAAACTGTTGGATGAAAGCTTGCAGAAGGAAATACATTGAATGGGGAGCGGCAGGAATCGGTGCTTTGGCGTTGTTTCTTTTTTTCTTCCGGATATTGCCCTATCATCTGTTCCATCGGGAGCAGACACAGCTCTTTTTGCTTGCTGTCGAACCATTAGTCGGTTATCTGCGGCATTCGGCGGCTCTGGCACGTCTGTCAGGAGATTTCCTCACTCAATTCTTTTATTACGAAGGAGGTGGTCCGGCCATAATGGCTGTCGTGCTGTTGCTTTGGGGAGTGGTGGTGTTTCGTTTGTTGGTTCCGTACATGAGACGTTGGGCGTGGGTTCCTACGGTGTTGGCGGTGGCTTGGGAGGCAGGAAGGCAATGCGGATTGAGTTATCCGCTTTCCGGCACAATCGCTTTAACCGGTATCGGAGGTGTTTTGTTGTTGTGCCGTAGCTGCATGCGACGTTCGTGGAAGTCGGGCTTACCGGTAAGCATATTGGCGGTATTGTCCGGCTATTGGCTGTTTGGCTGTGGCGATTGGTCGTCACGATGGTACAATATGCCCGATTTAGGGCGGGAATATCTTTTGGCGTTGGATTCGGAAATGTATTTCGGCCGTTCGGAAAAAGTACGGAAACTGTTGGCAGAGGGTGAATACCGTTCTCCGTTCACTGCCTATTATTATAATTTGCTGAATGCACAGCAGAACCGGCTTCCCGACCAGCTGATGGATGGTTATCAACCGGCTTCGCAAGGGCTGTTTCTGCCTGTGGCTCCCCATTCTACCTACCTTACTATTTATGCAGCCAATGAAGTCTGGTTTGCGTTGGGAGATATGACGATGGCTGAACATGCCGCCATTTTGGGAATGATTTTTTCTCCGCACCACACTGGGGCAAGAGCTGTCAAGCGTTTGGCGGAAATCAACCTGGTGAACGGTGATGAGGCGGCGGCCATGAAATATCTTCGTCTCCTGCAAAAGACAATGTGTTACCGTGATTGGGCAGAACGGCGTATTCCCGGAAAACAGACGGCCGAAGTCTGCCAATGGCTGGAACGGAAGCGGTTGTTGTTGCCTGCAACGGATACTTTACGTTCTTCTGCCAACATTCCGCTTTCACTTCGTCATTTGTTGCGTAACAATCCTGATAATGTGTTGGCATGCGATTACCTTCTCTGCTTTGATTTGCTGAATAAGGATATTGGTGCTTTCGCCCGGGATTATCAAGAGTTTGCTGCCCATCGGATACCTTCCAGACTATATGCCGAGGGACTGCTTGTCTATCTTGCGGGCAACAAGTCTCCACTGGATGAAGTGAGGAAGTGGAATATTCCGCCTCAGGTATTGGATGAGTTTGGCGATTATACCCGACTGTACGAGGCGAATGGTGGTAATGGTGCCTCTTTGCAAGCCAAATACGGAAAAACATATTGGTTTTATTTCCACTATGCTACGATGAAAAAGGAGAAGTGATTTATGATGAGCGATGAATAGAGATATGAAATATATACAGGTTGTTGTGGAGCTGTTGCTGTGCTGCTGCCTATATGCTTGTAGTCCCTGTCCGGAGTCTGTACAGCCTGCAGACCGGTTATTGGAGCTCTATCCTGAATATCAGGATGTAACCATTCCCTGCAATGTGGCTCCTTTGAATTTCCTTGTGCGGAATGAAGGGGTGGATGCGGTGTGCGTGAGTGTAAAGGGAGCATCGGACAGCTTGCAGATAAACGCGCGTGGGAACAAGGCGGTGTTTCCCTTGAAAGCCTGGCGTGCATTGTTGGAAGCGGAGAAGGGGCATACTTTGGAAGTGACTGTTACTGCCCGTACCAGCGGTCGCTGGCTACGCTATCCTTCTTTTGCATGGCAGGTGGTGGCGGACAAGCTTGACGCCTATGTCAGTTACCGTCTGATAGAACCCGGTTATGAAGTATGGAATGCCTTGCAGATACGTGAACGGTGCATTGAGAATTTTGAAGAGCGTATTTTGGCGGATAACAGTCAGACAGACGGCAAATGCATGAACTGTCATGTGCACGGAGGAAATAGTGGCAACCTTTCGATGTTCCATCTTCGGGGCGAGGGAGGGGGGACTATCCTGAACCGTGACGGCAAGCTCCGTAAGCTTGCCTTGAAGAATGGACAGATGATTTCTGCGGCTGTCTACGGGGATTTCCATCCTGACGGGCGGTATGGTGTGTTCTCGTCTAATGTGATTATTCCCATGTTCCATACGGAAAGTAACCGCCGTCTGGAAGTTTACGATACCGTCTCCGATTTGGCTGTCGCCGATTTTGACGGAAACCGGATGATTGTGTCTCCGCTTACGGCGGATTCCACCGTATTAGAAACTTTTCCCACTTTCTCTGCCGACGGGAAATGGATATATTACTGCTCGGCTCCAGCTGTTCCATTGCCGGACAGCGTACAGCAATTACGCTATTCGCTTTGCCGCATTGCGTTCGATGCCAATCACGGCACCTGGGGCGACCGCGTGGATACCCTTTGGAATGCCCGGCTGGAGAAAGGCTCCGTGTGTCATCCGAAAGCTTCACCGGACGGCCGCTACCTGCTCTATACCGTTGCTGATTATGGAACATTCCCCATTTGGCACCGGGAGACGGAATTGCAGCTGATGGATTTGCAGACGGGTGCCATCGATTCCCTGCCAATGGTCAACTCCAACCGTTCGGACACTTATCACAGTTGGTCGTCAGGTAGCCGTTGGTTTGCCTTTGCCAGCAAGCGGGGTGACGGGCAGTACGGGCGGGTTTATTTTGCCTATCTGGATGCCGAAGGAAAGGCGCATAAGCCTTTTGTGCTACCCCAGTCCGACCCTGAAAAAGACGATTTGACATTGAAATCCTACAATATCCCCGATTTGTCGGCCACTCCCGTTCCTTTTGATGCTTCTTCCATCAAGCGGATAAACCGGCAACTGAAGGCTGAGGAATTCAAATGACAAGACATACAGAGAGTAACAGATTGTAAATAATAAATTGTAAATAGTAAATGTTCTTATTTCTGAAAAAGACTTGGAAGATAGGGCTGTCGATACTTTTCGGCGTAGCGGTGCTTCTCTTTTGGGGAAACGTATATCCGGCCCATATTTCCTATCAGGAGCAGTTCCAGCTTTTCTTGTTCGATGCCGACTACTGGTGGAAACGGATAGCGGTTCCCGGTGGGTTGGCCGATTATATCGCTGAGTATCTGACGCAGTTCTATTATCACGTGTGGGCGGGAGCTTGTATTCTGGCTTTTTTGTACGTGTTGTTGCAACGGTTGGTTTGGAAACTGGCGAAGGAGCAGGGTGCGGCTGATGTGTATTATCCGCTGAGTTTTCTGCCTATCATTGTCTTGTGGCACTTCATGGGTGATGAAAATGCGATGCTGTCATTGGTGGTGGCTCTGCTGTTAGCATTGTCTGCATCCTGCTGGTATGCGGATTTAAAGGGGAAGTGGCTGCGTGTGGCGTACATTCTGATAGTCCTTCCGCTACTTTACTGGACAGCGGGTGCGGCACACTTTATCTTTATGGGCTGGGTGATTGTACGCGAGTTCTTGTTGAATCTTAAAGGTAAGAATTTCTGGGGTGGTGTCGGAGTGTTCTGGGGGGTAGGATTGTGGGGTATCGGCTGTCCGCTATTGGCAAGCATGTGGGTACAATTCCCTATTTACCGTCTGATGGGCGGTATAGGATATTACCGTTTCCCGGCAGTGATTCCCTGGATAGAGATAGGGCTTGCCGTATTGCTGGTTGTCCTCCCTTTCCTGCTGGCCGCTTTGCCCGCTTTGAAGAAGAAACCGGTATTTTATGGAGTTCTGCAAGTGGTGGCGGTAACATTGTTCGGTTATTACTACGTGGCAGCCGGTTGCGATATGGATAAAGAGGAAGCGATGGAGTATGACCAGCTGGTACGTAATAAACAATGGCAGGAGATTATAGAAAAGGCAGAAGAGAAGTCGCCGGTTTCACCTTTCGGCGTGACCTGCCTGAATCTTGCTTTGGGAAAGATGGGACAGATGGGCGACCGCATGTTCGAGTTTTACCAGAACGGGACGGAAGGGCTGCTACCGGAGTTTCAGCGTGACTTTACTTCGCCGTTGCCCACCAGTGAGGCGTATTATCATTTGGGGATGGTCAATACGGCACAACGTTTCACTTTTGAGGCGATGGAGGCCATACCTAACTTCAACAAGAGTGGCCGTTGCTTCAAGCGTCTGGCAGAGACGAACCTGATAAACGGGCAATACGAAGTGGCAGCCAAGTACCTGCGTTTGTTGAGGAAGACAATCTTCTATAAGGATTGGGCGGAGGATGCCATGACCTATCTGTATAATGAGGAAAAAATCAATGCCCACAAGGAGTGGGGTTGGTTGAGGCAGATACGCTATACGGAAGACTTCTTGTTCAGCAGCCAGGAAACGGACATCATGCTGGGGCTGCTTTACCAGCACAACCACCGGAACCGGATGGCATTTGAGTATATGCTGGCCTATGTCCTGCAGCAACGTGATTTGGAACGTTTCATGAAGTACTATCCGCTGGGTAAGCATGCCGGCTACGACCATATTCCCCGCAGCTATCAAGAGGCGTTGATATATGTATGGACACAGAC
This sequence comes from Bacteroides sp. AF25-5LB, assembly GCF_003602965.1. Classification (NCBI taxonomy): domain Bacteria; kingdom Pseudomonadati; phylum Bacteroidota; class Bacteroidia; order Bacteroidales; family Bacteroidaceae; genus Bacteroides; species Bacteroides sp. AF25-5LB. The sequence continues at coordinate 332,787 of NZ_QTMC01000003.1, forward strand.
GCACAAGAACTTCCAGGGTATGCCGTGGAGCATTTCGCCCCAAGTGGTGCGGGATGTAACGGAATTTGCGCGGATATATACCTCGCAGCAGAATGCCCGGCAGATGTTGGAGGCGCGTTTCGGCAGTACATACTGGAATTATTTGCTATTAAGAAAGTAAAATGAAAAAGATGAAGAATATAGCTGTTTGCATAATGGCTGCATGGTGGTTTGCCGCTTGCAGCAATTCGGTGACTTCCCCGGAAAGGGTGGATGAATGGCCGGATATCTATCCTGACTATATCGGTGTGACTATTCCTGCAACCATTGCTCCCATGAATTTCAATTGTATTGGCGGAGCGTACGAACGTGTGGATGTGACCGTGATCGGAGGAAAGTCCGGAGAGATGCATGTTAATGATAAAATAGTATCATTTCCGCAAGAGGCATGGCTAGAGCTTTTGGAGGAGAACAAGGGTGATAGCCTTCAGTTTACGGTATGTATCCGGAAAGATGGCGAGTGGAAACAGTACCGCTCTTTTCCCATGTATGTCAGTCCGTATCCTATAGATTATGGGGTGGTATACCGCAAGCTGGCTCCCGGATATGAAGTTTATAGCAAGATGGGCATTTATGAGCGCGACCTTTCTTCGTTCGAGGAGCGTTCCTTGCTGGAGAATACCATGGTGCCGGGCATGTGCCTGAATTGTCATGCTTTCAACAAAACAAATCCGGACCATCTGAGCCTGCATGTCCGTGGAAAGAACGGAGGGACCTTGATGCAGATAGACGGGAAGCGCGAAATGCTGGATACGAAAACGGATTCCACTCTCTCTGCGGCTGTATACCCTTATTGGCATCCAAGCGGCAAATATATTGCCTATTCTGTCAACAATACGCGCCAGTCTTTCCATGCAGTGAAGGATGAACGTGTGGAAGTGCTCGACTTGGAATCGGATGTACTGGTCTATCATCCCGAGACACATGAATTGCTGCTCTCCCCCTTGCTTCAGAAGAAGGAAGTCTTCGAGACTTTTCCCGTGTTTTCACCGGACGGACGCAAACTGTATTTCTGTGCTGCGGAGGCCAAGCCGATACCGGCGGAATATAAGGAAATACGTTATAGCTTGTGCAGTATAGATTTTAACCCGGAAGACGGGACATTTGGCGAAACGATAGATACGCTGGTCAATGCGGCAGCTATGAAGAAAAGTATCTCCTTCCCGAGACCTTCGTACGACGGCGAATATATCATGTTTACTTTGTCGGATTACGGGAATTTCTCAATTTGGCATAAAGAAGCCGATTTATGGTTGTTGGATTTGAAGGATGGCGGTATGCGTCCCATAAAGGAGGTGAACAGCGATGATACGGAAAGTTTCCATAATTGGAGCAGCAACTCTCGATGGTTTGTGTTCAGTAGCCGCAGGGGAGATGGGCTTTATACCCGTCTGTATCTGGCAAGTATGGATGAGAATGGGGTGGTGGGCAAGCCTTTTCTGCTTCCTCAGGAAAATCCGTGGGAGTATTACGACCGTCTGGTTTACTCGTACAATGTTCCCGATTTTACAAGCGAATCGGTGAAGCTGGAACGCCGGAAGGTGGAACGGGGAATTGTCTCGCGGAAGCGCGTTCCGGTGAAAGTAAGATGATACGTTTTTTATATTCTGTTTTTTTAATATAGTAAAGGGATAAAATTGTATCATTTTCTCTTGGTGCAATCCGCTATCTTTGTACTAGGAATTAGTGGTACCAATAATAATACCGTAATTGAAAAACATGGATATGAGAAAAGTAAAATTTGTTACGATGATGCTGGCGGTAAGTCTGTTGACCGCCTGCGGTTCTTCCAAGAAAGAACAGAGTGTGAATGAAGAGACGGCTGCTGCACGTACGCAGGAAACGGAGAGATTACTGGCTAACTTGAAGAAAATCCCTTCCAAAGGTATCATGCTCGGCCATCATGACGATACGGTATATGGTATCGGCTGGGAAGGTGAGGAAGGCCGTTCGGATGTGAAAAGCGTGTGTGGCGACTATCCGGCTGTCATCAGTTTTGATTTGGGAGAGTTGGAACTAGGGAATGCCGCCAATCTGGATAAGGTGCCCTTCGATAAAATCAGGAAAGAGATAATCAATCAGTATCAGCGGGGCGGCATGGTTTCGCTCAGTTGGCATGCGCGCAATCCTGAAACGGGCGGTGATGCCTGGGATGTATCGGATACGACGGTGGTGAAGTCCATCCTGCCCGGTGGAGAGAATCATCAGAAGTTTGCCGGCTGGTTGGGAGGAGTGGCCGATTTCCTTCATTCGTTGAAGACGGCGGACGGCGTGAAGATACCCGTACTTTTCCGTCCCTGGCACGAACACAGTGGCAGCTGGTTCTGGTGGGGCGAGAAACTGTGTACCCCTGAAGAGTATAAGACATTGTGGCACATGACAGTGGACACTCTGCAGGCCAGGGGAGTGGATAATGCACTCTATGCTTACTCTCCGGGCACGGAACCCAAGGACACAACGGAATATTTGAAGAAGTATCCGGGCGACGAGTTGATAGACGTTATTGGCTTCGATACCTATCAGTTCGACCGGGATACCTATCTTGCCGGGATGAATAGGGCACTTTCCATTATCGACAGTGTAGGGAAAGCACACAATAAGGTGATTGCTGTGACCGAAACCGGTTACGAAGGAATCCCCGATGCCAAATGGTGGACAGGTACTCTGCTGCCTGCGTTAAAGAAATATTCGCTTGCTTATGTGCTGGTGTGGCGCAATGCCCGTGAAAAGGTGACCCATTACTATGCCCCCTATCCGGGACAGACATCTGCGGAGGATTTTGGGGAGTTTTATAACAATCCCAAGACACTGTTTGCAGCCGATGTAAATCTGTATCAATAAACAAACAATCAATATAACAGACATGGAAGCTTTTAAAGAAAAGGTAGAGAGGCTCTTTCAGAAACACGAAGAGCTGATTACGAGAAAGAATGTGGCCGTGGAAGACGGCAATGGCATATTCACACGTTATAAATATCCGGTAGTGACGGCTGCTCATACACCTGTATTCTGGCGGTATGATTTGGATGAGAAGTCCAACCCGTACCTGATGGAACGCATCGGTATGAATGCGGCCATGAATTCGGGGGCCATTAAGTGGAATGGCAAGTATCTGATGGTGGTACGTGTAGAGGGCGCTGACCGCAAGTCGTTCTTTGCCGTAGCCGAGAGTCCCAACGGCATTGATAATTTCCGGTTTTGGGATTACCCCATCACCATGCCTGAAGATACGATTCCGGCAACGAATGTATACGACATGCGTCTCACGGCTCATGAGGACGGCTGGATTTACGGTATCTTTTGCGCCGAACGCCACGACGACAATGCGCCCGCCGGTGACTTGTCCTCGGCTACGGCTACAGCTGCCATTGCTCGCACCAAGGATTTGAAGAATTGGGAACGCCTGCCCGACCTGAAGACCAAGAGTCAGCAGCGCAACGTGGTGCTGCACCCGGAGTTTGTAGATGGCAAGTATGCCCTCTATACCCGTCCGCAGGATGGCTTTATTGATGCCGGTAGCGGTGGTGGTATCGGCTGGGCGCTGGTGGATGACATAACCCATGCCGAGGTGAAGGAAGAGAAGATTATCGACCAGCGCTACTATCACACCATCAAGGAGGTGAAGAATGGTGAAGGTCCGCATCCCATCAAGACTCCGAAAGGCTGGTTGCATCTGGCTCATGGTGTCCGCGGTTGTGCCGCCGGATTGCGTTATGTGCTTTATATGTACATGACTTCTTTGGAAGATCCGACGAAACTGATTGCCACTCCCGGTGGGGCCTTTATGGTACCCGAGGGTGAGGAGCGTATAGGTGACGTAAGCAATGTGCTTTTCACCAACGGCTGGATTGCCGATGAAGACGGAACTGTATTTATTTACTACGCTTCTTCTGACACGCGGATGCATGTAGCCACTTCTACCATTGACAAGCTGGTGGACTATTGCATGAATACGCCTGCTGACGGCTTGTCTTCATCAGCCTCGGTAGAAACGTTGAAGAGACTGATAGACAAGAATCTGCAGATAATGAAATAATAAAAATACAACATACTATGGCAACACTAAAAGAGAAAATCGGTTATGGTTTTGGGGATATGTCTTCCTCTATGTTCTGGAAAATATTCTCCTATTACTTACCGTTCTTCTATTCGAATATTTTTGGCTTGAGCTTGGCTGATGCAGGATTGCTGATGCTGGTGACACGTATTTGGGATGCAGTGTCCGATCCGATGATGGGAGTCATTGCAGACCGTACTCATACGCGTTGGGGCAAATACCGTCCTTATTTATTATGGATTGCAGCTCCTTTTGCCATTGCTGGGATTTTACTTTTTACAACGCCCGACATGGGGACAACGGGTAAGCTGGTATGGGCTTATGTCACTTACATCCTGATGATGACGGTATATACGGCAATCAATGTACCATACGGGGCTATGCTGGGAGTAATGACTGATGATTCGAATACAAAAACGGTTTTCTCTTCTTACCGTATGTTTTTTGCATACGGAGGTAGTTTTATCGCTTTGGGAGCATGGGAGCCATTGTGCAATTGGTTTAAATCAATGGACTATAGCAATGCTTCCAGTTGGCAATATGCCATGGTATGTATTGCCACGCTCTGCTTTTTAGGCTTTCTGTTTTGCTTTAGCATGACGCGCGAGCATGTCAAGAGTGTGGCGTCCGAATCTATCGGCAAGGATGTGAAGTCGCTGGTGCGCAATTCGCCTTGGTGGATATTGAACGGTGCGGCGTTGCTGTCGAATTTCTTCAATACGGTGCGTGGAGCTACTGCCGCCTACTTCTTCAAGGACTATATCAGTGCCAATGCATTCCTCGATTTCGGGGTATTCAATCTGGTGTTGTATGCCGGTCTGTTCCTGATGGTGGGTGAAGTGTGTAATATGATTGGTGTGGCGCTGGCTGTGCCTCTTTCCGTGAAGTTTGGAAAGAAGTCAACCTATATCATTTCGCTCGTGTGCCTGGTAGTATTCAGTGTGCTCTTCTTCTTTGTGCCGAATGACGGGCTGGGATGGTGGCTGATGATGATTTTCCAGGTGCTTATCTCCATTTGTACCGGTATCGTATCCCCGCTTATTTGGAGTATGTATGCCGATGTGGCCGACTATGCCGAGCAGAAGGACGGTACGTCATCTACAGGGCTGATATTCTCTTCTGGCTCTATGGCACAGAAGTTCGGCGGTGCATTTGCTGGCTGGGCAGTAATGGCGCTGTTGGCATTCTTTGGTTACAACACTGCAGAGAATGCTGTGCAGACGCCCGAAGCGCTGGATGGCTTGAAGTATCTGATGAGCTTTATTCCTGCTGCGATAGCTGCACTTTCCATTCTTGTCGTATTCGTCTACCCGTTGAACAAGACGCGTATGGCAGCCATCAATGCAGACTTGAAAAAGCGTCGTGAGAACCTTCAGCAGAATAACTTATAACTTAAACTCATAGAATAGTGGATATCAAGAAGATGAAGCAGGAGATGGAGGAGGAGTTGGTCTCCAATATCCTCCCCTTCTGGATAAACAGAATGACGGATGAAGTGAACGGCGGCTTCTACGGCCGTATCACGGGTCGAGAGGAGGTGAAGCCCGAAGCTGAAAAGGGGGCCATCCTGAACGCCCGCATCTTGTGGACCTTTTCGGCTGCATACCGCTTGCTGAGGAGGCCGGAGTATTTGGAAACGGCTACGCGTGCCAAACGCACTCTTATCGACCGTTTCTACGACAATGAATTTGGCGGAGTTTACTGGTCTCTCGACTATAAAGGCAATCCGCTCGATACCAAGAAGCAGATTTACGCTTTGGGTTTCGCCATCTACGGGCTGAGTGAATATGCTCGTGCCACGGGCGATGATGAAGCACTGGCATATGCCATCCGCTTGTTTGAGACGATTGAAGAGCATAGTTTCGACCCCGTGAAGAACGGTTATTGTGAAGCCTTGACCCGCGAATGGGGAGAGATAGCCGACATGCGCCTCAGCGCCAAGGATGAGAACGAGCGCAAGACGATGAATACCCATCTGCATATTTTGGAACCTTATACCAACCTTTTCCGGATATGGAAGGATGCTCGTCTGGAGAAGCAGCTTCGTAATTTGATAGGTCTTTTTACTGAACGGATTCTGAATATCAAGACCGGCCATCTGGAATTGTTCTTCAATGATGATTGGGTGAGCAAGTACCGAATTGTCTCCTACGGGCACGATATCGAAGCTTCCTGGTTGATACACGAGGCTGCCCTTGTTCTGGGCGATAAGGAGCTCCTGGAGAAAGTGGAACCACTTGTAGAATACATCGCTGCCGCTGCCGATGAAGGATTGACGCCCGACGGCAGCATGATATACGAGACTTTTCTGGATAAGGGAAAGACCGATACCGACCGCCACTGGTGGGTGCAGGCCGAGAACGTAGTGGGACATGCCAACCTCTACCAGCACTTTGATGACGAAGTGGCCATGCAGAAGGCTCTCCGATGCTGGGGTTTCATCAAGCAGCATCTGGTAGACTACAAGTACGGAGAATGGCATTGGAGCGTGCGTGCCGACGGCACGGTGAACACCGATGATGACAAGGCGGGGTTCTGGAAATGTCCGTATCACAACGGACGTATGTGCATGGAAATTATTGAACGTTTTTCATAGGTTTTCTATCATAAGAAGATGAATAGATTGATGGTTTTGGGGATTCTTGTCTGGATGGGGATTGCGCTGCACGCGCAATCTCTTTATCCGGACTTCAGCAAGCTGAACTTCGGGTGCGACGGAAACAGCATTACCGCAGGCGAACAATGGTCTAAGACTGTAGTGGATAAACTCGGATTCGCTACACATCACAACGTGGCGGTCGGTTCTGCCACATGGGCATGCCATCCCGATACTCAGGATTATGGCAGCGAAGCTTTTGTCGGCATCTCCGGCGGTTGGCAGGCTACGGAGGATAAGCATGAGTTGCAGATGCGGCACAACAACGTGTCAAAGGTGCATATCCAGAAGTTCATAGCCGAAGTGGAAAGTGGCGCTTACCCTGCGCCCGATGTCTTTGTGTTCTCTATGGGAACGAATGACCGTAACTTGGGTAGTGCCGAAGAGGCCCTTAAAGGGAAGACGCTCGATGAAGTAGATGTCAACACCATGGCGGGCGGTGTCCGTTGGTCCATTCAGACCATTCTGGAGCATTATCCCCAATGCCGCGTATTCGTGTGCACGCCGATTCAGACCGGCAACCCCGAACACAATGCACTGAATCTGCAGAAGATTGCCATCTTGCGTGAGTTGTGCCGGGCGCTTTCCGTGCAGCTGATAGACTGTTACTCCAACTGTGGTATCACCGAAAAGTTTGAGCAGCCTTCCGGTAGTGGGCGCTATCTGCGCGACGGGTTGCATCCCGACAAACCGGGGCAGGAGCTGATGGGCCGTTACATCGCGAAGGAGATACGGAACCATTTCTTTTAGTTCCGTTCTGCATATTCCGGTTGGAATAACTTATCATTTAGGGCTTGTAAAGCCCTTTTTTTGTCTGTATTCTTAATGACGAATGCCACGTCATTATTGCTGCTGCCATATGAAATCATCCGTAGGGGGATGTCCTTTAGCGCCTCCATAATCTTTGCCTCAAACCCGGCAAATTCCCATTGCATGTTGCCCACCACGGAGACGATGGTCATGCGGTCTTCTACCAATACATGGGCATATTGGCGTAGTTCGGAGATGATGTTCGATAAACGAGTGCAGTCGTCTATAGCCACAGATACGTCCAGATTGGAAGATACCAGCAGGCAGAGGGGGGTACGGTACTTGGCAAAAATGTCGAAAATCTTGCTGATGAACAGATAGGGACACAGATTATGGTTCGATTCGAACTTTATGTATATGATGTGGTCCTTGGCGGCTATGGCCTTGATGATATTGTCGTCCTGCAGGTTGGAAATCAGCGTGCCTTCTGCCGATGGTTCCATAGAGTTAAGCAACCGGACGGGAATATTCCTTAGGCGTGCCGGAGCGATACAGAAAGGATGCAGTATCTTGGCACCATAGAAGGCCAGTTGTTCGGCTTCGTTGAAGCTGAGGCGTTTCACGGGGCGGGTACCTGACACCTCGCGCGGATCATTGTTGTGCATGCCATCTATGTCCGTCCATATTTGTATCTCGTCTGCTTGGAGGGCGGTGCCAATGAGGGAAGCAGTGTAATCACTGCCGCCGCGTTTCAGGTTATCTGTTTCGTTATAGGCATTCTTGCAGATGAAACCCTGAGTGATGAAGAGATTGATGCCGGGATGGCAGGCAAGCTGTTCTCGGAGTTTTTGTTCTATATATTCCAAGTCGGGTTCGTTGTCGGGGCCGGTACGCATGAAGTCGAATGCACAAAGCAGTGCATTGGGAATTTTCAGCTCGCGCAGGTAGAAATGCATCAGAGCGGTACTGATAAGTTCGCCTTGTGCCAGCACCTCCTTCTCTTCGACGGAGGTGAAAGAGTTCTTGGTAAATTTCCATAGTTGCTGGAAGCGGTCGAGGATATAATCTATTGCTTCCCGTTTCAGTTTCTCGTCGGTCAGCAACCCATTGGCAAATTCGATGAACTGGAATTCCAGCCGGGTGATGCGGTCGTGGGCTTGTTCCATTTCACGGTTGAATAAGTTGGCGGCAATCTCCTCCAGATGGTTGGTAGTGCCTGCGGTGGCAGACAGTACCACAATCTTGGGTGTTGCATCTTTAATGAGTGTTGCTACATGTTTCATTCTCTCTACGGTGCCGACGGAAGTTCCGCCGAATTTACAAACTTTCATTTCTTGTTTCTTTTTTAACAGTTTCATAATTGCATTCATCCGGAGGTTCTTCCTTCCGGCTTTTCATTTCAGGTGGCCTCTTCCCAAAATGAAAGGGGGGAGGACGGGGCTTGCCACCTGAGCTTGGCCTGCATAATGCCGTTGTAGCATTGCCGTGGTGGGATATTCATGCTCTGGCTGGTAGCAGGCTCTTGGCTTTTCATTTATAAAAGTTCAAAAGATGTGCCGTCGATATTCGGGAAAAGCCTTATATTTGCACACCCCTGTTTTTACCGTTATCAGTTTAAAAACTTATCGAATAGATATGAGTAAGATTCTAATCATTGATGATGAAGTACAAATCCGTACTCTTCTGACGCGTATGATGGAGTTGGAGGGGTATGATGTCTGTCAGGCCGGTGATTGTAGGGCTGCCCTGAAACAACTGGAACTCCAAAATCCTGATGTTGCTTTGTGCGATGTATTTCTGCCCGATGGAAATGGGGTGGACTTGGTGTTGGCTATCAAGAAGGCGGCACCCAATGTGGAAGTCATTCTGCTGACAGCGCATGGCAATATCCCCGATGGAGTACAAGCCATCAAGAACGGTGCTTTCGACTATATCACCAAGGGAGACGATAATAACAAGATTATTCCTCTGATAAGCCGTGCCGTAGAGAAAGCGCGTATGAATGTACGGTTGGAAAAACTGGAGAAGAAGGTGGGGCAGACGTACTCTTTTGATTCTATCCTGGGAGAATCCAAAGTTCTGAAGGATGCCGTTTCATTAGCTCAGAAGGTGTCGGGAACTGATGTTCCTGTACTATTGACTGGGGAAACGGGCACGGGTAAGGAGGTATTTGCCCAAGCCATCCATTACAGTAGTAAGCGTGCACGGCAGAATTTTGTAGCGGTTAACTGTTCTTCGTTCAGCAAGGAGTTGCTGGAAAGTGAAATGTTCGGTCATAAAGCCGGTTCGTTTACCGGTGCATTGAAGGATAAGAAGGGACTGTTCGAGGAAGCGAACAATGGGACTATTTTTTTGGATGAAATCGGTGAGATGGCGTTTGAACTGCAAGCCAAGTTGTTGCGTATTCTTGAAACCGGTGAGTATATTAAGATAGGTGATACGAAACCTACCCGTGTCAATGTCCGCATCATTGCCGCTACGAACCGCAACTTGTCCCAGGAAATTGTTGTCGGACGTTTCCGTGAGGATTTGTTTTATAGATTAAGCGTATTTCAGATACATCTGCCGCCATTGCGCGAACGTGCAGGTGATATCCGGCTGTTGGCGAAGGCCTTTATAAAGAGTTTTGCTGAACAGCTGGCGCGTCCGATGGTTGAAATAGCTCCCGCATTTCTTGAAGCATTGGACTCCCAACCGTGGAAGGGAAATATCCGTGAATTACGTAATGTGATAGAACGTAGTATGATTGTTTGCGAGAGCGGACATCTGGACATTGCTGATTTGCCGTTTGATATTCAGAATGCCCATTATGAACACTCCAATGATTCAAGTCCCGGCAGTTTTGAACTTTCAGCTATGGAACACCGGCACATTGCCCGTGTACTGGAGTATACAAAGGGGAATAAGACAGAAGCAGCCCGGTTATTGAAAATAGGTTTGACGACGTTGTATCGGAAGATTGAGGAATACAAGATCTCAGAACGCCTTCTATAATAGGGGGCTCAGTATACGACTGAGGTACCTTCGATATAGGACTGTGGCAAAATTATTTTTGAAACAGTCTTAGAAGCAGAAAGTGCCTATGGACTAAAACATATCAAAACAGGTTGCACCTTTTCATTTTGAAAAGGTGCAACCTGTTTCTTTTTATACTTATGTAGTTCGTATTTTGTTGATAATTAATGATGTATGTCATGCGCGCTCTTTTTGGCACATATTTGGCATATTCCCGGCAGACAAAAATATGTAGTAACATTTTAAAAGGTAAAAACATGGGAATAACAGTATCATTTATTTTTTGCCTATTGAGCGGCTTGTTCGCCTTTTGGCTTTTCTGGAAATGTGTAGATTGGTTTGAGAAGATTTAAAAGAGAGAATTATGTACACTGCTTTATTTGTATTAGGTATTGTAATGTTCGGGTATCTGACTTATGTGCTGATAAGACCCGAAAAGTTTTAATGAATGGAGAGTGGAGAAATGAACACTGAAATTTTAGGTGTAGCCTTGCAGATTGTTCTGCTGATTGTGATATCCTACCCTCTGGGAAAGTATATTGCCAAGGTTTACAAAGGCGAAAAGACATGGTCGGATTTCATGAAGCCGGTCGAGAGATTGATTTATAAAGTGGCCGGAGTCAATCCGGAGGAAGAGATGAACTGGAAACAGTTCTTGAAAGCCCTGCTGATTTTGAATGCCTTTTGGTTTGTATGGGGCATGGTGCTACTCTGTACACAGCAGTGGTTGCCGTTAAATCCGGATGGAAACGCTAACCAGACACCGGATCTGGCATTCAATACATGTATCAGTTTTATGGTGAACTGTAATTTGCAGCATTATTCCGGTGAAAGCGGACTGACATATTTTACACAGTTGTTCGTTATTATGTTGTTCCAATTCATTACCGCCGCTACCGGTATGGCAGCTATGGCAGGTATCATGAAGGGTATGGCTGCTAAATCGACGAAGACTATCGGTAACTTCTGGAAGTTCTTGGTTTTGAGCTGTACACGTGTATTATTACCGCTTTCGTTGATTGTGGGCTTCATCCTCATTCTACAAGGTACTCCGATGGGATTTGATGGTAAGCTGGAAGTTCAGACGATGGAAGGACAAACCCAGTTGGTTTCACAAGGTCCTACGGCAGCGATTGTTCCTATCAAGCAATTGGGTACGAACGGTGGCGGTTACTTTGGATGTAACTCTTCACATCCGTTGGAAAATCCTACTTACCTGACGGACATTGCAGAATGCTGGTCTATCCTGATTATCCCTATGGCAATGGTCCTTGCACTTGGTTTTTACACCAGACGCAGAAAGATGGCCTACTCTATCTACGGCGTAATGCTTTTTGCTTTTCTTGTCGGTGTTTGCATCAACGTTTCGCAGGAGATGGGAGGTAATCCGCGCATTGATGAGATGGGAATTGCCCAAGACAATGGAGCAATGGAAGGTAAGGAAGTCCGTTTAGGGTCTGCTGCTACTGCTCTTTGGAGTATTGTGACTACAGTTACTTCCAATGGCTCTGTAAATGGTATGCATGATTCAACGATGCCTCTTTCCGGTATGATGGAAATGCTGAACATGCAGATTAATACGTGGTTTGGAGGTGTGGGTGTAGGTTTCATGAACTATTATACATTCATCATTATCGCCGTATTCATCAGTGGACTGATGGTGGGACGTACTCCGGAATTCCTCGGTAAGAAGGTAGAGGCGCGTGAAATGAAGATTGCTACCATTGTGGCACTGCTTCATCCGCTTATCATCTTGGGCGGTGTGGCACTTTCTTGCTTTTTGTTCGCTCATTATCCTGAATTTGTGGCAGGTGAAGGCGGCTGGTTGAATAATCCCAGTTTCCACGGACTGAGTGAGCAGCTTTATGAATATACTTCGGCTGCGGCCAATAATGGTTCTGGCTTCGAAGGATTGGGCGACAATACTTACTTCTGGAACTATACTACTGGCTGGACGCTGATTTTAGGACGTTTCTTGCCTATCGTAGGTCAGGTAGCCATTGCTGGTCTGTTGGCCGGAAAGAAATATGTTCCGGAGAGTGCCGGTACGCTGAAGACGGATACAGTAACTTTCGGTGTGATGACTTTTGCCGTTATCTTTATTGTGGCTGCCTTGTCATTCTTCCCGGCACATGCATTGAGTACGATTGCTGAACATTTCAGTTTGTAATAGTAGTTTGTAAAAAGTAATTTCATAGGTATGAAAGATAATAAATCAGCTTCTCTGTTTCAGAAGGAGCAAGTAATGGAAAGTTTGAAGCAATCATTCGTGAAGCTGAATCCACGGGTGATGATAAAGAATCCGATTATGTTTACGGTGGAAGTCGTAACGGTTGTCATGCTGATTGTCTGTTTCCTTTCATTAGGTACTTCGGAATATGGAGCGTTCGGATATAATTTCTTGGTATTCATCATCTTGTTTGTGACGTTGCTGTTTGCTAATTTTGCTGAAGCCATCGCTGAAGCGCGTGGTAAGGCCCAAGCTGACAGCTTGCGTAAAACCCGTGAAGAGACTCCGGCTAAAGTGCTGGTTGACGGTAAGATCCATACCGTTAGCAGTTCACGTTTGAAGAAAGGTGACTATTTTATTTGTGAAGCGGGAGATACGATTCCTGCCGACGGTGAGATTGTGGAAGGTTTGGCTTCCATTGATGAAAGTGCCATTACCGGTGAATCTGCTCCGGTAATCCGTGAGGCCGGTGGTGACAAGAGTTCCGTAACTGGTGGTACAAAAGTTCTTTCTGATAAAATCAAGGTATTGGTGACGCAGCAACCGGGTGAGAGCTTTCTTGACAAGATGATTGCTTTGGTAGAAGGCGCTACTCGCCAGAAGACTCCGAACGAGATAGCATTGACTATTCTTCTGGCCGGTTTCACCTTGGTATTCGTCATTGTATGTGTGACGTTGATTCCTATGGCCGACTATACGAATATCGACCATCCGGGAACTTATATCTCCATTGCAGCCATCATTTCTTTGTTTGTCTGCTTGATACCGACTACTATCGGCGGACTGCTTTCTGCCATCGGTATTGCGGGGATGGACCGTGCTTTGCGCGCTAATGTAATCACAAAATCCGGTAAGGCAGTAGAAACAGCCGGTGATATCGATACCTTGTTGCTTGACAAGACCGGTACCATTACAATCGGTAACCGTAAAGCCACCAAGTTTCATCCGGCTTCGGGTGTTGACGAGAATTTGTTCGTAGAGGCTTGCTTGTTGTCCTCACTTTCTGACGAGACTCCGGAGGGTAAGTCCATCATTGAACTGGGACGTGAAAACGGTCATCGTATGCGTGATTTGAATACTACCGGTGCTCATATGATTAAGTTTACAGCCGAAACAAAATGTTCGGGTGTGGATTTGCAGGATGGTACTCAGATACGTAAAGGTGCATTCGACGCTATTCGCAAGATTGTGGAAAATGCCGGAAACAAGTTCCCGAAAGAGATTGAAGAGGTGATTGCTGTAATTACCAGCAACGGTGGAACTCCGCTGGTGGTATGTGTCAATCAGAAGGTTACTGGGGTAATTGAGTTGCAGGATATTATCAAACCGGGTATTCAGGAACGTTTTGAGCGTCTTCGCAAGATGGGTGTGAAAACTGTGATGGTGACCGGTGACAACCCTTTGACAGCCAAATACATCGCAGAGAAAGCTGGAGTGGATGATTTCATTGCTGAAGCCAAGCCGGAAGACAAGATGGAATATATTAAAAAAGAACAGCAGGCCGGTAAGCTGGTGGCTATGATGGGTGACGGTACAAACGACGCTCCCGCCCTTGCACAAGCTAATGTGGGGGTGGCGATGAACAGCGGTACGCAGGCAGCCAAAGAAGCCGGTAATATGGTGGACCTTGACAACGACCCGACGAAGCTGATTGAAATTGTGGAGATTGGCAAACAGTTGTTGATGACACGCGGTACGTTGACTACCTTCTCCATTGCGAACGACGTTGCCAAGTACTTTGCCATTATCCCTGCTTTGTTTATGGTAGCCATCCCTCAGTTGGCTCCTCTGAACATTATGGGACTGCATAGCCCTGAAACGGCTATTCTCTCGGCTGTCATATTCAACGCTATCATCATTCCTATCTTGATTCCGTTGGCTTTGAAAGGTGTTCAGTATAAGCCGATCGGTGCCAGTGCGCTACTTCGTCGCAATCTGTTGATTTATGGTGTGGGTGGCGTCATTGCTCCGTTTGTCGGCATCAAACTGATAGATATGATAGTTAGTCTGTTTTTTTAAAACTTGGATAAAATGAAAACTCTTTGGAAATCATTTAAAATAACAATTGCATTTTGCATATTTTTCTCTCTGTTCTATATCCTTGTCTTGTGGATATTTGCACAGTTCGCCGGTCCCAACAAGGGAAATGCAGAGGTGGCAACCCTCAATGGTAAAGTGGTAGGTGCTGCCAATGTAGGCCAGATGTTTACGCAAGATATTTATTTCTGGGGACGCCCATCTGCGGGTGATTATACAGCCGATGCTTCAGGTGGTAGTAACAAAGGTCCTACGAACGATGAATACCTGGCAGAAGTGGAAGCCCGTATTGATACTTTTCTGGTACATCATCCTTATCTGAGCCGCAAGGATGTGCCTGCTGAAATGGTAACCGCCAGTGGTTCCGGTCTAGACCCACATATCACACCTGCTTGTGCTTATGTACAAGTGAAGCGTGTGGCTCAGGCACGTGGCATGAACGAGGCTGAAGTGAAAGCCATTGTAGACAAGAACATCAGCAAACCCTTTTTGGGGGTGTTTGGTACGGAAACTGTCAATGTGCTGGAACTGAACATTGCATTAGAAGAAGCCGATCAGAATAAATAATTTTTTAGTTGTGTTTGTCATGTGTTATGGGCAGGAGCGGAAGTATTTCTGTTCAGGCAGCGAAAGACTGTCATTTTACAGGGGGAGCCGAAACTTCCTTCCTGCCTTTCAACGATTGATTAGTAATGGTAAATAAATAGTTGGATATGAAAAGTTTAAAAATATCAATTCTAGTTTTTGCGAGTATGGTGGCTGCTTGTTTTATGGGAACCGGCAAAGTGCAAGCTCAGGAATTTACAATACAAGGTGATTTGGTCAGTTCTTATGTTTGGCGCGGCTTTTACCAGACGGGAGTAAGTTTTCAGCCTACTTTGGGTTTTGGGGTCGGTGATTTTTCTTTGACAGCATGGGGCTCTACCGATTTTGACGGAGCTTCTTCAGGAGAAGGGGCTGCGGCTAAGGAGATTGATTTGACCGCTGCCTATGTTTTTGGAGAATCAGGTCTGACTTTTTCTGTTGCCAGCTTGTGGTGGGGCGGACAAGGAGCAAGAAAGTATTTCAATTTTAAGAGCCACGAAACGGCGCATCACTTTGAAGCAGGATTAGCCTATACATTGCCGGTTGAAAAGTTTCCTTTGTCAATCGCTTGGTACACTATGTTTGCCGGAGCTGACAAAGATGACAAAGGCAGGCAGAATTATTCTTCGTATGTTGAACTCAACTATCCGTTCAGTGTCAAGTCTGTAGATTTGAACCTTACTTGCGGATTTCTGCCTTATGAAGCTGGGGTAGGAGTATATGGTGTTCCTAACAGTGGATTTGCTGTAACCAATGTGGCACTGAAAGGTATTACGGAAGTCAAGATTACTGACAGTTTCTCAATACCTGTATTTGCACAAGCCATTTGGAATCCTCGTATGGAAGATGCACATCTGGTATTCGGCGTTACTTTAAGGCCATGATTTATTTAGATATAACTTTAGAACTCATGAATTAGTGTTGGATGCCCGTGGCGGTCGTGATGATCGTTGCGGGTTATATGGTATATATAAAACAAGCAAGAAACAGAAGAAATGAGTAGGGAAGAAAGCGTACAACATTTTCTTGATTTGATTAAAAAGTCGCGGCGTGGCAAGTTCAAGGTCTACATCGGCATGATTGCCGGTGTAGGTAAATCTTATCGTATGCTTCAGGAAGCACACGAGTTACTTGACAACGGAGTAGATGTGAAGATAGGCTATATAGAGACACATGGGCGTGCCGGTACGGATGCCATGTTGGAAGGATTGCCCGTTGTTCCTCGTCGTAAGATATTCTATAAAGGGAAAGAACTGGAAGAAATGGATTTGGATGCCATTATCCAGATACACCCTGAGATAGTAGTGGTGGATGAACTGGCACATACCAATGTGGAAGGTAGTCGGAATGAGAAACGCTGGCAGGATGTGATGGATTTGCTTGATGAGGGTATCAATGTGATTTCCGCCGTTAACATCCAGCACATTGAGAGTGTCAATGAAGAAGTGCAGGGCATTTCGGGTATTGAGGTGAAGGAACGTATTCCCGATAGCGTTTTGCAAGAGGCAGATGAGGTGGTGAATATTGACTTGACTGCGGAAGAATTGATAGCCCGTTTGAAAGCTGGAAAAATTTACAAACCGGAAAAGGTCCCTACTGCCTTGAACAATTTCTTCAAAACGGAAAATATTCTCCAATTACGTGAACTGGCTTTGAAAGAGGTGGCTTTGCGGGTGGAAAAGAAAGTGGAGAATGAGGTGGTTACCAGTGTGGGAGTCCGTCATGAGAAGTTTCTGGCATGTATCAGCAGCAACGAGAAAACACCACGACGCATCATTCGTAAAGCTGCACGTCTGGCAACCCGCTACAATACTTCGTTTGTCGCCCTTTATGTACAGACTCCCAGAGAAAGTACTGACCGTATCGGTCTGGCAAATCAAAGGTATTTGTTGAACCACTTCAAATTGGTGACTGAACTGGGGGGGGAGGTTGTTCAGGTACAATCGTCGGATGTGTTGGGAAGCATTGTGGATACTTGTAGGGAGAAACAGATAACAACTGTCTGCATGGGAAGTCCGTCACTTTCTTTTCCGAAATCATTGTTTATGATATTGAAATACCGAAAATTTGTGCGTGATTTGGCACAAGTAAACATAGATTTGATTATACTTGCATAATATTAATTCTTAGGAACATTATGAATATTCGTACAAAATTGATACTCAGCGTAGGGGTGTTGGCTGGAATGATTATTTTGCTGGTTGCTCTTTCTGTGGTGAATCTACAGATACTGACGGCTACGGAGCCGGATAGTCCTGCTGCTGTACCGGGATTGCAACGTGCATTGCTCTGGATTTCTGTGATAGGTGGGGTGTGTATTTTTGCCAGTATCATATTATTGGTATGGCTTCCCCGTTCCATCAGCAAACCTATTCAAGAACTGACACGTGGGATTCTTGAAATAGCGAACCATAATTATGAGAAACGTCTGGATATGAGTGGACACGAAGAGTTTCGTGAAGTGGCTGATGGTTTTAATCGGATGGCGGAACGACTGACGGAGTATCGCGCCAGTACGCTGAACGACATACTTTCTGCTAAGAAATTTCTAGAAGCTATTGTGAATAGTATTGATGAACCTATTATTGGCTTGAACCGTAATAGGGAAATTCTCTTTATCAATAATGAGGCTTTAACTGTGCTGAATTTGAAACGGGAGGAAGTAATTCGCCGTTCGGCTGAGGAGCTTTCTTTGAAGAATGATTTGCTTCGCCGTTTAGTTCGTGAATTGGTAACTCCGGGTGAAAAGAAAGAACCGTTGAAAATTTATGCAGACAATAAGGAGAGTTATTTTAAAGCTTCTTACATTACCATTATAAATACAGAGGCTGATGATGACGAACCTCATAATCTTGGCGATGTGATTTTACTGAAAAATATTACAGAATTCAAAGAATTGGACAGTGCCAAGACTACTTTTATCTCGACTATTTCTCATGAACTGAAAACGCCTATATCCGCTATTCTGATGAGTCTGCAGTTGTTGGAGGACAAACGGGTAGGGGTGTTGAACGACGAACAGGAGCAATTGTCGAACAGCATCAAGGAAAATGCTGATCGCCTTCTTGGGATTACCGGGGAATTATTGAACATGACGCAGGTGGAAGCCGGTAAATTGCAGATGATGCCTAAGATAACGAAGCCCATTGAACTGATAGAGTATGCTATCAAGGCCAATCAGGTACAAGCTGATAAATTCGGCATTCAGATAGAAGTGGAGTATCCGGAAGAAAAAATGCCTAAATTGTTTGTCGACAGCGAAAAGATTGCTTGGGTGCTCACCAATTTATTGAGCAATGCTATCCGCTATTCCAAAGAGAACGGGAGGGTGGTTATCGGCGCTAGGCATGACGGGGACTTTGTAGAAATGTATGTGCAGGACTTTGGAAAAGGTATCGACCCGCGTTATCATCAGAGCATTTTTGACCGTTATTTCCGAGTGCCGGGCACTAAAGTGCAAGGTAGTGGTTTAGGTCTTTCCATTTCGAAAGACTTTGTGGAAGCTCATGGCGGTACATTGGCTGTCCAGAGTGAGCTGGGTAAGGGGAGTCGCTTCGTTATCCGGTTGAAAGCGTAACGTTTTCTATTTTTTACGGTACTGTTGCGGAGACATGCCGGTTTGTTTCTTGAAGAATGTTCCAAAATAAGAAGCATTGGGAAAATTGAAGAAGTCGGCGATTTCCTGGATGTTTTTCTGGGTGTTCTTGAGTAGTGAGATGCTTTTGCGGATGATGGATTTAAATATCAGTTCCTGCACCGTGAATCCGCAGACGGACTTGGATAGTGCAGAGAGGTATTTGGGTGATAAGCAGAGTTTGTCTGCATAAAACTCTACGCCGCGTTCTTCCGTGTAGTGTGCATCTATCAGCTGAATCAGCCGGATAAAGATTTCATGTTTGTGACCAACCGTTGTTTTTAGGTTCATCAGTTTACGGTTGTAAATGGAACAGATGCGGTATGTAAGTCCCAGTAGAAGCAGTCTTTGTTCGTAATCATTAAAGGTGTTGTTGTCTAAGTGCAGGGTATTGTCCAATAGGGACATGTATTTCAAAACTTCTTCTTCATCTCCGGTGTTCCATACGTAGCATGGTTCAGTCCGGAGCTGCATGTATAGGTACATGGCTGCCACTGAATTGCCTATGATGTCCCGTATCGGTTCTATCTGGTAAATGAATATGAATAGTTGCAGGTCTTCCGATTCGCTCAACACTTGGAAGAGAGAATCTTCCGGGATGAAAACTGTTTCGCCAGCTTGGGCCGAGAATGCTTTCATGTTAAGTGAAAAGGTGAAGTTGCCTTGGCGGCAGACAATCAGTCCTGCTCCATTAATCATAAAAGGTTTTTTCAGGGAGGCAGGAAAGGAGCAGAGCATACCTTCTGAACTACAAATGTTTTCTCCGTTTGACAATGCGCGGTCTAAGTGGGATAAACGTTCTTGTTGGGTATCCATAACAGACAAAATTACAGGTTATACTGAAAATTGTCTGCTAAGTTAGTAATTTTCGTTTAGGATACCGCACGACAAGCACAAATATCATGCAAAACAAGCAGGCGTAGAGTGTCCATCCTGCCATTTCCTTTACAGCAGAGAGGGTGGCCTGCACTTGGATGCGTCCTTTGGTGGATATGGCAGCCATGCTGATTGCTTCTTGTTTGCTCTTTCCCTGATATTGCATACCTTGTACGGTCTGGGTAAACGAGGTGGATGCTTCGGGGTGCAGCATGTCTACATTCTGTGCATAGCGGGTGACGTAGTGCTGTTGGCGTTCTTGCAGTACATTCGTATAGAGTGCGGCTCCGATGCTGGGAGCCAATACCATGCGTACGGTAAGCATGGTACATATCCAAGAAGAAAGATATTTGTAAGGCATGCGTTGGGTGGCGTAGGTTGGAATCAGCGAATAGAGGAACATCATACCGGTAGAACGGATGATGACCGGATACTTCATCCGTTCGTACAGTCCTGCACCTTGTACCTCGAAATACATGAACATGGCGGAAAGCCCCAATAGAAGGAAACCGGCGGCAAAGAGATATTTGAAGTGTACGCCTTTTACGCTGAGCCAGATAGTGGCTATACCGCCGATGAGGTAGCCCAGCATGGACCAGTTGCCCAGGGTGGCATTCTGGAAGTTGTCCAGTTTCATGCCTATGCCCGTGAATACATTGACAAACATGGCGCTGGAATTCAGTACCATTAACAGAAAATAGAATAGGAAACCCATACGGATGGTACGCAGTTTGAATACATCGAGCTGATAGTAAGGATTGCGCTGGGTAGACTCGATATAGAGAAATATGCCGCCAGCAATGATGGCGCAGACTGTGGCCCATTGTATGGTTGGGTCATCGTACCAGTCGAGCACTTTGCCATAAGTAAGCACGTAGGTAATGCAGGTCAGTGTGATGCAGAAGATGGAGGCATTGCCGAACTGCTTGAAGTTGATGGGGAAACGGCGGGTGGTATATTTATGATAAGGCATAGTAATGAAGGTGATGAGGATGCAAAGTAATAGTAGCCCCATCATAAAGTAGTGTATGTACTGCCATTCATATTCAAAAGCGAGCCAGGCGGTGAGCGAGGTTCCCAATTGCCCCAGTACCATGAAGAATAGGTAGATGGCGGGTTGTGCCGCACTCCGTTCGATGTCCAGCTTGTCCCAGCCTTCGTCAGTTGTGGGCTCGTTGCCGGGTGTAATTTTGTCGTACGCCTCGATATGCCCTGCATACTTTATGAGGGTGAAGAGGTTGACCATCATCAGCACCATTCGTAGGAATCCCATAAAGATGCTGCATAGTGCCAGCAGGAAAACGCTGTCTGTCTTGGCACAGATATAGCTGAAGATGTACATTAGGGAGAATCCTGCCAGGCACATCATTTTCTGCCGGCGTATGACTACCAGCCTATACAGAAAAGGGCAGAATGCTGCCATGCCAATGGAAGTGGCGAAGTTGGCAAACTGGATATGCTCGGAAATGATGCCGAGTTCGCTCATCATTTCGGTGCTTGCCACCGAGTAGGTACCGCCCACAGTCAGTATCGGCAAAAAGAATACGAATAGGATGATGATACCTACCGGTTTGGGTACCCAGTTGTAGAAAGGATAGTTCTTGGGGTATGAGGGCATGGGGATAAGGGTTAAGGGGTTAGGGATTAAGGGTTAAAGATTAAGGATTAGGGGGTAAGGATTAAGGAGTTGGTTGCCTTAATCCCTAACCTCTAATCCTTAATCCCTATTTTTTTGTTTTCGCTTTGACTATTACCATCATACCGGCGGCAAGGCTACTGTTGTCTTCTTTAGACAAATCGGTAAAGTCGATGCGGACTGGGATGCGTTGTTGTATCTTCACGAAGTTACCGGCAGAATTATCCGTGGGCACTAGGGAATACTTGGAACCAGTGGCTCCGGAGATGGCAGTGATTTTCCCTTTGAACTCTTTGCCGCTGATGGCATCAACGGTAATGGCTACTTCTTGTCCCAAGTGCAGATTCTCAATTTGGGTTTCCTTGTAGTTGGCTATAATCCACTTTTGTGTGTCAGGCAGAATGTAGGTGATGGTTTGTCCAGCAGTAATGAATTGTCCTTCTTCAAGAGTACGCCGTCCCAATTTCCCATCACAAGGAGCTACTACTACGGTGTAGGAGAGGTTCAGCCGTGCCATTTCGAGTGCGGCTGTTGCCCGTTGTATGGCAGCTTCTGTATTTTCACGGCGATGTGACACTTCGTTCACACCCGACAAGGCAGCTTTCTGTTGCCGTTTCACAGCTTCCAACTTCTTGTGGGTAGCTGCATATTCGGTTTCTATCTGTTCCAATTGAATGGGGGTGGCAGCGTTTCTCTTCACCAAGTTCTGGTATCGCTGGCGGTCTTTCTCCAGCTTGGTAAGGCGGATTTCTATCTCTGCTATGGAGGCGTCGTAGACAGAGGCTGTAGTTTGCGTGGTTTGTAGTGTAGCACCAATGACTGTGGCGCCGGCTTGTGCATCCTTGAGTGCAGCTTCAGCTTCCATGACTCTGATTTTATATTCCCGGTCGTCCAATATAAGTAAGGTATCTCCTTTGTGTACTTCTTGGTGTTCTGTGAAACAAATTTTCTTGATATATCCTGATGCGCGCAGATTGACGGGAGATATGTATTGTTCAATCTGTGCATCATTACTGGTTTCCGTCCGTTTGTAGTTCAAAAAGAGGCAGGTCACTTGAATTATTCCCCAGATAAGGATAGCTATTCCTAATAGGCTGACAACGATTTGCCAACGGCGAAGCTTCTTCAATTTCCGTGCTTTCTCTTGATGGGTACTTGCGGTGTTATTGTTCTCTTTTGTTTCCATATCTTCTATATTATATTGTTTATTCATTATTATATATATCCGTCCTTGAATACGGACTCTATTCATCTTCCTCTTTAAGGAATTGAGGGGCTCAACGTCTCCAGCTGTCCCGTCAGCTTCAGCAAAGTCAGATTGGTTATCCGGTAATTGTAGTGGGCACTGATATAGTTGTTTTGGGCTTCGCTCATCCGCATTTCGTCCTGCAATACTTCGGTCATTGAAGCGATTCCTTCCCGATAACGGTCCATAGTAACGGTATATACATCTTCAGCAAGTAGATAATTGTCTTTCTGCTTCTTAAAGTTACGCTGACTGTTCATCAGGTCATTGGTAGCATTTAGATATTGTGTCTGAAGATTCTTTCTGGTATTCTCTTGGGCGAGCTTGATGTTCTCTATGTCGATGGTTGCCTTACGCATCTTGTAGCGTTTGTCCAGTCCGTCGAAAATGGGAATGCGCAAGGAGAGTCCCACTCCATAGGAGCGATACCAATGGTTGGAAGGGCCGGAATGGAACCAATGGTAAGCTTTGTCCGTATAGGCAGAGAACATCCAGCTTCCCGTCAAGCTCAAGGAGGGGATGTAACCGTTGCTGATTATTGTTTTCTGCTGTTCAGCAAGTTGTTTTTGTGATTGCAACAGCTGGAGTTCATATAGTGTTTCGGACAGCCCGGTGAGTGCTGCGGGCGTAATCGTTTCTGTATTCACTGGTACCAGTGCTATTCTTTCTTCCGCCGGATAGTCGATAATGTATTTAAGTAGATTCAGCTGCTGTTCCATCATGGCTTGTGCGTTGTCGTGCTGCACCTTGAGGTTCTCCAAGTTGATGTTGACGCGTTTCACATCTACTTCCATAGCCATGCCGTTGTCATAGAAGGCTTGAGTGATATCTCTCAACTCTTCCAGGCGAGTGATGTTGGCTTTTATCAAAATAATCTGTTCAGCTGTAACCTGTCCTAAATAGTACATTTGACTAATTTGGAGGATGAGGTCTTCTCTTGCCTTTCCATAAGAAAGGCGATTCATCTCATCCATGGTTTTGGCTATGGATAGAGTGGTGTAGAGTGTCTGGTTATAAAGTGGTATCTGCAGCTGTAATCCGAAGTTGGCGTTGTATTGCAAAGTTTGGGTTACATTGTAGGGATTGCCATACGCTGAACCATCGGTAACGGAGACGGGTGGATCGATATTGTCGTTATAGTTGGCAAAACCATTGATTTGGGGTAGCAGTTTGGCTCGATTCTCAGAGATGCCGTATTTCCCTTTTTGTATTTCCTTCCGTTTGCTTTGCAAGGACAAGTTGTTTTCGATACCTATTTTGAGGCAGTCCTCCAAGGTTAGGGTATTTTGTGCTCTTGTACCTAGTGCAAGCAGACACAGAAAGGAAAATGTGAACAGTTGTCTTTTCATAATAGTCACTTGATATTTGCACACAAAGTTAGTGGCTTAAAATGCAAGAGGACTATCCATATATCAACTGTTTGTATTCATATTTTCCTTTTTACTATAATTTGAAAACAAACCATAGTAAAAAATGAGTATTAAAAACAAAAAAGACCGCCAAGAGTGGAAGCCTCCTAACAGTCTAAATCTTCTTTGTAGCGGGACCCGGGATTGAACCGGGGACCTCATGATTATGAAACCGGGCTGTACCGATGTCTTCCTATTTCTTTGCGTTTCACGCTCTTACTTAAATGGCTCTTTTTCAAGGGCAAATATAATATTTCTTTTTCATCCGTAATCACGTTATTTCTTCTGTTTTCCGGTGATTTGTGCAATTTTCGTGCAAATGGTCGTTTTTAGCCCCAATTTCATATCAGATACCTAACACTATATTCGCATCAATATTGAGTTTCCGGCTTATTTCACGAGCTACTTTAAGGGTAGGCTCGCAACGCCCCGTAAGATAGTCGCTGACACGTGAAGGACTTACTTCAAGAAGTTCTGAAAGTTTCACCTGATTCAATCCCATTTCATACATACGAAGTTTTATCACATCCACTAAAGAAGGTGATTTTATCGGATAGTGTTCATCTTCATAATCCGCAACAAGTTCTGACAACAAATCCAATTCTATCAGATTCTTGTCATTCAAAGGCGTATTGTCATCAACCAATGGCAGAAGTTCTTCTATTCTCTCCATTGCTGCCTTATAAGCAGTTTCATTTTGAATCTTTGCCATACGTCTATATATTTTTAGCGTCAATTACATCATATTCGGCATGAGTACCGATAAAGCGAATCAAGATTTTGCTTCTCGCTATTATTCTCATGCTCTTTGTTGTTTATGCAAAAGTAATCTCTTTATTATTGAAATACAAAACATTCTACTGAATTTCAGAATATATATATTCGATGTTACCTTAAAATATTTCCAAAACAATACTGCAAACGTTATTAAAAAATGCCTGTAAATACCTTTTGAAAGCCCCGTTTAACTTATAATTCCCAAAATTGGAGGATATATTACCGGTAAACAATTCCGTTTACAAGTAATTCAAACATCATGATTAAAATCATTAAAAACGGCGTTGTTGTGTCGGTTGTACTCGACACTCGCACCATTAATAAAGAAGGTACTTATCCGGTAAAAATCAAAGTGTATTATCAGGGCAAACCAAAGTATTATTCAGTCGGTATCTGCTTGACTTCAAAAGAAGAACTTGAAGAAGCGCTTGAAGGCAAGTCCAAAGAGTGCAGAGATATTCAGGAAGAAATCGGGAAGGAACTCAGCCGTATTCTAAAGAATGTGGAATATCTGGCCGAACGCGGAACTTTCTCTTTTGACCGTCTGAATACAAGACTTGGAAAAAACATCGGCGGTACTATCAATGAAATGCTTGAAGCCAAGATAAAAGAACTGGATGAAAACAACAAGTTTGGTTCCAAGACTTTTTATCAAAGTACGCTCTCGCTGATTAAGCGGTATAAAAGGAATAATGTACCAATTCGGGATATTACAGTTGAGTGGCTGCGTGATTTTGAGAAATTCTGCCTGAAAACAGTAAGTCAGACAACTTTGGCTATCAACATGAGAAATATTCGTGCTATCATGAATATTGCCAAATCTGCCGGAGTGATTAGAGAGGCTGATTATCCTTTCGGAAGAGGCAAATACCAGATAAAGGAAGGTGTAGGCAAGAAAAAAGCACTCAACAAGAAACAACTCAAAGCTATCGCCAATTATTCGGACGGTAACAAGTTCACTGAGTTTTATCGTGACTTATGGCTATTCATCTATTTCTGTAACGGTATCAACGTTGCCGATTTGATAAACCTAAAATTCTCTGACATTCAAAACGGAGAAATTTCGTTTATTCGTGAAAAGACCAAAGACAGAACTCGTGATACAAAACGGATTTATGCACCGATAACTCCTGAAATGCAGTCTATTATTGAAAAGTGGGGGAACAATCCGAGAAAGAGTATTTATATATTTCCTTTTATGAAAGCCGGTGATGATGCTTGGGAACATGAGAAGAAAAAGAAGAATCTCACCAAACATATAAATGACAGAATGAAAGTCATCGGTGAAAAGCTGAACATAGGCAAGATTACAACATACGTTGCACGCCATACTTATGCTACCGTATTGAGAAACGAGGGTGTTCCGGTGTCTATAATATCACCTATGTTGGGTCATACAAGTATAACCACTACTGAGATATATCTTGCCGATTTGGAGTCTGAAAACAGAGCCAGAAATGCGAGTTTATTGAGCTTTTAAGGCTTGTATATAGGCTATATTGGGGCAGCTTCAATATTCTGCCCGATTCTCTTACTTGGTGGGGAATCGGGCTTTCTTTATGCAAAATTACCGGTGCGAGAGCTTAATTCTGGTTAAGAATATAGTTAAAATACCTTTTTCTTTTATATTCCGACAAAAAAGAGGATATATGTAATGTCCGATGATTCATGTATTCGGAGTATTACTAAATTCAAAAATAAATAAAGTTATGGCACGAAAGAAAAAAGTAGAAGAACAACAACCGGTGACTGCCGAAGTTGTAGAGACTAAAAAGAAATCTTCAAAGAAAGCACCAAAGACTAAAATGTCTGCTCAAAAAGAAAGCATACAGGAAACCGGTGTTCAAGAGCCGATTGTCAAAGAAGAAAATACGAAAGATTCTTTTAAAGACAAAGATTATACAATCGATGAGCTTATAGATATGTTAGGGCCGGATATTGATTGTGAGGATGATACAGAGTTTTCATTAACGGAAGATACTTCTTCACAAGAACAGAAATACACAATGGAGGATATGCTTGCTGTATTGGACGAGTCAATCGATAATGACGATGAAGAATGTGTTTCAGATGAAATACTTGATAAATTCGACAAGGCACTCGAAGAAAAAGGTTTGGGCGATGATTATTTTCAGAAGAAAGAAGAACGGCTTAAAGAAATGAAGCTGGAGCATGAACTTCACGAATTCGCCATTGATGAAATGCTGAATGAATAAGAATATCTAATTTTGTAACCTGCAACAGTCTCTTTATCCTTAATTCCGCAACACTATTATAAAATATTTTTTTTAAGTACCTGAGCAACAA